>CANBSW010000026.1 GCA_947372235.1 Chitinophagaceae bacterium | reverse complement strand
TCTCACTGTAAAAACCATTGGCATCAAATCCTTTTCCTGAATTTGCATTCAATAGAAAACTTAGTTCAGGTTTATCGGTTGGCGTTTTAGTGATCAGGTTCACCAATCCAGCAATGGCACCACCGCCATATAATGTAGAAGCAGATCCTTTAATATATTCCACTTGCTTCAGATCCAATGGTGCAATTTGTAAAATACCCAAACTGCCGGAAAACCCAGTGTACAGTGGCATTCCATCTTTCAATATCTGTGTATACCTGCCATCCAAACCCTGAATACGTAAACTGGCCAATCCGCTTACGGCAGAAGTGGTTTGTGTGGTAATACCCGTGCTTTCATTCAACAGCATTCGAATATCGCCAGGTTTCATCGTACTTTTTTCATCCAGTTCGTCTGCAGCAATGGCTTCAATTCTTGTAGGATTTTCACGCAAAAGCGCACCCGTTCGTGTGGTTTGTATCACTACTTCATTCAACTCATCATTTTCAGAATTTAAAAAAACAGTATCTGGTATTTTAGAATTAAGAGGGATTTGGTATTCTTTCTCCATTGTTTTATAACCGATGTGTTTAAAAACAATCTGATACTTCCCTTCGGGGATGTTTTTGATCAATACTATTCCATTACTGTCTGCAAGCACGGTTTTACTGATCTGCTTAATTGAAACTGTTGTTCCCCCCAATCTTTGTTTTTCCTGCTCAGTTTTTATGATAGTCCTGAACTCAAATTGAGCATCGCTGTTTGCCTGAGAGATTATCAGGAATAAAAATATAAATACTGTTTTCATTTTTATCAATTGATCATATATAATGCATCTTTCAGCTACATGCTGAGAGAGTAATTCAAAATGATCTATGCTAAATAAGAAAACTTCGATTTATCAGGTATCGCTTTTGGGGAAGAAGAATGGAATGATAAGAATATTTCTTTTGCTCTCCATCACGATAATCAGCAATTTGATCCTCATCTCCGGTACTGGAAAGCGATTTGTTTTGATGATCGTTTTTTACAGATACTATTGGTTGTTCCTGAACGGTCTGAACCGTTTCTAAAACATTAGATAATAATGGCTTTTGATCGGCAACAACCCATTCAAACGAGGATAGGAGAAAAAAGAACGCAGCAGCGATCACCAATCCTCGTTTAATAAAGTTTTGCTGCAACATCCATGATCTTGAAAGAATGGATCTTTCGAAAACAAAAATCTCTTCCGTTACTTCTATCAAAAAAGAAAAAATAATAGAAATCATATTCCCTTTTTGCTTATGTGTAGGAAGAACGATCTGTGCAATAGCATTCACGCCAAGCAGCAAAATACTGATGGCCAATAAAGTAATATTACCTGCTATTTTCCTGATTAAATTCATTTGAGAAATCGAAGATACAATATTTAAAACTTGGCTTACTGATCACTGGGCTTACTGTTTGCCACAAATCGTTGCACATCATGCAATTCTTTTTGATAGGTATCAAGATTCCACACAAGGTTAAACTGTTTCAAATAAGCATCAAAAGATGTAGGGCTTAATCCTACAATTTGTCTTCGTTCATTTACTTTATCAGGCTCGATCAAAGGGAATAAATAAAATCTTTTTTTAGGAGGATAATAAAAAACTTGTGTGCCATAAAGCTGGTATTTATTTTTTCGAAGGCTAACCCTGTCTTCCATCATGGTAAGGTGGTGTGCTGTTTCAGATTTTTCCAACACAGCCTGTCTTAACATGGGTAAATATTTTTCCTGTACATCAATATTGGCATGTTGTATTATCCAGAAAAAAGTACCCCCTTCTAAAATGCCAATCTTTTTTTTATCTATCCATCCATACCTGTCTAATATGGCAGTGATTTTTAACACATTGATTGAATCGATGTAAAGTATTTCCTTTTTATGAAGATTAAACCTTTCTGCGGCAGCAGATTGCTCTTCATCTTTCCTGCGGTAGCGGTATTTCTGATCGTTCTCAAAAATGGTATCCAGTAGGGGAATCAGGTATTGTAATGAGTCGGCCGCTTTTTTTCTATAAATATCAATTCCATACAATTGTTTAAACGGACTGGAAGCGGTATCGTCTGTTTCTTTTGTTTGTGCAGTTGCAGCATTGAGTGTTAGCAATAATAGCAGGATCCAAAAAAGAAATTTGCCACAGAATACACAGATTAGCACAGATTTTTCTGTGTACTTCTGTGGCAAATTATTAAAAGCAGGCCGCACTATTTTTTCAGTTTCTCTTTAAAAGATACAATGAACGATTTACTATACTCACTCAATATTAATCTACCACTGATCGCGGCTCTCTTCATCAACAACTCATCCCAATTCTCTGCATTTTTCCACAATATTTTTTTGATCTCATACATCGCTTCGGGACTGGAGTTTGACAAAGTATTGGATAAACGTGTAATGGAATCATCCATTCCCGCAATCTCTGTATGAAGTTCTGCATACAATCCTTTACGGCGCGCCCAGTCGGATGAACGCCACATACTGGCATCAATGGTTAGTTGAGAGAATGCAGAAAGGCCGAGTTTTCTTTCAACCGGCGGACCAACAACAAAAGGGCCAATACCCACAGCCAGTTCGCTCAGTTTAATATCTGCACCTTCCGTTGCAATGGCATAATCAGCAGAAGCTGCGAGACCAACACCGCCGCCAATACATTTTCCATGAATACGTGCAATGATGAATTTTGGTGCTTTGCGCATAGCGTTGATCACATTGGCAAAACCGGAGAAAAATGCAAGGCCTTCTTCTTCAGTTGTAATGGCAGCCAGTTCATCAAATGATGCACCGGCACAAAATATTTTTTCGCCGGCAGAGCGAAGTATGATTACTTTGGTTGATTCATTCAAACCTTCGGCATGGATTGCATGGGCCAATTCTTTCAATAATTTACCCGGCAATGAATTGCTTTGCGGATGATAGAATTCGATAGTGGCAATGCCATTATGGTGTTCAATTTTTACATACCCATCTTTTATCTCTTCTGCCATATCTTTTTTTGAAAGTTACCTATTTTCCTCTGCGAAAACCTCTGCTTTCTCTGCATCTCTGCGGTGAAGAAAAATATTCACCGCAGAGATGCAGAGGGAGGGGAGATTGCGCAGAGTTTTATTTTTTCTTCGCAACCATTGTCAAAATGGTCGCAACCCCCACTATCTCCTCCGTTTCATCAATAATCTCTACCAACCATTTTACAATACCTTTTGCAATATCTTCAGGTTCTTTTTTCTCCTGACTGATTTTTTCTTTGCAGGTAAACCTAATAAGAATTTCGCTTCCGGGATACACGGGTTTGGTAAACCGCAGTTCATCAATTCCATAATTTAAGAGAACGGGATTTTTTTCATAGCTGTCAACAAACAATCCCGCAGCAGCACTGATGATAAAATATCCGTGTGCCACCTGTTTATCAAACATGGTTCCTTCAAAATCAGTTTCTTTCAGGTGCGCATAAAAATGGTCGCCACTCAAATCAGCAAAGCGGTCTATATCTTCTGCAGTGATCAATCTTTTTTCTGTGATCAGTTGATCACCAATAACCAGTTCTTCAAAATATTTTTTAAATGGATGGATGCCATCCTGATTACCGGTTGCTCCTGGTTGATAAACATTACTCACCGCCGTGATCATATCCGGCGAACCTTGTATGGCCACTCGCTGCATATAATGTTTCACACCACGCATGCCACCCATTTCTTCACCACCACCTGCACGGCCCGGACCACCATGCACCAATAATGGCAAAGGCGAGCCATGACCAGTACTTTCTTTGGCGCATTGTTCATTCAATATTAAAATACGGCCATGATACATGCCCGCACCGAGTACATATTGTTTCGCAATTTTTTTATCAGCAGTAACAATAGAACTTACCAATGAGCCTTTACCCATTTTAGCCAGTGCAATTGCTTCGTCTATAGATTGATAAGGCATTAAAGTTGACACCGGACCAAAGGCTTCCACCTCATGCACTTCCTTACTGCTTAGTGGATGATCATTCAGCAATAATATCGGGCTCATGAATGCACCTTTGTTTGCATCAGCATCTATCAGTTCCACACTATCCATCGATCCATAAATGATCTGTGAAGAAGCCAATAATTTTTGTACCTGTTCTTTTACTTCACGCCTTTGTGTTTCTCCTGCCAATGAACCCATTCTTACTTTTTCATTCAACGGATTACCGATGGTAGTTTGAGAAAGTGCTTTACCCAAAGCAATCCGCACATCTTCCATCTTATTTTCAGGAACAAATATGCGGCGGATAGCGGTACATTTTTGTCCGCACTTAGTGGTCATTTCTTTGCGAACTTCTTTGATAAAAATATCCCACTCCGGCATATCAGGTGTTACGTCCTCACCCAACACTATACAGTTAAGCGAATCTGCTTCCATGGTGAAGGGAACATTTTCTTCGAGGATTCGTTTGCCTGATTTCAGCATTAATCCGGTTGATGCAGAACCCGTAAAAGTGACCACATCCTGCGAGCCCACATGATCCAGCAGATCACCGGCACTACCGCAGATCAATTGCAAAGCACCATCGGGCAAAATACCTGATGCGGCAATTTCTTTTACCACGGCTTCTGTTAAATAAGAGGTAACCGTTGCAGGCTTAACAACGGCCGGAACACCGGCCAGTAAATTCACGGCAATTTTTTCCAGCATCCCCCAAACTGGGAAATTGAATGCATTGATATGAACAGCCACACCTTCTTTGGGTATTAATAAATGATGACCCATAAAAGTATTGGCTTTACCGAGTGGATGATTTTCTCCATCTAAACAATAGGCTTCATCAGGAAATTTTCTGCGGAGTGATGCATAAGAAAAGAGATTGCCAATTCCTCCTTCAATATCAACCCAACTGTCCGCTTTGGTAGCACCAGTCTGGTAACTTACTCTATAGAACTCATTCAAATGTTCGCGAAGATGAAAAGCCAGAGCCCGCAACATCAATCCCCGCTCATGAAAACTCATTTTGCGAAGTGTGGGATTGCCCTTTGTTCTGGCATAGTTAAGTACCGATGCAAAATCGATTCCTTTCGTAGATGCCCTGGCAATGGTTTCACCGGTTACAGCATTATACAAAGCCTGACCATCTCCGTCGCCTGTAATTCGTTTACCAAGAATATAATTTTCTAATGCAGCCGTCATAATTTGAAAATTTGAAAATGTGGTAATTGGAAAATGGAAGTGTAATTCTGTTCTCGAATCAGCACATTTTCAAATTTTCAAATTGCCACATTAATATAGACAAAGCTAACGATTGGTAGGTTTTGAAAATGATTTTTAAAAAAATAGTAACTTTAAGAATAAATATATGTTATGAGTGTAGAAGAAATGAAACAGGAAGCTATTCTTCATTTGGCAAATCTTAAAACAGAAGAAGCCGTTAAAGAAATTTTAGGGCAACTCGTTAAACTCACTGATAACGAAAAAAACACATTACACCTCGCACAACATTTTGCCGCTATAAACGAACAATATGGCAAAGTATTGGAAAAACTTGCTCAATGATTGCCCTACAGGATATAATTGATTTACATCAAATGTGTATTACAAATTATGAGGAGCGCCGGGAGTAAGAGATTTGGATTGCTTGAATCTGCCATTGCACGGCCATTTCAGGTTTTTGATGATAAAGATTTGTATCCTACACCTTTTGAAAAAGCAGCTGCACTTGGCGAAAGCCTGATTACCAACCATCCTTTTATTGATGGAAATAAGAGAACAGGCATGGCTTCTATGTATGGGTTATTGATAGAATACAATATTCATTTAACATCTTCAGATGATGAATTATATAAACTGATCATTGAAATATCTACTGGGTCTGCCCGGTTTGAACAAATTGTTGATTGGCTGAAAGCAAATTCGTCAAAACTTTAATCCACCAACCCAAACTGACGCATATGATGGCGAATATGTTTATCCAGGTAATGGATCTGTTCGGCATAATTGAGTTCACCAAACATAGGATGCATCAGTTTTAGAGAAGGATCAGCTGCATAAGCGGTAAATACACACTCAAGTTCTGCTTTGGTTTTGGTAATCGCTTCTTCCAGATTGGCATATTTATGAGGAGCCGGTTCTTCCGGCATTACCGGAACCCGGGTATTTTCTTTAAACAATCCTTCCGTCATCAAAAATGCCCTTGCCTGTGCCAGTTTCTCGGGATCGGTATTTAGTAAAGGAAGTATGATCTTACCATTGGCCAGTTTACAGATATCCCGCAAATGCTCTACCATTTGCTGACCGTCCATCTTACCCCAATTGCCCTGCTGACCGGGAACCAGTTTATATAATAGTGGGATGCATTCTTTTTTGAGGAAGGTCTCTTTGTCTGATAACATGGCAGCGGGTTGAGGAATAAAGATAGGCCAAAAGCGGCAAGCGGTCGGGACGCTAAAGCGGCCTGAACGCTTTTGAATTTCAAACAGATGAACAAGGAATAGGGAATTGCAGTGCGGTAGAGAGGCTACTGCCGCCTGAACGCTTTTGAATATTGAACATATTAAAAAAATGGAATAATTCCAATCGAGTTAGCGGTCAGGTCGCTTTAGCGTCCCGACCGCAAAAAAAATCCCGCCTTGTGGGCGGGATTCGCAGTTGGTTGTTGGTTGTAAAAACTTTATTACAATACAATTAAGACATTCGTTTTTCAATTTCGCTGCAAAGGGCAGAAAAAATTTCTTCAACGCTGCCTTCCCCTTTCACTTTTACCACTTTACTGTAACGACTGTAATAATCGGCCACCACGGTGGTTTTGTCCTGATATTCCTTTATTCTGGCCCTGATCACAGATTCGTTGGTATCATCACTTCTGCCGCTGGTTAAACCGCGGTTTAAGAGGCGGCCCACCAATTCTTCTTCGCCCACTTCCAGGGCAAGTACTACGCCAATTTCGGTATTTTTCAGGTGTAATAATTTGTCCAAAGCCTCGCTCTGAGCCACTGTGCGCGGAAATCCGTCAAACAAAAAACCTTTTGCTTCTGGATTCGATTCCAATGCAGAACTGATCATTCCTACCACTACTTCATCAGGTACCAGCTGGCCTCTGTCCATAATGCTTTTGGCTTCCAGGCCTAAGGGTGTTTGTCTGGAAATTTCGCTTCGTAACAGATCTCCCGTAGATAAATGTTTTAATCCGTAAGCTGCAATGAGTTTCTCGCTTTGCGTACCTTTCCCGCTGCCCGGAGGTCCAAACAGAATAATATTAAACATGTCCTTACTATACTTGCGTGAACTCCAAAGATACGGCCTTGATTTTAAAAAACATTTAACAGTAATCGAAAACCTTTAAAAAGGTCAAATTGTAAGTAAACAAACAATCATTCGTCTAACCAAAAGAAACCAAACAGTCAAATTCAACGTAAATTCAATGTATCTAATAATCAATAATATGAAATATACGCTTGCCTTAGCTTTGTCAACCATATTGTGGCAAAGTTGTTTTACTCAACCCAATCAAAAGAATATGAACAATAATCCGAAGAGCAATCCTGTTTATTCAAAAACAGATTCATCAAAAGTGGTGATGAAAGATGAGGAATGGAAAAAGATCCTTCCTTCCGATGTTTATTATATTGCCCGTCAAAAAGGTACCGAAAGGCCTTTTACCAGTCCCTTCGAAACTTTGAAAGATGTTGGCACTTATTACTGCGCCGCCTGCGGAAATGCTTTATTTAAAAGTGATACTAAATTTGAAAGCGGTTGCGGTTGGCCCAGTTTTTATGAGCCTATCACCAAAGGATCCATCATTTATCTGCCTGATAATACGGCAGGCATGGAAAGAACAGAAGTGGAATGCGGCAGATGCAAAGCACATTTAGGACATGTATTTGAAGATGGCCCGCCACCAACAGGCTTACGCTATTGCATAAATGGTGTTGTGCTTGATTTTGAAAAAGCAAAAGAAGCCGGAAAGAAATATGATGAAAAGAAAAAAGGAGAGGAAAAGTAAAAAATAAAAAGTCAAAATTAAACAGTCGGAAAATATTTTTCGACTTTTTAATTTTGACTTTTTACTTATTGAACTGAACGATGTTTATTAGAAAAGTACCATCCTGAAAAAACAGTAATCAAAGTTCCCGCTACCGACAGCCATATTACGCTGTTTGAAAAGAATTCTACCCAGTTGAGTTTTACTTTAAAAATTTCTTTGCTGAGTAAAACACCCACGCTTCCCAAATAACCGAAGGAATCTGCGAGATAGATCAGGAAACCCACATTGCCTGTAAAACGAAAGGCGGCGATCAATCTTTCAAAAAAAACAGAATTAAAGGGAATGTACACCATGTATAAACCCAGGCCCACAGCCGTCATCCACCAAACAGGATCCAATTGTTTTTGGGTGAAGAAATAAGTGGAGATACCGGCAAGAATAAATCCCAATGCGATAAAAAAATGTGCCAGCATTAGCGCTTTGTAACTGTTTTTAATGAGCACCATACTGCCGATGAGTATCAATACAATTAACGTGATCGGCGTTTCTGTTTTAGAGAAGATGGCAGGCTGATTAAGATAGCCCATCTCCTTCCACATATCGGCACTGAAATTATCACGTATATCGCGGAAAATGGTAGCAAAACCATAGATGATGATACAGGCGATCAATCCGGGTAAAAAATTATTTACAAAATTTTTTCTATCTGCTGCACTCATTGGTGTCCTGTTCATTCTTAATGCGATATCTGCTTCATCGGGTGGTGGTATTTTTTCTGTGAAATAAATAAATACTAATAAGGGCAATGCAAACACCAATCCCGTTGCAAAAGGAACCCAGAATTCTGACAAATGAAATTGTAGTAGTAACCATCCGCCAACCGATTTCACAAAACCGGATGAGAAGATAAAACTCACTGCCAGTGCGGCTCCTATAAAATCGGTACTTCGTCTTCCTTCAATATAAGAAAACACTACGCCCCATAACATACCCAACGGAAATCCGTTAATGAATAAAAAGACTGCATTGTAAGGGGCGGGAACAATAGCAAAGAAAAACCAGGCGGCCCAAGCAATACCCACCAGTAGCAAAATAATTTTATACCTGCCCAGTCTTTTCAATTCTGAAATGAATTTAATACCATAAAATTTTGCCATCAGGTAACCGATCATCTGACTTAATACAAGAATGGTTTTGTAATTCAGTCCGAAATAACGCAAGCCATCAAATGTGCAAACCGTGTATGATTTTCGAAAACCAAAGATCATCGTGTAGGTAAGAAATACGATAACAGCAGCGTAGAGGCCGGTTTGTAAAGCGTTGCCGCGGAAATATTTTGTGGTGGTTGGCATGATTGGGTTTAAATATAAGGGAAAGAATTACTTGTTGGATGTTTATCATTCTCCCGTTAAACCCTGCCCTGAGAAGGTAATATTTTTCTCCCCTCCCAGGGGAGATGCCGCAGGCAGTGGGGTGCAGTGGGCTGCAGAGGGGTGTTAGAATCTCAATATTCCGTTTTACATTTGCCTCTCAATTATCTACAATGACGATCCACAGAGAAGGATATAAAACAATTGCCATTACCGCTTTGATCTTCGGAGCGCTCAATCTGGTATCATTTACTTTTTTAAGTCCTTCACTCCCTTGGCTAACCATGGTGTTGTTTTTGGCTACTTTGTTCCTGTTCCTGTTTATTATTTCCTTTTTCAGGATTCCCAACAGAGTGTTAACCATTAATGATAACCAGATCATTTGTCCGGCAGATGGTAAAGTGGTGGTGATAGAAGAAGTTACCGAAGTGGAATATTTTAAAGACCAACGCATACAGGTAAGCATTTTCATGAGTCCGGCCAACGTTCACGTTAACCGTAACCCTATGAGTGGTGAGGTGATCTATAACCAATATCACAAAGGCAAGTATTTAGTGGCCTGGCACCCAAAATCTTCCACCGAAAATGAAAGATGGAGTGTGGTAACCAGAAACAGCCATGGAGAAATTCTGTACAAACAGATTGCAGGTGCACTGGCCAAACGTATCTGTAACTATACTTCTGTGGGCCAACAGGTTAAACAGTGTGATGAATATGGATTTATCAAATTTGGCAGCCGGGTAGATATATTATTGCCTTTAACGGCCAAAATCAATGTTGAGCTTAACCAGGTTGTAAAAGGTGGTGTTACCGTACTGGCAAGCTGGTAAAAGCTGGTTTTCCTGTATTTTAACATGCCCGAAAGGAATAAAATCAGCAAATAGTCTATATTTAGGACAGACAATTAAACAAAAAAACTTACCGTATGAAAAAAGTATTTGTACTAGCCACAGCAGCATTATTAATTTCAGGTGTTTCATTTGCCAATGGCGGTGATAAGAAGAAAGGTGGAAAAGAAACTGAAAAAGCATGTTGCAAAGACATGAAAGATTGTAAGAAAGACATGAAAGAATGCAAAATGGATAGCAAGAAAGATGCAAAAACTGCAACTCCTGCTGCTAAAAAAACAAGCACAAAAGCATAGTCTTAGCTAAAAAAAATAAAAATGCCTCACAAAATTGTGAGGCATTTTTATTTTAAGGAATCTTCCTTCATTTTCAAATCTTCAAATTCTCAAATTATTACAAAATGTTTTCCAGTTCCTTCAAATGATACACCACATAAGTTGACTGCACATGCGGCATAACATTAAGATGGTTCACAAAAATGGTATCCATACCGGCATTGATACCGCCCTGGATATCTGCATCCAGGTTATCACCGATCATGATGCTTTCTGCTGCGCTTGTACCGGCTTTGCTGAACGCGTATTCAAAGATTTCTTTTTTAGGTTTCAAACTTCCACTGGCTTCTGATGTGATCACCTGTTTGAAGAAAGAATCGATCTTTGCATTTTGTATTTTTCCGTATTGTACTTTTTCAAACCCATTGGTAACAAGGTGCATGGTATAACCCTTGTTTTGCAGGTATTGAAGGATCTCGATCGTATAAGGGAAGAGTGTTTTTCTGGTAGGCAACAAATCGAGAAACTCAACGCCCATTTGTCTGGCCAAAGGTTCATCAGCCAACTTAAAATCAAGCAATGCCAGCCACATTCTTTTCCAGCGTAGTTCTTCCTGTTTAATAAATCCATTGGTATATCGATCCCATAAACGGTGGTTATGGTAACTATATCGTTCAAAAAAATGTTCAAAATCGGGAATGCCTTTTTCTTTCAATCCATTGCTTTCGTATAGATCGCCAAGGGTTTGTTTTGAATTGGTTTCAAAATCCCACAAGGTATGATCGAGATCAAAAAATAAATGACGATACTTCATATTGCAAAGTACGTGGTTAGCCGTACGAAGTACGAATTTATACGCAAAAAATGTTCGTACTTCGTACCTCTAACCCCGTACTTATGAATGTGATTATCACCGGTGCCTCCAAAGGAATTGGTTTTGCCATTGCAGAACAGTTTGCTGCTGCAGGCTACAGCCTTTTTATCTGCAGCCGCAATGCCAAAGAATTATATGATGCGATGGATAAGCTGCAAACAAAATATCCGCAGTGTACGGTGAAAGCAAGGCCTGTGGATATGAGTAGTAAAGAAGAAGCAAGGCAGTTTGGAGTCTGGAGTCTGGAGTTTGGAGTGCCGGATATTGTGATCAATAATGCCGGACAATTTTTACCCGGTAGTTTGCACGATGAAGAAGAGGGGAGATTGGAACAGATGATCAATGTAAATCTATACAGTGCCTATCATCTTACCAGAACTCTTTTACCATCCATGATCTCAGCTAAGAGCGGACATATTTTTAATATCTGTTCCATTGCATCGCTGCATGCTTATTCCAATGGTGGTAGTTATAGTGTGAGTAAGTTTGCTTTGTTGGGCTTTAGTAAAAATTTGAGAGAAGAATTAAAACCACATCATATTAAGGTAACGGCTGTTTGTCCGGGTGCCACTATGAGCAGCAGTTGGGATGGATTTGATGTAGATACCACACGCATTATGGAAGCCAATGATGTTGCTAAAATGATCTTTGCTGCTTCGCAATTATCACCCATGGCAGTTGTAGAAGATATTGTAATGCGGCCACAGCTTGGGGATCTGTAATTTATAAGCATTGACTTTAAAAGTAGTTGACTAAGAAATCTAATTTTTTTGAAACACATAGGGCCATAGGTTAGGAAAAAGTTCATATAGTGTTTCATCCAATATGCCCTTGGCTTTAACCTATGTTACTATGTGTTTCAAAAAGGGATCAAAATCAATTGCATTACTAAAAAAATCATCATAACTACTAATGATTTGTGAATTATATATTCTCCCCCGACAATAAGATCTGCCAGGCTTCGGATACTTTTCCGGCATTCAATAATTCTGCCGCATATACATGCAATTCTTTTTCCATTTCTGTAGGACTGATAGAATAATATTGAATGATATTTTTTAATCGATCATCACTAAAAGCGGGATTAATCACAGGCACATCATGTACATTTCCCAATAACCCCAAATGATTCCCTGTTAATATCGGACTGTTTCGGATGCCTTCGGGTAAAGCATCTACACCAATACCTAACTGTGTATTAGGCTTGTTCACTTTAAATAAATTGGTTTCATCAACCTTGCAATACCAATCGCCACCAAGGCGTGCAACAAGATGTAATTTTCTTTGATCTATTTTTCCGTCATCGCCCAAAATACTTTCATCTACATGCATACACAATACTTCAGCAATTACCAGTTGACCGGCACCACCTTCATCGCCTAAGCTTTTTACTTCGTTTATTTTACATTCTAATTTTATCTTAGCTTCTTTTACCATGGGTGGTTTTACCATAGTTGCGGCTTCTTTGGTAAATCCTGCTTTGATAAATTCATCCACACTTTTTGGAAACTCACAGCTGGAGAGGCTCGTTTGTTGAACCATAGCATAATCTACAATATTGATCACGCATTCGGGTACTTCCAAAACATTTTGTAAAGTGTGTTTGGTAGTGTTGTCTCTCACCCTTCTGGCGGGAGAGAAAATAACAATCGGTGGTTGAGAGCTGAACAAGTTGAAAAAACTGAATGGGCTCAGGTTTACATGACCTTCTTTATCGATGGTGCTTGCAAAACAGATGGGCCTTGGGGCAATGGCATGGTTTAGCCATTGCTGTTTTTCTGTTGTTGATATTTTAGTAAAATCAAGAACCATTATTTTTCTAATTTACGGATTGCGAATTTTCGGATTAAGTTCGTTTGAGGTATTGAATGAAGCCTCCAATTTTTTTACTTAATTGGAGAGCTTTCCCACTAAAATATAAATAGGAGGCTTCATCAATCATATTCGCTTTGTTAAGTATTGTAAACTGATTAAAAACCTCTCCAGATGATCCCTTTGAATATGTCAGATATCGAATAAATATTTTATTGTTGCCATATTCAAAGCCTTCCGCAATATTATTTGAAATTGAAGAAGCAGCAGCACGGATTTGATCTTTCATTCTGAAATCCGTTTTCAGCTTATCTTTCTCATAAAAAAATATACACTTCAGCTGCAAATTCAACGGCCTCTTTCCACAAGGGCATTTCTGTAAAAAGTCACATATTTAGGCATAATTTTGTTGAAGAAAATGCTTTAATCCGTAATCCGCTAATTCGCCAATTTCTTCAATGCTAAAATAGAAAAATCTGATTCTTCTGCAACGAGTATATTCCGCAATTTTCCAATACCCTCAATCTCCATCTCCACCGTATCCCCTTCCTGCAACCATTGCTCAACATAATTAGGATCATTTAGTTTTCCGGTGCCGTTGAGTTCGAGAAAACAACCGGTACCAACGGTGCCGCTTCCGATCACATCACCGGGATGAATATCGGTTCCATAGGCACAGCGTTCAATGATCTCGGCAAAGGTCCAGTCCATATCTGCTATGTTCCCTTCACTTACCTGAATACCATTTACCCAACATTTCATGGGCAGGTTCCAGCTCTTTCCGGTATGGCCTTCTTTGCAAGGCACTTCAAATGCAGTTAACTCATCCAATGTAACCAAACATGGGCCAATTACAGTAGAGAAATCTTTTCCTTTTGCCGGGCCAAGATTCAACAGCATTTCTTCCATCTGCAATCTGCGGGCGCTCATATCATTCATGATCATCAATCCGCCAATATATTGATCGGCTTCTCCTGCAGCTATATTTCTTCCCTGTTTGCATATTACAATGGCTGCTTCCAATTCAAAATCTAATTTCTCAAAATGATCCGGCATACATTTTATTTTACCGGGGCCTTGAATACTGTGGTGGTTGGTAAAATAAAAAATCGGGTACTGATCAAACTCGGGAATCATCTCTACTTTCCGGTTTCTGCGTGCGGCAGCAACGTGTTGCCGAAATGCATATCCATCCCTGCACGAAGTTGGAAAAGGAACCGGTGCCAGCAACTCAAGATCTTCAACCGGTATACCTTGTTCTTTGCTGATACGGCCGCTCTTGATGGCTGCTTCTACCTGTTGTGCAACAGGAAACATGTCATCCCAATAATGCAAGAACATATTCATACTATTGGGCAGATCGGGATGTAAGAGATCGCAATCAAATATCAATCCATCCACTAAAAAAGCAAGTTGATCATGTCCATCTGTGAGGTAAGAGATCAGTTTCATCGGCAATCAATTTAGGCAGCGAAAATAGCGCAAAAAGATGAGGTCTGCGAAAGCATGGTTGAGTATCTTTATCAGGCAGTGCAATTAAAAAAGTGTTGAATTAACTCTGCGATTTCTCTGCATCTCTTTTCTCTGCGGTGAATATAATTATTTGAATCGAACAGACAGATTTTTCGCAGAGTATTAATGTGTTTCCACAACACAACTTGTTATCTTTAGTATGTTATGAAATATAGATTGATTATTATTTTTTCGATTGCCATCTTCTGTTTTCTGATTGTTGGTGTTGATGCACAAAATAAAGAAACCAGTTGGATCCGTATCAATCAGTTAGGGTATACTCCGGCAGGTATTAAAGTGGCGGTATGGTGCAGCAAACAAAAAATAGCCATCACAAATTTTGATCTGGTGGAAGCCGGTTCTAAGAAAATTGTTTTCAGTGCAAAAGCAGGAAATGATTTTGGTGCTTACGGACCTTTTGTAGCTACCCACCGACTTGATTTTTCTGCATACATAAAATCTGGAAAATATTTTATCAAAACCGGCAACACGGAATCTCCTGTATTTAGCATTGATGACGATGTATACAAAGGCGCAGCAGATTTTTGTTTACGATATATGCGTCAGCAGAGAAGTGGTTTCAATCCTTTTTTGAAGGATAGCTGTCATACGCACGATGGATACACCATGTATGGCCCCATGCCCGACAGTACCCATATTGATGTGAGTGGTGGATGGCATGACGCAAGTGATTATCTGCAATACAGCACCACATCGGCCAATGCCACATATCATTTACTGGCAGCTTACCGGGATTTTCCGGATGTGTTTGGTGATACAAAACAGGCAAATGGTTTGGATGGAAAAAATGGAACAGCAGATGTATTGGATGAGGCAAAATGGGGATTGGATTGGTTATTGAAAATGCACCCACGGGCAGATTGGTTATTTAATCAGTTAGGCGATGACCGCGATCATAGAGGAATGCGCATTCCCAAAGAAGATAATTATTATGGAAAAGGATTTGAACGGCCTGTTTATTTTGTTTCCGGCAAACCACAGCAGCGCGGCAAGTTTATGAATGCTACAACCGGTGCTGCATCTACTGCCGGAAAGTTTGCGAGTGCCTTTGCGTTGGCATCTTCCATCTATCAAAAAAAAGATTCAGCTTTTGCAAAACTGTTAAAACAAAAAGCACTAAGTGCCTATCAACTGGGAATTGATAAACCGGGTGTTGCACAAACTGTTTCAGTGGTATCGCCCTATATCTATGCAGAAGGCGATTGGGCAGATGATATGGAACAGGCAGCTGCACAATTATATCAACTCACCAGAAATAAAAAGTATGACAAAGATTTTACTAATTATCTGATGCAGGATTCTGTGAGCAAATGGATGGGAAAAGATACTGCTAATCATTACCAGTATTACCCCTTCAATAATTTGGGGATCTATACAATGGAAATAGCAAGGGGTTTGAACGAATATAATTTAGAGTTAAACTTAACGATTAGAAAAACCCTTACAACAGTTCTTGATAAAGCTCAAAAAAATGCATTTTTGAGAGGTGTACCTTTTATATGGTGTAGCAATAACCTCACGGCATCCTTAGCGATTGCCTGTAACTGGTACTGGAAATCTGCTGCAAACCATATTTCCAGCGTTAATGAATTTGCCTATCTGGAACAGGCAAATTTTGATTGGTTATTTGGATGTAACCCCTGGGGAACCAGTATGGTATATGGATTGCCTGCTACCGGTGATACACCAGTGGATCCGCATTCGGCATTTACACACATAAAAAACTATCCCATTGATGGCGGTCTTGTAGATGGCCCTGTGTATACTTCTATTTATAAAGGATTGATTGGCATTAAACTGATGGAAGCAGATGAATATGCAGATTTTCAAAGCGATCTCGCCGTGTATCATGATGATTACGGCGACTATAGTACCAATGAACCTACCATGGATGGAACCGCATCGCTTATCTATTTATTGGCAGCAAAGGAAGCAGAAGCAAAAAAAATGGCTGCAAAACCTTTAAACCAAACTTCTGCAGGAACTATTATTCGCGGAGATTATCGAAATAAAGAAATGGCATTGGTATTTACGGCAGATGAATTTGGAGATGGATTATCAACTATTGCCAATACGCTCAATAAACAAAAAGTGAAGGGTTCCTTTTTTCTCACAGGCAATTTCTATCGAAATAAAGCATTCAGACAGGGAATTATAGATCTAAATAATCAAAAGAATCTGTTGGGTGTGCATTCAGACAAACATATCCTGTATTGTGATTGGAACAAACGTGATAGTACATTGGTATCATCCGATTCTCTGATTAATGATTATACCAATAACATATTTGCTATGCACAGGGTTATTCCTGCAACAAAAAAATTCAACCGATATTTCATACCACCTTATGAATGGTGGAATGAGGAGACTGCGGGATGGATCAGGAAATGGGGCCTTCAGGCATTCAGCTTCACGCCCGGCACCACCAGTAATGCAGATTACACCTATCCCGAAATGGGAAAAGCTTACAGAAACAGCGATCAGATCATGGCTTCCATCAAAAAATTTAATGAAACAGATCCTAACGGATTAAATGGCGTTATTCTTTTAATTCACGCCGGAACAGATCCAAGGAGGAAAGATAAATTGTATGATAAGCTGGATGAGTTGATCGGCTATTTAAAAAAAGAAGGGTATATGTTTAAAAGAATTGATGAGTTGTTGAGATAAATTATTGCCACAGATGACACAGATTTTCACAGATTTTTTCTGTACTAATCTGTGAATCTGTGGCGAAAAAACTACCACTTCTCATCCTCCGGAATATCTGTTTGTTGTTTAAATAAATGTTTTGCTTTCTCTCTTTGTTCAATCCGCTCGATTATCAGTTTTGCAATCATATCTCCCGCATCACCTGTGGGATGTTCTAGTAAAACGGATTTGAGTTTTTCTTCACTCACATCCAAACGATACAGAATTTGCACCAGCCTCGAAAAATCTTTTTCTATCAGGTCATTGATAAAAATACCCAGCTGTTCGGCAGATAATTCTTCCAATCGCAATAATTCCTGTTCCTTTTCCATATTAGTTTAAAGATATACCAAGCCTCAAACCTACCCAAAGTAGGTCCTAATATGTTAAATATTTATTACAAAATGTAAAATATACTTTACATAATGAAAAATAATCTTTACGTTTGTTTTGTCATTAAAATCAAACAAAATGAAAAAACTACCCTTACTTCCGCACTTTTGCCAGAAGATCGGTTTGGTAGCCATCTTCCCCTTTCTTGCCTTGGGAATTGCCTATATTGGTTGGGACTATACTGTTCCCTGGCTTAATTATCATTCCAATATTAAATGGGGAATTGATTTTTCCAACAATACAAATTTTACAGATGAAATAGCAGCCGTTGGAACAATACTTAGTTTTATGCTGATCGCATTTTCCAAAGAAAAAGTAGAAGATGAAGCTATACAGTTCTTCCGACTAGCCTCACTACAATGGGCTGTGATCGTAAATTATGTAGTACTCATTATTTGTATCCTTACTTTTTATGGAGGTGGTTTCTTTAGCGTCATGACGTACAATATGTTTACCATACTCATCATATTCATCATCCGCTTCCGGTTTGTATTGTTTCAACATAATAAATCAGCCGTATGAAAAACAAGATCAAAATTCAGCGGGCCATACATAACCTTACCCAGGATGATCTTGCCAAAAAGATCAGTGTAAGCAGGCAAACCATTAATACGATGGAATCGGGTAAATACGTTCCTTCTACAGCATTGGCATTAAAAATGGCGCAGGTATTTGGGGTGAGTGTGGAGGAATTGTTTCAGTTGGAGGATGGTGATTAATATTTCACTTAGAGAAGGACAAGAGAGAAAGGGGGTAGCAGGAGAAACTCATTCATTCTCTTTTTCTCTTGTCCTTCCCTTAGTGAAATTCCCTTCTGCAAAACAATCCAATAAATTTTACTCCTTTCCAACTTTTATTTGATTCCATACTCTTGTTCAAAGAAATATTTGAGACTATACTCATGTTGTATCTCATTGAAAACCACCCTGTTTATTTTTTTTCAAAAAACATCCTCCTATTTTTATGGAATATGGACCAATAATTGCTCTATCATTTTACCAAATGCCAATAACCGCTCATCAAACTAATTATAACTGTTACAACTAAATTTTTAGTTTTGATTCAACTTATGAGAAAATTAATAATCGGCGCATGCGCCCTATTATTTACCGGGCTTGTGCAGGCACAGAGCGGTACTATTTCAGGAAAAATGACAGACAGCTCGGGTAAAAAGCCGCTTGCGCTTACTACCATTACTATTTTTAAAGCAAAAGACACTGTTATTGTTACGTATCGTTTAACAAACGAAGTGGGTGAGTTTAAAATTCCGGGTCTGCCTTTTGATATTCCTCTGCGTTTGCTGGCAACTTATTCTGGCTATGAAGGATTTAGACAGGATTTTACATTGACCGCTGAAAAACCAATCTTTAATTTCGGGAGTTTGAAAATGGTAAATACATCCAAACAACTGGATGAAGTGATCGTGTTTTCAGAAAGACCTCCTGTAATCATCAGACAGGATACGATCGAATTCAATGCTTCTGCATTTAAAACCTTACCCACTGCATTATTAGAAGATCTGCTGAAAAAATTACCCGGCATGCAGGTAGATGAAAACGGCGATCTAACCTATAACGGCCGTAAAGCCAATCGGATAATGGTTGATGGTAAACGTTTTTTTGGAGATGATCCCAAAATGGCCACACGCAACCTGCCCAGTAATCTGGTAGATAAAATACAGGTAACGGATGATAAAGAACAGATCGCACTGAACAATGATGGCGATATGAGTAATATAGGTGTGGTGATCAACCTTACTTTGAAAAAGAATATCAAGAAAGCGCTGTTTGGAAAAGTATACGGCGGTGGAGGCAGCGACGGGCATTATGAAACAGGCGGCATCATCAACACTTTCCGCGATACTTTACAAATGAGTATGTTGGCCTACAGCAACAATATTAACCGAAGCGGTTTTAGTATACAGGATGTAAACTCTCTTGGTGGATTTAACCGCAGTGGTTTTAACAGTATGAGTATGTGGACCGGTGGAGGAAGAGAAGGTTTTGCTATCAACGGAATTTCTTTTGGCGGCTTGGGCAGCGGTATCACCACATCGACAGGTGCGGGTTTTAATTTGAATCATTCGCCTTCAAAAAAGTTTTCATTGTTTGCTCAATATTTTTATGGCGGCTCTCATAACGATATTGTTTCGGAGGGCAATACACAGCGCTTTTTTGGTGATACCATTCTTTTTACTAAAGGGCTGGGAACTTCTGTTACAAAAACTGATGCACACAGTATTTCGGCAGGTGGCAACTGGAATAAAGATTCACTTACTTATATGAGCTTTAGCGGAAGTGCCGTGTTCAATACCAATCATTCTACAGCCAACTCTATCGGTACCAACGATAATAACAAACTTGGTGCGGTAAGTAATGGCAATGGCAATAACTATACCAATGGCAGCAGCGACGCATATAGTTACAGCATTAATCTTTCACATCGCTTTGCCGGCAAAAAAGGCAGATCTATTTCATTCTATAATGGATTTAGTTATACAAGAAATCCGGTTGATTATATTAATGAGAGTATCAATAATTATATCTATCCATCTTCCTCAACGCTTGTTTTACAGCAACTGCGTAGCACCAATTCGCCAAATACAAATGCCAACCTGAATATTAATTACAGCAACCTGGTTACTTCCAAACTTACCATACGACTAAATCAACGGGTCGATTATACCAACCTGGCGCAATTAATAGGTGTTTATTCAAAACATGCGGCAAATGGGTTTTATGATAGCCTGAATACTTTACTCAGCAATGATCTTCGCAGAGAACAGTTACGCTGGGGCAGTGTATTTTCAATGAGCTACCGCATCAATAAAGTGTCGCTTAATTTTGGTGCAACACAAATGGAACAATGGATCAATAACAGTTATGCAAAAGGTTCTGCCAACAGTAAACTGCATTATTCAAATCTTTTATTCAATACCGGACTGAACTGGAAAAGGGTGAATGTAAATATTTCGCAGGATGTATCTGCACCCTCTATCAGTTATATGAATCCGGTAACAGATAATTCCAATCCTTTTTATATAGTAAACGGCAATCCGGGATTACTGCCTTCCAAACAAACCAATTTTAGTATTAATGGCAATATTGTAAATATAAAAACCAATACTTCCTATTATGGAAATATCAATGCATCAACAGTTGATGATGCTGTGATACAATCACTGGTTGTTAACAGTACGGGTGTTCAGGTAAGTACCCCTGTAAATGTGAATGGAGTAAAAAGGCTGAACCTGAATTTCAGGGTGAATAAACAATACAAGAAAAATCCAAGGTTTATTTTTTCTGTTGATATGGGTGCAAATGGAAATTATAACCATACACCGATGCTGTTTAATAATGTGATGAGCGAAACTTCATCCTATAGTCTCACCCCTTCGCTTAGGTTTAATATGAACTGGCATGATGTGGTTGAATTCAATCCATCCATGAATATCAGTTTGCGAAAGAACACTTATACCAATCCCTCCTTTGCAACTACAGACTATACCGGACAAAACCTGCAGAGCGAATTTATTGTTCGTCTTCCTAAAAAATTTGTGTGGGAAACCAATGTTGCTTATAACTATATCAGCAACCTAGCCCCAGGTTTGCCTAAAAGCAATGTGTACTGGAATGCAGCACTTACTTTCCTGATGTTTAAAGAAGACAAAGGCCAGATAAAATTAGCTGTTTACGATATTCTTAACCGCAACAACAATGTAAACCGATGGATCAACGGCAATGTAATCACCGATAGCAGAACCAATGTTTTACAGCGTTATTTTATGTTGACGTATACGTATAATATCAGAGCACTTGCCGGACAAAAAACCAAAGTTGGAGGTAAGCAAACGGGTGGGATGTTTTTCTTCTAGACAAATTCAAAAATTGTTCCTATTTAGTTAAGGCAACAAGAAACTTTTGGAAGAAATAAAGTTGCCACAGATTCACAGATTAGCACAGATTTTCTCAATACAATCTGTGCTAATCTGTGAATCTGTGGCGAAATTTTAATCGGTGGTTAATATTTTTCAATCACCCCCAATCCAAACAAAGCAAAATCATATTTCACCGGATCGAGTGGATCAAGTGTGCGCAGGTATTTGGTGAGTTCAACACCCGCCTGCCAATCAATTTGTTTTCTGTCGAGTAAACCAAAGCGTTTCGCAACCCTTGCAACATGCAGATCTATTGGGCAGATGAGATCTGAAGGTTTTATTTTTTCCCAGATCCCAAAATCAACACCCATTTTGTCGTTTCGTACCATCCAACGCAAATACATATTCAGACGTTTGCAGGTAGAGCCTTTGTAGGGTGTGGCAATGTGCTTTTTGGTTCTGTTGGGGATGTGTTTGAGAGAGAAGAAATAGTTGTGGAAATGGGTGAGGCATTTTTCTACCATCCCGCCGTCTTCGCCACCCCCGATTTTATCGCCTGGGGCGATTGAATCGGCCCTTCCTGAGAGGAGGGGAAACTTTTGTATGAGGAATGCTTCTTCGAGGCTTTTGTGGTGGGTGTAATGATATTTTAAAAATTCAATAAAATAATAAAGATCTGTTGTGTTGAAAGTTCGGTGTTTGAAGCCTTCTAATTTTTGTAAATCTTTATTGCTGTGATGCAAACAAAAATCATGTGGGGCATGATCCATCAGCTGCATCAGTTCTCTTGATTTGTTGATGATGGTAGTTCGGTTTCCCCAGGCAAAAACGGCAGCGAATAAACCGGCAATTTCAATGTCTGCTTTTTTGGTGAAAAGATGGGGAATACAAACAGGGTCATCTTTAATAAAAGCAACCTGGTTGTATTGGATTACTTTTTTGTCGAAGAATTCTTTTAATGATTTGTCTGATTGTATTTTCATGTATCAGGATTAAAATTGCCACAGAATTCACAGAAAGGCACAGAATAAATCTGTGTAAGTCTGTGATTTCTGTGGCAAAAAATATTTGTAGGAAGCCCAGCTTACCCAATCGCCTGATTCAAATCATCGATCAGATCATCCACATCTTCAATACCAACACTCAAACGGATCAGGCTGTCGGTTAATCCGTTCTTGATGCGTTCTTCTCTGGGGATAGAAGCATGCGTCATAGAAGCCGGGTGGTTGATGAGTGATTCAACCCCACCCAAACTTTCAGCCAGCGCAAATACTTTGGTTGATGAAAGAACGCGTCGTGCATTTTCTACACTGTCATCTTTCATGGTAAAACTCATCATACCACCAAAGCCACGCATTTGTTTTTTAGCGATTGCATGATTGTGATGATCTTCAAAACCACACCAATACACTCTTTCAACTTTAGGATGATTGCGTAAAAATTGCGCAACTTTTTCTCCATTCTCACAATGGCGCTGCATACGGATATGCAAGGTTTTTATTCCACGCAACACCAAAAAACAATCCATCGGACCGGGTACTGCTCCGCAGCTTTTCTGAATGAAATAGAGTTGCTCACGCAGGTCTGCATCGTTCATCATTAAACAGCCTTGTATCACATCACTATGTCCGCCTAAATATTTAGTGGCAGAATGCATAACAAGATCTGCACCAAGGTCTAATGGGTTTTGTAAATAAGGAGAAGCAAACGTATTATCAACACATAACCATGCTTTGGCTTGTTTGGCAATTACAGCAACCGCAGCAATATCAGTGATGTTCATCAATGGATTGGTGGGTGTTTCTATCCAGATAAGTTTTGTTTTTGATGAGATGGCTTTACTGATATTGTTTACATCCGTTGTATCTACATACGTAAACCGAATACCATATTTAGAAAAGATCTTTGTAAACAAACGATAGGTTCCTCCATACATATCATTGGCGGCAATTACTTCATCGCCGGGTGATAATAATTTGATTACGGCATCCGTTGCTGCTACTCCACTTCCAAAAGCCAGGCCAAATTTTCCATTTTCTATTTGTGCATAGGCATCTTCCAATGCTTTACGGGTTGGGTTCTGGCTGCGGGCATATTCATAGCCTTTGTTTACACCCGGTGCTTCCTGCACATATGTAGAGGTTTGATAGATAGGTGTCATGATCGCACCTGTGGATGGATCTGGTTCTGTGCCGGCGTGTATGTATTTGGTGGCGAGTTTCATGTTTGTGATTTTGGGCAAAGATATTTGAAGTGGGTGATTGTTTTTCTTTTATAAATATTACATCTTTCTGTTAATAAGCAATATTGATTAAATACTAAGAATCTGCGGCTATAAATAAAATCCATATTAAATACTACAATTCATAAACCACCGCCTCATACGGTTGCAGTGTGCCGTCTGTGGATGGTGTTGTGTAATTGCCTAATGCAATTTTTCTTGCACGGTTGATATACATACCCAGATTTGTTGATACTCTACGACTTGTAAAATTGAGTATGATCAATAATTTTCTTCCATCCAGTTCACGAACATAAGCGTACACATTGGGATCGTTTTTTTCAAGCAATGTATATTTTCCGTACACCAAAACCGGATTATCTTTTCGCAACTTCACTGCTTTTCTAAAATAATTCAACACAGAATTCGGGTCTTTTTCCTGTGCTTCCTGGTTAATGGTTGCGTAATTGCTGTTAATGCTTAACCAGGGCACGCCGGTTGTAAAACCTGCATTGGCTGTATTGTTCCACTGAAAAGGGGTTCGGCCATTATCCCTACAGGAAAACTGTATGATCTTCATGAAGGAAGGAAGATCTCCGCCAATATTTTTCTGGTTCTGGTATTCATTCAGTGTAGCCATGTCTTTGTATTGTTTGATATCGGTAAAACCTGCATTCGTCATACCCAATTCATCGCCATTATAATAGTAAGGGGTACCACGCATCGTCATCAAAAATGTGGTCAGCATTTTAGAGGAAGGTTCTCTGAATGCCGCACTATCATTGCCAAACCTGCTAACCAATCTTGCCTGATCATGATTGGCAAGAAAAATGGCAAGCCATCCTTTTTGTGCAAACACACTGTCCCATTTTGAAAACACTTCTTTAAAATGCAACAAACTGTATCCGCTCTGCTTGGCAATATCTACTGCTTCAAATGCGTAGGCCATGCCTAATTCCTTTCTGTCTTCATCTACTAAATTATGCGCATCTTCAAAAGAATTGCCCGCACCTTCTGCAACACTCATTACATCATATTTACTAAAGATTTCCTTGTTCATTTCTTTCAGGTAATCATGCAGGTGTGGACCCATTGCATAATATTTCACAAAGTCCTGCTCATATCCTTTTGGAAAAGCAGGAAAGCTGGTATCCTTTGCAGCAAATTGAAATGCATCTAATCTAAATCCGTCAATTCCTTTATCGGCCCAGAATTTCATCATATCAAAAATCTCCTTACGTACTTTGGGGTTTTCCCAATTCAGATCAGGTTGTTTTTTTGAAAAATAATGTAAGTAGTAAGCATTACTGGCAGAATCATATTTCCATGCATCATGGTTTACATCAAACAAACTGTAGCGTGGTGCAGGTTTGGGCCGGTCGGCATTCCACCAGTGATAGTAATCTCTGTAAGGATTGGTTCTTGAGCTCTTGCTTTGTTTAAACCATTCATGTTCATCACTGCTGTGATTAAGCACAAAATCCATCACCAGTTTAATACCGCGTTTGTGCAATCCACTTAACAAGGAATCAAAATCGGTCATGGTACCAAAATCTTTCATGATGTTGCGGTAATCGCTTACATCATAACCATTATCATCATTGGGCGAGCTGTAAATGGGGTTTAGCCAAACTGCATCTACTCCCAGGCTTTTAATATAATCGAGTTTTGAAATGATCCCTTTCAAATCGCCAACACCATCTCCATCACTGTCTTTAAAACTGCGTGGGTAGATCTGGTAAACAACCGCTTCTTTCCACCATTTTTGTTCGCTTGTGGGTTTGTTATTTTTATTTTGACAAGAAAGAGTGGTGAGTAGAGAAAACAGAATACAGTAAACAGGGTATGATACTGATTTTTTCATACAGGCATTTTGTGAATGATGAATCGTTTTTGCAGGAATGAAGTTACGAAAGTGATAAGTGAGGAGAGTATATAATTTATGCAATCAAAACAGTGCCCCTGTGCCTTTGTAAGAAAATTTATTTGCGCACGGGGGCACAAGGTCACTGTTTGGTTGGGGTGTTTTGAAACGGATGTATTTTTTATAGATTTTACCTTTTTTTGAATACGTAGCATTCAAGCGAGGAAGGTTTATGTTTCTTTATTTGTTCTACTTTTTAAAAACAGGCAACCCTATCCCCAAACTCCCTTTTACATCATCCCATACAAAATTCAAATTCGCTCCGTTTTTAGTTTCTTCAAAATACATGGTGAAAGCTTCTACGCTTTCTGTGTTTTTATCAATGTCTATATCGGTGCGTAATACATCTTTCTTACTGTCGTAAGTATAAGCGCCCCAGCTAAACAGGTCGCGGTTTAAGATGATGGTCCATTTATTTTCGTTGGGAATACAATACAGGGTGTAACGGCCTTTCTCTACCAGTTTGCCCGCAATTTTTACACTATTGAAAAACTCTATTTCTGTAGCCTCATTGGCACCAAGACGCCAGAGTTCATTGTATTTAAGAATGCCGCCAAAAATATTTCTTCCGTTCTTTAAAGGTCTTCCATAAACAATGCGGGCAACCGGCATACTCTTAGCCTTCCCGTTCATTTTTAGCAATGGGTAATTATTGGGCCAATAGCTCATATCCATCGGCGATTTATCGAGATCGGTGGGTTTTTGTTGGGCATGGATGGTTACCACGGCAAGAAGACAAAGCAGGCTTACGAATAACTTCATGGGAAGGGTTTTTCCAAAGATAAATGCTATTGCAATCTGCTTTACTATTAATTGTTAAATGGCCAGTTATTCCTGATTAGAGATTTTGAAACACATAGTTACATAGGTTAGGAAAAAGGAAACATAGCATGTAAACTATATGCCCTTATTCTTACCCTATGTAACTATGTGTTTCAAAAAAGCTTATTACTCAAGTAAGCTTGCCAAATGCTCGGCAGCAAATTGTTTTACCTCCGGAAAGAATACGCGGTAATGATCACCTAATTCCTCATAACGATTGGTAAATACAGTAAAGGCTTCCCCATAACTGTCCAGATAACTGGCACGCCTTACCAATCCGCCAAAGCTTTTTTCCAGTCCTTCTGTAAAACGGTAATGATATAGCCAGTTTTGTGTTCGCATATAAGGAAATATATGTGCAAATTTTTCGGGGAGATGCTTTTCTCTTTCTGATAACTGGTTATATACTTCTGCAGAAAATAGTTGTAACCCATTTTTGGTAAATTCATTTACATCTGCTGCCAGAAAATGATCATACACCACATCCATAAAAGCCCCGGCATAAGTGCCAACAGCGGGTTTAAAAATTATTTTGGCTTTTTGTGTTGCGGGATGAATATCTGTAAAAGTATCAATGGCACGATGCAAACGGATACCTTTTTGAATCAGATCAGGATACTCAAATTGTTTTTTCCCTTTTACAAAATCGCTGATCATATTACCCACCAATATTTCGGGGTGATGGAAGGAGAGATGGGCGTGGGCGAGGTAGTTCATGGTGAGTTGTGAGTAGTCAGTAGTGAGTGACAGAAGTTTATAATTTTGTATTTAGAGTTATGCTGTGAAACTTTCCAGGATAATATATACTGACTACTCACTACTCACAATTATTTCACCTGCTCCTTAATCCAATCCCCTATCATTACTAAAGTAGCTTTATCAAAAGTTTCTTCCAGTTCAAGGTATTCGGCCACACTTCCGCAGGCTTTGCAGTGTTGGAATAAGTGATTTACGCCAGGCACTTCATAGGTTTTGACTCTTGTGTTTTTATTTTTAGCGAAGATAGATTTGATGAGTGCAAGATTGGCTTTGGGATCTACCTGTTCATCTTTTTCTCCATTCAAAGCAAATACGGGGATTCTTAATTTTTGCAGGTCTTTGGTAAGGTCGTAGGTTAAAAAGAAGGGCCACCATGGTCTTTCCAGATCACGAAACCCGGCTGATATTGATTTGATCACTTCTTCATCTGTTCCTTTAATTAATACTTTTAAGGTAGAATCGGGTTGTTTCTTTTTCCAGTTCATAAAAGCATTTCTTGTGTACAGAACAATATCTTTTCCCTGATCTACATCTAATTTTCCTTTCTCTTCATCTAATTTTCTGCTCAGCATTTCATTGTAAAATTCTCCGTAAGCTTTTCTGTCATGTGCACTCAACTGAGCTAATGGTTTTTCAACGGCCTGATAATACATGGTTTGTTTACCGCCAACCGCCGGACCGGCCAGCATCACAATAAAGGCAACATCTTTTGATCGGGCTGCAACATAAGGCGCAATCAATCCGCCTTCACTATGTCCTATCAATCCCATTTTAGTGGTATCGATATCGTTTCTTGTTTTTAAATAGGCTAAGCCTGCCATTACATCCGTTGCAAAATCTGCAGAGGTAGATCCGGAAAAATCGCCGGTACTTTTACCCATGCTTCTGTCATCAACACGTAAAACAGCAATACCCTGTTTGGTTAAATAATCCGCGATCACCCAAAAAGATTTGTGTGCGCCAATAGTTTCATCTCTGTCCTGTGGGCCACTGCCTGTGATCATCAGTACCACCGGAAATTTATTTCCATTAGATGGTTTTGTTAATGTGCCCGCCAGGTGATTTTTCTGTACAGCATTTTCGTAACCCACTTCTTCCACTATATAATTAAACGGAGGTTGTGGTGTTTGTGGTTTGGGTTTAGCAGCAACAGGTTTGGGAACTTCTCCATCGCTCAACCGTTTGAGATCCAAAGCTGTGCTTCCCGGACCCTGCGAATACACTCCTTTTATTTCATCTTTACCATTCCACTTTCCTTTGTAGCCACCTTTCACCAATTCAATACCAATTACGAGGCTATCGTTTTGAACACTGGTACTGCTGCAGTTTAGTCCGTAAGCATTCTGATCAGGGCTATCAAATCTTGAAGAATATGCGTTGCCGTTTTTGGTAACATGAAAAATGAGGCGCACATTTTTTCCCCCGGCTGGTATTAATCCCTGCCAATGCCCGGCAATATCCTGTGCAGAAATAATGCTGCAGAAAAATAAACTAATTGCAATAAATAATGATCTCATAAAAATATTATTGATGCTTTTTAAAATAGCGGTAAGAAAAAATAGCTGGAATGATGGTGATAATAAAAGTAATGCTGATAAAAAAAATAAAACCAGACTTGGGAGGCAGTAATAAAGTAGCTATCGTCATCACCAATCCGCCACCTACCCATAATTTGCCAACCAGCTGGTGTGTTTTGCGCCAGTTGTCTTCGTTCTCTAAGGTCCAGGGTAAACGAAAACCTACAAAATAATTGGGTTTGATGCTGTGCATATAATTGCCAAGCACCAAAAACATGAGTCCCATTAATGGCAGCATGAGATGGGTAATATTAACAGAGCCATTTTGACTTGCGTATACAATGATCAGGTTTAGGGCCGAAAGAAATACTACTACGGTTGCTGCAATCTTATGATACACTTCCGGTGCTTGCCCGGCTGTTTTTTTAGGATCGATTTTTGGCAGATTGCGAACGAGCAGATAGGTTAACAAAGAAACCACTGTTAAAAGAGTGGTGGTAAACCAGATAGTACTCTTATCGCCAAAAGCATTGGGATTGCCATTGATATCAAAATGTGTTGGAATCATGGCAGGTAAAGATGGATAGATGCTTGCCGCATAAAACAACGGTACACACATCAATACATATATCAACAATGAGCTTAACAGTGATGCTTTTTTCATACAATTATTTCTTTTTTGTTTTAGTAAACTGGATAAACCATTTCAGCATTTCATCCATAACAGTAGTATTCAGCGAATAATAAATGAATTGGCCTTCTTTTACAGCAGAAACCAGTTCTGCCTGTTTCAGCAGATCAAGGTGGTGAGAAATGCTGGGTTTGGATATGTTGAACCTATCGGCAATATCTCCCGCAGTAAGGTCTCCCTCTTTTAGTATTTCCAGGATCTCTCTTCTGGTTTGGTCATTCAAAGCTTTAAACAGGGCGTTCACGGTATTTAGTTATTTGTATATTTAGACAAATGTCTAAATACTTGTTATATAAACCAAATTTATTTTTATTTAATACGAATCTTTCTATATCCTAAAGTGCTATGTTTCGATTAATATAACAAGGATTATAGCCGCAAGACAGGAGAAAAAGAGGACTGAGCGTTAGCCCTTGTGCCCCTCTTTATCTCTTGTCTTTCTCTTAGTGAACCCCTTTTAAGAATTGTTAAACCCGTTTTTAAAAATTAACCACTTGATTACGGCTTTTGTGTTTTTATTAAGAAATCACTCAAAAATCAATACTGTATTGCATTTAACAGGAGTTGAAAAATATTTTATTGATGAGTTGCTTACCGTTTATCACTGCGCAATTACAAAACCCTGTTTTCTGTCATTATTAAAAAAATAAATTTTTGGAGGTTTCTACATTTGGTTTGTCAATAAGAAAATGACAAAAAAAATCAAAATCAACACTTAAAAAATTACACCATGAAAAAATTATTACTGGCTGCCCTCATAGTGGTAGCCGCCGGAAGCAGTGCTTTTGCACTGGATGAAACCAAAGTAGGTTTTAAAGTAAAAAACAATTTTGAAGTCCAGTTTGAAGGGGCTACCAATGCTGTTTGGACCACAAAAGACGATTACCTGAAAGTTAGCTTTACACTGGCTGATGAAAATGTAGAAGCTTTCTTTTCAGTAGATGGTGAAATGATGGGGATGAGTCGCAATGTAGACCTGAAAAAATTACCGTTGAATGCGATCCAGACCATCAAGAAAAAATATGCAGCGTTTAAAGTGACCGATGCCATTGAGTTTGATCAGGAAGGAGAAAAAAATTATTATGTAATGCTGGAAAACGCTGATCATAAACAGATCCTTAAAGTATCACTGTATGGCGATGTGAGTTTATTTAAAGGAGCGATAAAATAGTTACAGTTGGAGTTAGGTTGTAAAATCAGAGAAGCGCCTGTTTACCGGGTGCTTCCTCTTTTACAAATTGATCCATCGTAATAAAATCGCCTTCTTTTTTCAGATCGCTGATCAACCAATGCAGTCTTTCCAGTAAGGGTTCTCCGTTTAATTTTTTGGTAAAACCGGGCAACCCATAATTTTCAATCTCAGTAAATTCCCACGGATGAAAATACAAACATAGATACCCGTCTTTCTTTATCGTTTGCTGCGCCAGCATTTTAAAAACAGGATATGGCAGGTTTTTAAAACTTAACCAGAAAAGCGGAATTCGGATAATGGGTGATACAGAAGCAGGCACACGAATCATTCCCTCATCGCTGTACATGGTTCTCGGTAAATGAAAATTATTATAGCGGCCGGGCAGGTAAGTGGGGTTGATGGATGAATCATATAAATAGCCCGCTTTCTTCACTTTTTCCATCAGCACTTTACGCATACGTGGCATACGCAGGCCTGTAACGGGTTTGCCGCTGATCTCCTCGAGTTTGTTCTTTGATGATAAGAGATGTTCATCAATAAATGCTGAATGATAAAAGGTATGCGAGGCAATCTCGTGCTTTGCTGCCAATTGCTTTATTGCATCCGGATAATGCATGGCAAAATTGGCGGTAGTAAATAAAGTAGCGCTAACAGATGGATCAGTAAGTATGGGGTTGATGGCATCCAATCCTTTTTTACCAACCTGCATTTGTTCTTCTGCGCTGATATTGAAATTGTATTCCAGCGGCATATCAAATTCTTCCACATCAAAACTCAACAGAATGTGGCGGTTCATGATAGGCGGTTTGATTCTTTCACAATATAATGGGGTCTTTGCTTGCTTTGCACAAACAGTTTACCAATATACATTCCGATAATTCCAAGGATCATCAGTTGTAAACCTCCAAAAAAAGCAATGGTTGCAATCATAGAAGCCCAACCCGAAATAGCGTGTCCAAAATAAATGCTCCAGATAATATAGGGTACATACAAAAGAGATAAAAGCGAAAAAATAAAACCGAGATAAGCAGCAATATACAATGGCCTTGTACTGAATGAGGTAATGCCCTGCAAGGCAAAACGGATCATTTTTTTCATGGTATATTTAGATGTTCCCCGAGTTCTTTGTGCAGGATCGTATTCAATACCTATCTGGCTAAAGCCCATCCATTTCACCAGGCCACGCATAAACAGATCAGCTTCTTTAAAAGCCCGGAATACTTCCACCACTTTATGATCAAGCAATCTGAAATCAGCCGTACCGGGTTCCAGTTCTATATCTGATAAATTGTTGATGAGGTTATAAAACATATTAGATGTTTTACGTTTCATCAAAGGCATTTCTTTATGGTCTTTGCGGATGGTGTACACAATATCATAACCGGCTTCCCATTGTTCAATCATTTCGGGTATCAGATCGGGCGGGTGCTGCATATCGCCATCCATCATGATCACTGCATCGCCATCTACCAGATCCAAACCGGCTTTTAATGCATTTTGGTGACCAAAATTTCTTGCCAGAGAAATAAAGAAAATATTGTTGTGCGCCGCAGCCAGTTTTTTGATCTCGGTAAGCGTGCCATCGGTACTGCCATCATCTACAAAAGTGATGCTGTATGGGTTTGTCAGGTTTGCAAAAGTTTGTTGTATGGCAGCTGTTATGATGCCAACATTTGCTTCCTCGTTGCAAGCCGGTATTACTATGGAAATTTTTCTTTTCATCAGGCAACCGCCGTGGTAATGATTTAATGAAGGGCAAAATACAATTATTTCGGTTGTTTGCTGTTTCCAAAATAAGTCAGCCACAGATTCGCAGATTTAATCTGTGCTAATTTGTGAATCTGTGGCAAAAAAATGAAACTTGTATCTCTCTTTTACCTCCCCGGATGGCTCAACAGCGAATCATTTTGAGCAGGTGAAATAACCCGGTCAAAATTGGTAAATAACAATTGATACACAAGAACGCACCATACTATAAAACATGGCAGTGCTTTTAGTGAATAGGGAAGAATAAAATGCTCCCTTACATAAGGCGGAAAAAGATCGGTGGCCGATAAACTGGTGAATATGATAACGAAAGCAAGTAGGCTATTGTTGAATTTTGCATGGGTTTTATCCTGAATCACATACCAGATGGCGATACCCGTAACCGCAATTACAAAGGTGGATGATTCGGCAGAAGAACTGAAAATCACCACTCCTATCATGGCAAGGCAGGCATAGCTTAAAGTAAAAGCCTTGTGTTTATATTGACTGATACGCAAGAATGGTAACCCATAAAAAACAGCTGCCGGAATTGTTACCAGGTAATTTTTCAAATGATCATGGTTAAATATGCGGCGTATCATTCCCATTACAGAAATGTCCTGCATAAAATTGGTGTCGCCTGCATCAATGTTCTGCGCATTTTTTTCTACCAGTGCGTTCAGCCAGTCTTTATAAGATTGTATAATAAATGCCTGTGATGAGATGATCATCGGTAAACAAAACAAAACCGCAAACCAGAAAATAAAAGAGAAGATAAATTTTACTTTATTTTTCGAGAACCAGAAAAATGCAATCCCGGCAATGCCATAGATTTTAACCAGAAATCCGGCTACAATAAAAAATACGGCCCAGAAATCTTTTTCTTTTTCAATCAGCACATAACTTAATAATATCCACCCGGTAAGCATGGGATTGAATTGAACGTTGTGGATAGCTGTCATCATTTCCACCAAACCTATCAGCAGGATGATATTCTGCTGATTTTCTGTAAGTGATAACTGACGAATCGCATAAAACAAAACCCAGGCATTGGCTACACACCACAAAAAACAACCGAGATAATCAGGCAATAGTGCGAATGGAGCAATCAATACACTGAATAAAGGACCATAATGATTGGTATCTGCATACTCTGCCGGATAGGGAATGTATAAATTCTTTTGTGCAATGGTATGCTCAAATACACCGGCAAAAATATCGTAGTTGTTAATAGCCGCATGCCCACGGCTGATTTCTGCTATGGCAGCAATCATGGCTAAGGCAAACCAGAGAAACACCGGAACAGGTATTGTCCATTTACCGATGGAAATATTCTTAAACAAAAACTTCATGGGGGTCGTCATATCAGCGAAGCAAAAATATCGGTAAGAATCCGGTAAGGGAAAATAAATATTTGCAGAAACAGGGTTCTGGCTGAAAACCGTTCAAAAAAATTACTTTTGCCCTTCAAAATCAAGAATCATGAGTAAAGGACCTGTTTCGCAGTTTGTTCAACACCATTACCGCCATTTTAATGCGGCCGCTTTGGTAGATGCCGCCAAAGGATATGAAACCCACCTGTTAGAAGGTGGTAAAATGCTGATCAGCCTTGCCGGTGCCATGAGTACCGCCGAACTGGGCATCAGCCTTGCAGAAATGATCCGTCAGGATAAAGTGGCCATTATCAGCTGTACCGGCGCCAACCTGGAAGAAGATATCATGAACCTGGTTGCCCACAGCCACTACAAACGCGTCCCTAATTACCGCGATTTGAGTCCGCAGGAAGAGTGGGAACTCTTAGAGAACCATTACAACCGTGTTACCGATACCTGCATACCTGAGGAAGAAGCTTTCCGCCGCCTGCAGCAGCATATCCATAAATTATGGGCCGATGCAGATGCCAAGGGCGAAAGATATTTTCCGCATGAGTATATGTACAAAATGTTGCTGAGCGGTGTGTTGGAACAGTATTATGAGATAGATCCCAAAGACAGCTGGATGCTGGCTGCGGCTAAAAAGAATATTCCAATCGTTGTTCCGGGTTGGGAAGACAGTACCATGGGTAATATTTTCGCATCTTATATCATCAAAAACGAACTGAAAGCCAGTACCATGAAAAGTGGTATTGAGTATATGGTATGGCTGGCCGACTGGTACAAGCATAATAGCGGAGGAAAAGGCGTAGGCTTTTTTCAGATCGGTGGTGGTATTGCCGGCGATTTTCCTATCTGCGTGGTGCCCATGATGTACCAGGATCTGGAATGGCATGATGTGCCGTTCTGGGGCTATTTTTGCCAGATCAGTGATTCAACCACTTCATACGGTTCCTATTCCGGTGCCGTGCCCAATGAAAAAATTACCTGGGGTAAATTAGATATCCATACCCCTAAGTTCATTGTAGAGAGCGATGCTACTATTGTGGTGCCGTTGATCTTTGCTTATATTTTGGGTTGGTAAGAAAATAAAAACAGGTTTTGTTCGCCGCAGATTCGCAGATTTAAATGATTAAATCTGTGCATCTGTGGCGATTTTATTTGTACTTTCAAAATACAATCATTCAGTAAAAACAATATTTATGAAACAACTAAAAATAGTAACCCTGTTTTTGATTTTGTCATTGTCGCTCAATGCACAAACAAAAATTACTAAAAGTAATATCATTGGTAAATGGGCCATCTCTGCCATAGAAATGGCGGGCAAGTTTTATTATAATATTGATACAGACTCTTTGAATTTGGGGCAGGAGTTAAAAGCACAATCCGGCGATGAGGCTCAAATGAACCTTGTGATTGCGATGGTAAAACAACAATTGGGTGTGTTAACCAAAATGACATTACAATTCAACGCTGATGGAACTGCCATATTGGTTGATGGTACAGAATTAACCGCCGATGTTGAGAAAAAATCAAAAGCCACTTATATAGTAGATGAATCAAATTCCAGTATCACCACCAAAGACAGTGATAATAAAGAGAATACAATGAAGGTTGATATAATGGATGGTAAACTCCGCATCAAACAAACACAGCCGGAAGGTGAATTTATTCTTTCATTGAAGAAGGTTACGATTTGATGCGGTTCAGAAATATTTTATTGCCGTTGCTATCTAAAGTTCTGCAATGTTTGGTTACCAATTATTGAAGCTTGTGTTTTTAATACTGCTGATTACTCCGATAAGCGGAAAGCTATTTGTTAGCGGTGGTTTTTATTCCTGTGTTCTATTTTTTAAATCCATTCTGCTGTGAAGGATTCTGACAATTTCAACTTTATTGCCTTTTAATTTTCTGTAAAATATGATATGTTGGCCCGCTCTAAAACCCAAAAGATCCGCTTTCACTTCATAATAATTTTTGCCCGACAATTTTTCTTCTGCTAATTCTTCACAACAATCAAGCAGCATATAATAATATTTGTCGGCCTGGGTTTCTGACCATACTTCAACTGTATAGTCCCAGATTTTTGATAAATCTTCAACTGCTTTATTGGTGAGAATATAATTAGCCATTTTTTTGCTTGGCGGCTTTTAGTTTATCAAGGTGTTTTTTTGCATTAAAATTTTTAGTCAATCCGCTTTCAATGCCTTCCTCAATAGCTTTTTTTAATGCTACCATTTTGCTTTCTTCTTCTTCCAATAAACGAAGGCCTGCACGTATTACTTCACTTGCATTTTTAAACCGCCCTGTAGACACTTTATCATCAACAAAATCTTCAAAATGGTTGCCAAGTGATATAGAGGTGTTTCGTCCCATAAATATTTATTTTTTTATGAAGTTACCAAAAATTGGTAACTATATAAACTGTTTTTTAGAAATTAGAGAGGGATGGTATTCTTAGAAAATGGCGCAAAACTGCCAGATATTGCCAATCGGAGGAAATTTATCTTTTCATCAGGAACCGATGCCTGGTTATTTGATAAAGCGAAATGTATACGAACTGAAAGCCGTGTTTTATTTATCAAGCCACACTATTGACAACACTTATGTTACCTGCTGTTAAAATCTTGCATAACCAAGTGTTTCAATTTCTGATATACTTTTTGTCAGATAAGTTTTTCCATTGCTTAGTACATATAAATTGTCGCAGATAGCTGTAATGTGTTTAAACATATGGTCGGTTATCAGTAATCCTTTATTTTCTTTTTCCGCTAAAAGAAGCTGTTGCACTTTTTCTATTTGAAGTGGATTTAAATGAGTAAAGGGCTCATCAAGCATCGCAAATTGTGATCTGGATTTTGCGATCACATATAACTCAATCAATCTTTGCTCGCCACCCGACAGATCTTTAATACATGTTTTATATCTATTGGCAAATTCAGGAAACCGATTTTGAAATAATGAAAAGTCCAATTCAAAATCTTTGAAAATTCTTTTGAGAGATAAGATTCTTGGAATAAAATTGAATTGAGGAAGATAAAGCAGCAAGTCTGTTCGTTTAAATGCCTCGTATTGTGCAATATTATTAAAGCGAACAGATTTTTCGCAGGGCAAACTCCCATAAATTATTTTCATCAGGCAGGATTTACCTTGCCCATTTCTACCCAATAGCCCCGTTATTTTTCCTGTTTCACACTTGATATAAATGTCTGACAGAATTTTTCTACCATCAAATTCCA
>CANBSW010000025.1 GCA_947372235.1 Chitinophagaceae bacterium | reverse complement strand
TTTGTTTATATGCTTTTACCAAATAACGAATTTCACGCGTAGTGGCATTGTTATCGATGGTTGCATCAATATGCATGGAATCGTTGCGAATATTTCTTTTTTCCGATTCCGTTAATACTTTATTGTAATCAACTTTTATTTCATTCACTGCTTTGGGCCAACCACCAACTGCACGTTGATAAACAAGCATATTTTCTGCCACCGGATCGGTTGAGGATTTAATCATTCCACCGCTCAACATCGCTGCTGTGGGTTGTACATTCCCAATATGTAATGCTAATATTTTTGTATCAAGTACCGTTGATGATAAAGTCGGCTGCCATTTTCCGGCGAATGTCCATTCAGGGGTGATTTTATCTGCGATTGGCGAGCCTTCCGCTTTTTCAAGATTATTGGAATGCCATACATAATCACCACCATCCCTATGTGAATTATAAAAATATACCCTGTGCCCCCATTGAATCACATTCTGTGGATTGGATGGATTCAGATAGATAGGCGCATCTGCCATGTTCTTTGCAAACGAACAATTGATCAGGTAGAACTGCGCATCTTTATGATACCTGCCCAACTTAAACCCATCATCACCACGAAATTTGCAATTAACCAATACCGTTTTAGAATCCTTAAACTTTGATCCATCATGCCAGATAGCTGCTACATTTCCATGCGCTACAAATTCGCAATTCTCTGCGTAAGCCCAGCCACGCGGACAATAGAAATCAACCCCACCTTCCAGCAAACAATCTTTGAAATAGAACATTCCGGCTTCTACATTCCACGGACTAACCGTATCTCCTCCAAAAGCACGTAAAATACAATTGCGAACAATTAAGCGGGTGGTACCAAAACTACGCAATGCCATCTGGTGGCCATCACGTTTTACGGTTTTAAAATGAGTAACACTGTCAGCAGGACAATCAATATGAACCCCTTCTTTATTATTGATATTGTCAAAACCAAAACTATTGGTGATGCTTAGATTTTCTAAAACAAGGTCATTGCCTTTCAGGTTAATGGTGGCAACACCCCAGTCATCTTTATTCTCACAACGCCAGATATCGCGGGCAAGTGAAATGGTTAACTGGGTTTTGTTTTTATCTTCCCCTATCAATGTGATAAAATTCTTTTCAATAAAGATCTTCTCACGATAAACACCGCTGCGGATATAAATGATCCTTTGTGTTGTTGCCTGATCAGGTAAGCTATTGATGGCGTCCTGTATACTTTTAAAATCGCCTTTGCCTCCCACATCAACAATGATTGGCTTATTGGCAGTTTGTGCAGAAACAGCAAAAGCAAATACCAAAAGAGTAAATGCTAAAAATGTATAACGGGTGATATGCAAACTTACTCTCTTCACTTCTTTGTATTATTGGCCTTAACCGGTACTTGTTTAATCAGCCAGGAAACAAAATCTTTGGCTGCTTTGGCATTTTCATATTCAAGCGGAAGTTTTCTTCCATCAGTATATTCGTTGTATAACCAGGGATCTCCTGTTGCAAAGACAGTGCCTTTACCAACTTTTGCAACCGCAAAAATCACAAGATCATCTTTCTTTAATACTGCAGTTGCAGGACTTTTCAAAGTAATTGAACAGATCTCTTTCTCATAGATTTTTTTCTCATTTGGCAGAATGGCATTGCCTGCAGTGATCTCAATTTTACCTCCTGTGTAATCGTTATTGATCACTTTGTTATAACTGTCTTCATTAAAATGAATTCCAAATTTATCGCCCAGTAAATTAAAGTGTTCAAATTCTGCATTGCCTTTATCGTTGTGCAATAAAACCAGTACACCGCCGGCTTTTACCCAGTTGTAAACTTCATCCGCATCTTTGGCAGTTACATAATTAGGGGTTGGATTATCAGCTGTATTATCGGCGTCAACAATCAGGTATATATCAGCGTTTTTCAGATTTTTGGCAGTAGGAGCATCACTCAGTGTTTGGGTTTGTACACCATAGCTTTTGAATACATTGCCTAAAAAAGAAAAACCATTGTTATACATCTCATACCATTTGTAATGATATGATCTGTTGATACCCATGATATCTTTTTTCTTTTCTGAATTGAAATAATCATCCAGCAAAACAGTTTTGTCTTTTGCGGTATTCAGTGTTGGTACCAATTCCATTTCATTAGCGGCCTGTAAAAAAGCACCCACTCCTTTAGGATCGTTCACAATTACTTTTTCGCTCATGTAATATTCATAGCTGCCATCGCGGTAAGGATTTCCACCAAGACCACTAACCGTAACGGTTCCTTTTAAATTGGTTTGTCCGTTGGCATCCGATTCAATAAACTGCTTCAGAATACCCGCATATCCTTTTTTAGAAATCTCAATATAAGAGGCGGGCAAAAATCCAAGTCTTACCGCTTTTGCAATAGCGCAAACAAACATAGAACTTGCTGATGCTTCTACATAGTTGCCTTTGGCAGTTGGCATATTGATAATATCATACCATAACCCGGTTGCAGGATCCTGTACTTTTTTTACCGCATCAGCAAAACGTTTTAAAATGGCCAGTACAGAATCTTTCTTTTTATTTTCGGATGGAAAATTCTCCAATGCATCTACCATTGCCATTCCATACCATGCCATGGCCCTTGCCCAGAAATGCGGTGATAATCCTGTTTGCGGATTTGCCCATTTCTGTTGCTTGCTTTCATCCCATCCATGGTATAACAAACCGGTCTTTTCATCACGGGCATGTTTCTCCATTTCTATAAACTGGTGGGCAACATCATCAAATGCAGTTGGTTCGTTAAATGTGGCGGCATACTCAGTATAAAAAGGACTGGCCATATATAAGCCATCCAGCCACATCTGGTAAGGATAGATCTTCTTATGCCAAAAACCACCTGCATTGGTACGTGGTTGTGTTTTTAACTGCTCACGTAATGTAGTAGCTGCTTTGTAATATTTTTCTTTTGAAGTAACATTAAACAATGTGATCAAAATTCTTCCGCATAAAATATTATCTAGGTTATAATCAGCTTGCTTGTAGGTTCTGATCTCTCCTTTTTCATTCACAAAAAAGTCCATGCATTTCTGCATGTAATTAAAATACTTAGGGTCGCCGGTTCTTAACCAGAGACCTTCAATTCCTTTTAAGATCACACCCTGGTCGTACGTCCAACGTGCGGGCCTTCCCGGATCCATAAACAAAGAATCTTTCCAAACAGTCATTACAGTTGCAGCCATTTTTTCTGCGTACGACTGAGCCTGCAAACTCTTTACAGAGAAACCTGCCACAGCCAATAAAACCATCAATAAGCGAATCTGTTTTTTCATAGTTGATCTACTTAAATTCAATAGAAGAAGCATTGGCACCGAATGAGAATACAGTTTTATTCTTTGCCTTAGCTGTTTCTGTTTTGGTTACAGTAATTTTTTTTGTACGGTCTCCATTTACACTGAACAATAAAGCAGGATTACCTTCATAGCTGATATTATTGAATGTAATAGCTGAACTGTTTTGAATATAAATCAAAGGATCCGTTTCTGCAGCTACCAGTTTTACATTATTGAAACTGATACCCGAGCCCTCTGTACATTCAATGCCTTTGCGTGCGCGGAGAACCAAATTGGTTAATTGAATATTACTGATCTGCATTTCGGGGATACCGCGAACAAAAATCCCTTTCTCTGCACCATTACATACAATATCATTGATGTAAAAATTCCGGAATATAGGTGTTCCGTCATTTACAGGCAAGGTTTCGATTTTTGGCATTTCGCGTTTTTCTCCGGCCAGCGGCACAGGATCTTTGGCCATATAATACATATCAAATAACACGGCTTCTGCAGCAATATCTTTCATAGCAATATTAGACGCATAAATGTTCTCAACTATTCCACCCCGCCCACGTGTAGTTTTGAAACGAAGGCCAATATCGGTACCAATAAAAGTACAGTTGGATACATACAGATTTCTTGCACCTCCGCTCATTTCACTTCCAACCACAAATCCGCCATGGGCATGATACACGGTACAATTCTGAACGATCATATCTTCTGTGGGCATTCCACGTTTCCTTCCTTCTTCATCGCGGCCTGATTTGATACAGATCCCATCATCACCCACATCAAACGAACAGCCTTCCATAAATATATTCTTACACGACTCAAGATCCAATGCATCTGTGTTTTGTCCGTAAACCGGATTTCTTGCCGTCACATTTTTTAGTGTAATGTGTTCGCACATATTCAGGTGCATTGTCCATGCAGGAGAATTCTCAATAGTAAAACCATCCAGTATAATATTTTTACAACTGGTAAATTTCAACATATTGGGGCGAAGAAAATCCCTGATCTCTTCAAGGTCTTTTAATTGCCGGCCACCTGACAATTTACCAATATCGTTTGTTAACGATCCTTTTAAAGCACCTGCCGATGAATACCATCCGGTTTTATTTTCAGAAAGAACCCCGCCCATAGCCAACTGCCTCCTCCACTCTGTTTCAGTGAGCTTATCTTTTTTTACCGGCCTCCAGGTATCGCCTGAACCATTAAAGATCCCGGCTCCGGTAATCGCAATATTTTCTGCATTGTTTGCAGATATCGGCGACTGGCATCTGCCTGCTTCCACACCTTCAAACGAAGTAACGACAAGCGGATACGCTTTTTTGTCTGGCGTAAAAGAAATCAATGCGCCTCTTGCAGCATGCAGTTCTACATTGGATTGTAAAACGATAGGCCCCGTTAACCACAAACCCTGTGGAATTAATACCACACCACCACCGGTTTTTGAACACTCGGCAATGGTATTGTTGATGGCAATGGTATTAACAAACAACCCATCATTCTTTGCTCCAAAATTTACAATATTGAAAGTGTCTTTTTTGAAATTGGGCTGATAGATCTTAGGCAACTCATACGCCAGCTTTTCGGGATGTGCAGATTGCTTTAGAAATTTAGACAGAGGCAGATTTTTCTCTTTCATCTCACCACAAACCAATGATGCCATTTGTGATGCACCATATTCAGAAAAATGTGTGTCATCTTTTTTACCATCCGCAGCGGCTTTAAAATGTTTGGGATCTATCCAGAGGAATAATTTTTTAGATCCTTCCACTCCTTCTTTTTCGATCAATGTCTGACTTGATTTATGCAGATCTATCAAAGGCACATTCATTTCTTTGGCAACTGTTCTTACTGCATCTGGATACAAACCATGCTGATCAACAAATTTTCCACTGGCATCAAATTTCCTGCGCATCACCGGAGTAACCAGAATAGGATTGGCTCCTTTTGATCTTGTATCTTTTACAAAACGGATCAGGTTTTCGCGATACAGTGCATTTGGTGCAGCATAGCGTGTACTGTCTTCGATTTTTTCGTCGTTATGTCCAAACTGGATAAATACATAATCATCTTTCTGCAAATATTTCATCACAGAATCCCAACGACCTTCTTTTAAGAAACTTTTGGTACTTCTTCCGTTCACTGCATGATTTTTAATTTGTACATCACCGTTGAAATATTGCGGAAATAATTGCCCCCAGCCTCTTTCAGGGTTATCTGTCAATGGCTTATCAGCCATGGTAGAATCACCTATCATAAATACATGGATCTTATGTTCAGGAACGCCAAAACTCATAATCACTATAACAGCCAAAAAATAAACAATTCTTTTCATGTATTATATTTTGAAGGTATTACCATTAAAAAAGCCATGCAAAAAATGCATAGCCCTATTCAATTAATTACTTTTTTTTACAAGCAATCTTAGAAAATTCTGTTATTATATTCTCAACGAAAAAAACAATGAACACGATTTCTCGAAAGATTAATTCGTAAATAACAGGGCAAGCATTTCAAAAACCTTGAAATTGTTGTCAATCAAGGGATTTCCGAAGAACAAGTCTACTTAGTAAATGGCTATGTTTGGTGTTAAACCTTGTATTTTTTTACGCAATCGTTCCCGGTAAGTTTGCGGAAAAAACCATTTGGATTAGCGTAAATACCTATTTTTTTATCCTTAAATTCCCATTCTAATTATTGATTAATTAACTATGCAATTTAGCCCCCTTAAAGTAATGAATTTACTATTAAAATTTACTTTCCGTTCTCGCTATTTAGATGTTTCGAATGACGAAGCAAAGAGGATACTAAAAAGAAAAGCGGCTGCCTTTATCAGGGCAACCGCTTTTTTAGTCAGACTATAAAAATTGCTATAATATTACATTAGCCTGTTAATAACCGGGGTTTTGCATTGCTTGTTTTTGAGCCGGCGTTAAATTAAGGCCACTTGCCTGAATTCCATCCAAAAAGTTTTGTGGAATCGGACGCAATGTATGGGTAGTTTTTACACTAGCCCCACCTTCAGGATTATAAACCTGAACTCTTTTAACCAAAGTTTGCGTTCTTGCCAAATCTTCCCAGCGCTTAAATTCTCCAACTAATTCACGGGCACGCTCATTTAAGATAAGACATAACATCCTGTCATAGGTACTGGATAAACCCAATGTACTAATGATATTTTCATCCGGTGCCGGTAATGGAGCAACACCTGTAATTGCCAAACTTGAAGAAGCGGCAGTGGTTACAGGAATATTATTTGATTCATAATATGAGTTTCCTGGATAAAATGAGATACCAACTCCGGGTGTTTGAAGAGCCACAGACTGCAAGGTATTACCACCATCATAATAATTAGCTCTGTTTTCTCCACTTGCATATTGAGCACGTGCTCTAACAGCATTAATATAAGGTAATGCATCGGTGAAACTACCCGTACCGGCTTGTGCCAGTCTTATCTTAGCTTCAGCAGCAATCAAATAAGTTTCCGCTGAGCGGGCCAGATTAAAATCTCTATGACCAACAACATCATTTAAAGAGTTTCTATGACCATCCATGTGCTTACTTAAAGAAGGAAAGCTTTGCCCGGCTGTTGTCAGATCAGTATTTAATGCACCATCTGTTGTTCTTCCTGCAGGATACGCAACATAAACAGTAGGTATCACTCTTTGTGCTCCATTAATATCTTTAATAAGGTTAGTACCAGAGGTACCTTTAGATATTTTTGACAGAGGGAATCTTGTATCTCCCGGCTGATTGATAACAAACATAATACCCAGATCTCCCTGAATATTGGGAGCAACGGTTGTTGCACCATTTATCGCACTTTTGGTTCTAAAAGATTTCCAAAATCTTGAATCATTTACCATATCAAAAACACGATACATGTAATAGGTAGTAGCTAACCTGCTGAAAGGTCTGTCACCAGTAAGGTCACGGGCCATTTGATCCTGAATATCATATCGCGAAGCAAAATACAAATGCTGTGTATTACCATTACCAAGATTGGTATTTACATCATTGGTATATTGAGCAGAAAGAATAAGTTCCGGTAAACTTTCATTTGCCGAATTGATGTTTGTAAAGTTCCATAAAGTAGCAAAATTTGAAGCCAAGGGGTGATTTGCAATTACTTTATCACAAAGTGGCCCGATAGCTGCAAGATCAGAAGCTACAAAAGATGCATTCCACGAATTGTTTATCTCACTTGATCTGAATAAATAGGCTTTTGCCAGATAATGAGATGCTGCATCCTGGGTAATACGCGCAGGAGCTCCGGTAGTTGGCAATAATTTTGCGGCATTTGTAAGATCTGAAATTATTTGAGCATATACATCTTTAGGTGTTGCTCTTGTAAATTCCAACTGAACAGTAGATATCGGTGTTAACTGTAAGGGTACACCGCCGTATTGACTAACTAATCTTAAATAATTATACGCACGTAAAAAATACCCTTCACCTAAAGCTGTACTCTTAATGGCAGCAGATGTAGAAGAACTGCTTAAGCAATTTTGAATTAACAAATTTGCATCTCCAATACCTTGGTATAAAGCATCCCATTGAAAATTAGAACCAGCTGTATTACCATTAGAGGCAACTACCACTGAATTGAATGTCGCATCATAATTATTCCATGGTGCATTGGAGGGGTCGCCACCTATATGGAATTCATCGGTTCCGTAATTGGTTGCGCAATAATTCCATTCGCCATTAAATGGAACATTAAAAACCTGGTAATAAGTACCAACAGCTAATTGCTGTATACCAGCATCTGTTTTGTAAAATTCGGTACTTCTGGCAGTAGTAAGTGTTTCGGTCAAAAAATCCTTTTTGCAGGATGAAGCAAAAATTACTGCCGAAGCAATCATTAGCGTTTTAAAGAAAATATTTTTATTCATATAATTCAAATTTATTGGTATTAAAATGATGCATTAATTCCCACGGTGATACCTCTATTCCAGGTTGGACCATTTACATCCATATCCATGTATTTAATTTTAGAGAATAACATTCCGGGATTTGACATTTGGAAATATGCTTTTAAACTTGAAATACCTGATTTACCTAAAGATTTGTTATCAAAAGTATACCCGATGGAAACGTTTCTGATTTTAATAAATGAAGCCTGGTAATATCCTAAGGCAGGGAAATAGGGATCACCTGTTGCACCACCGGCATTAAATATTGGTTTCTGAAACTCTGCATTGGGGTTATTTTCAGTATAATAATTGATTTCGCGGTTAACACTACGTGCTGCTTGTCCTTCACCACCGCCATTAAACATATAGTTTAATCGGCCATACAGGAAGATGGAAAAATCCCAATTCTTATAAGCAATCGTATTTGTCATACCAACTACCCAACGTGGTCTTGTTGAACCGATAATCGTACGATCATTGTTTGGATCAATTTTATTATCACCATTAAGGTCGGCAACTCTTACGCTACCAGCAGAAAATGTATTACCATTTGCATTGAATGCTTTCATTGCCAATGAGTCACTTTTCTGCCATAAACCCAATGTTTTATAACCATAAATTACACCAACAGACTGACCAATAAACCAGTTATTGTTGATATCATCCTGCGTACCGTTTGATAATGCTACGATATGCTCTTTTTGCCAGGATGCATTTATGTTAGTGGTCCACATTAAATCTTTTTGCTTAATGTTTACCGTTGTTATACTAATATCAACACCTTTATTAGCTGTTTTACCGATATTAGCAAAAGTGGTCGTAAACCCGGTTACAGAAGGAATTGATCTTTGCATTAACAAATCTGTAGTATTGGAAGTATACACATCCAAACTACCTGTGATCCTTCTATTTAATATTGCAAAATCTAAACCGAGGTTATATTGAGTTGTTTTTTCCCATCCAAGATCCTGGTTTGCCAGAACTGAATTCGGAATCGAACCGGCAGCATTGCTGGAAATAAAAGGATAGAAAAGTGAAGTAATCGGACCCTGTGTTGCATAAGGGGCAATTGCAGAGTTTCCTGTAACACCGGCTCCAATTCTTAATTTTAATTCATTAACCCATTTGGTTTTCATGAATTTTTCTTTATTGATCCTCCAGGCCAATGCAGCAGAAGGGAACGTAGAATATTTATGTCCTTCAGCAAGTACTGAAGATCCATCCTGACGAGTAGATACAGTTAACAAATATTTATCCTTAAAGCTATAATTCAATCTAGCCATATAGGATGATAATTGTTGCTGAATAATATTAGAACTAGAACTTAAAGAACCTGTTACAGTTCCACTGGTAAGTGCATTCCACAATTGAGAACTTAAAGGAACACCATTACCTGTTAAATTACTGGTTTCCTGAGTATAGGAAGTTTGGCTTTGTAATAAGGTTACACCAAAAGTATGTGATCCAAAAGACCTGTCGTAATAAAGCAAGTTATCTAAAGTATAAGAAAATGTTTTATTATTAGCCAAAGAAGCAAAGTTGGTACTTCCACCATTTGATACTGAGTTTGCATCAATATAAACCCCATCACGGAAGTAAGAGAAGTCCGGTCCAAAATTCATACGATATTTCAGCCCTTTCAATGCAGGGAAAATATTAGCAAAATTAATTTGAGCATTCATACTTCCAAATGCACGTAAGGTTACTCTTTGATCTCTGTTATAATTCCATTCATCAACTACACTCTTAACAGCGTTATCTCCACCCGGAAACAGAATTCTTGCACCGGTAGAATCATAAGGAACAGCATATGGGAATAATGATCTTGCAGATTCATATAAGCCACCGGCAGGAGTTCCGATGGTTGACACGTTTACCTGAGATTGACCAAATTCCTGAATACTATAATTTATACTGAAATTATTACCAAAAGAAAGCCATTTGGTTGCCTCGATATCTACACTGGCTTTTCCTGAATATCTTTTATATGACTGGCCTTTAATAGTACCTGTATTATTTAAATATCCAAAAGAAGCGTATGATTTAATTTTATCAGAACCACCACTTACACTGATCACATGATCAGCTGTCATGGATTGTTGTTTAACAATATCAAACCAATCTGTGGTTGCAACTTTTGAAGGATCCCATGTTCCGGAAGCCCAACCTTTCGCAATGTTATTCCATGCAAATGGATCAGCAGTTGCATTAAAAAATGTTCTGTCGGTTGCCAACGTTGGTTGGTCACCTCTTGGATAAGTACTAACTCCGGTAGTGTTATTTAAGCCTGCATAATAATAAGCCCAACGACGGAAAGTAATAAAATCAGGCGCATTAAACATTTTCATGTTATTAACTACGTCTTCCAGTTTTACCGAACTATTTAAACTTAAAGTTACACGACCTGATTTTCCCTGTTTCGTTGTTACAATAACAACACCATTAGCACCTCTGGAACCGTAAATAGCCGTAGCAGAAGCATCTTTCAGGATATCGATAGACTCGATATCATTGGGATTAAAATTATCGATTCCACCTGTTATCAATGGAATACCATCAACAACAAACAGCGGTGAATTGGAAGCGGTTAGAGAACGTACCCCACGAATATTGATACTACCTACAGAACCGGGACGCTCATTTGAACTAATATCAACCCCTGCTACCTTACCCTGCATAGCCTGCAAAGCATTTGTTACGGGGCGGGATTTAATATCCTGTTGATTAATTCCGGATACAGCACCCGTTACATCCTTCTTTTTAACGGTAGCATAACCAATCACTACAACATCATCCAGGGCTTTTGTATCAACAGCCAGAGATACATTAATATTTGAGGAGGATTCGGTTACTGCAACTTCTTTGTCTGCATAACCCGTATAAGAGATTACAAGCACTGCATTCTTATCTTTTACAGAAATACTGAATTTTCCTGAAGCATCTGTAACGGTTCTTGTTGTTGTACTTTTTATTTCAACAACAACCCCCTGTAATACTTCTCCTTTTTCATTTGTAACAGTTCCTCCAACAATACGGGAAGCTGATTTTTGGGCAAAAAGACCCTGTTGGAAAATAGACAGTAAAAAGACACATGCAAGAAGCATTCGCCTGATTTGTAAGCATTTTTTTTTCATATGGCAATTAATCTAGGAATAAAATAATTTAAATCGTTTTTTTTAAAAATTGGTCAGTTAATGGGTTTTTATCATATTAAAAAATTGTAGTGAAAAAATCAGAATCAAATTCGACAAAAAACTGCTTATGTAGCGGTTGGATTTTTTATTAAACTGCGGTTGCGTAACTGTAAAAAAAATGAGGTACAAAGAATATTAAATGAGGATAGACTACCTGCATTAAATCCAGAATTGGACTTGCTGAGATTGGGAGGATTGTTGTTAAAGACTACAACAATTCTACCCCTGTTTTTTATAGAAGATTCCTGAAACAAGGTGTTTTCTCTTATGGTTAAGCAATTAATCGAAAATAAATATAGCAATAAAAGGTGGTTTACCATCCTGTCCCATCCTGAAATTTGTGTATTCTTTTACGATAAGAAGCAGAAAAGAGGGCAGTTTTTCATACCATCGGTCAGAATTATTCCGTTACTCTTTTTGGGGGATGAATCAGCTTTTCAGGGTTGTGGTATTTATTATCCGGAAAATTGGCTATCCTTTTGTTTTGGACAGGTTTAAATATTTATAAAAAAAATCTATTTAATTGATAATCTTTTAATTATATATATACAAATATTTGCACTATATAATAACATGAAATAAAACCTGTATTTTTAAGAATTAGGAACCCCATTTGACCAAAGCTTTTTCATGAAATTTGAAGCAGTAACCATAAAAGATATTGCAAAGGCACTTGGATTATCCACTTCCACTGTGTCAAGGGCACTGAGAGACAGTTATGAGATCAGTCCTGAAACCAAGAAGATAGTGCTTGAATATGCACAAAACAATAATTATCGTCCTAACCCGATTGCGTTGAGTTTAAAAGAAAAGCGAAGCCGTTCAATCGGGATCATTGTTTGTGAGATTGCCAATAGTTTTTTTTCGCAGATCATTAATGGGATAGAATCGATTGCGTATGATAAAGGCTATAATGTGATCATATCACAAAGCCATGAATCTTATGATAGAGAAGTGATCAACGTACAATACCTGGCTTCCCGTTCTATTGATGGCTTACTGGTTTCTGTTTCTTCTGAAACCCAGGATCTGGAGCATTTGAAGAATTTGCATGAAAGGGGGTTCCCCATCGTTTTCTTCGACAGGATTGTGGAAGAAATGGAAACCCATAAAGTAATTGTAGATAATTTCAAAGGCGCTTATGATGCAACCGAGCATTTGATCAAAAGTGGTTACAAACATATTGCAGCATTGGCGGGTTCAGAATTTTTATCCATTACAAAAGAACGACTTGGCGGATACAGAAAAGCTTTGGAAGATCATAATATGGAGTATAACGAAGCGTATACAAAACATTGTTTACACGGCGGTATGTTATATGATGAAGTTGAACACGCATTAAATGATTTGCTGGAACTAAAGATCAAACCCGATGCGATTATAGCATCTGCAGATAAGCTTACTACCAATTGCCTGAGCTATTTAAAAAAGAGAAAGATAAAAGTTCCGGATGAAATAGGCTTGATCGGTTTTTCTAACCTTGATCTAACTGAATTGCTTTCCCCATCCCTATCGGTTGTGCGCCAGCCTGCTTTTGAAATGGGAGAGATCTCTACCGAATTATTGATCCAACTGATCGAGAGCAAAAGGCCAATCAGAGATTTTGAAAGAAGAATATTACCACCGGAGTTATTGATACGGGAGTCTACAGATAAGAATGCGAAATAAAAAATTCGTGCTACTATGTACCTTTGTGTATTCGTAGTTATTTATTGAACCACGAATACACAAAGGTACATAGTAGCACGAAGGGTTATGAGGGCTTAACAGCTTGTCTTGCCAATAATTTCCACTGCCCTTTTTCTTTTTCGAAAACAAGCAGTACTTTAATTTTTACCGCGCCTGGTTTACCGCCATCATTGGTTGTGGCATTGAGGGTATGACGAACCACTGCTGTATTTTGTTTTACAGAAATGGTTTGATCACTCAGATCGATTGTTACAAAAACGGATTTACCGCTGGCGATGTGTTCCACAAACTCAGCCTTATTCTCAATCAACCCACCGGAATGGCCATAACTCAAACTGTCTGAAGCACAGGCTTCCAGTTCTGCACGATTACCACTGATCATGGCTTTGCGTAATTTTTCAACGGCATTGGAAACAGCTACCGCATCTTTTGATTGTGCGAAAGAGGAAACAGAGATCAAAGAAACAATCGCAAATAAATAAAGGTATTTCATGGAAGCATTTTTTTATGAGTTACTAAAATACGCATTCAACTGCATCTTTTACGCAAACGTTTTAGATCTAATCTTCTTTTGGTAACCCATTTTTATTTTTTTTATTAAACACCCGATAAGGTTGCCAACCTGCTAAAATACTTTCTAGTGTAAACTGTTTTGCTTCTTCATCTGTTAACTGGCGCGACCATGCTACCCTTGCATTTGTATCTGCACCCGGGCCAGTATTTTTATATTCTGTATAACGTGCTGTTTTTTCATTGTCGGGATTTTTCCAATTATCCCAACCTTGTGGTAAAATATGGTTTCCGATATTGCATTCAATGTAGGTAACACTTGCGTAAGGTCGCCATGGACGACCAAGACTTACTTTGTTTAATCCGGTATCGGCAACCAATCTGCATTTTCTGAATACATAACCATATGCGTGTTCTTTTGGGGTAGAGGCGGCTGTAACATGTGAATTCTTTTTACTGCGGAGTATGCACTCATCAAATAAAGCGGTAGAAGAACCAAAAATAAAATCCGTTGAGCCCTGGATAAAACAATTCTTATAATATTGTCGGCTGTTCTCACCACTGGTAAATAATGTATCCTGAAAACCCAATATGCGGCAGCTCAGGAAAAATACCCTGTCACCATGTACACGAACGGCAACAGCCTGTCCGGCAATCATACCTGCCGTATTCTCAATGGTCAGGTTTTGGATAGTGATATCATCAGCCATTATGTACAAAGACTGGGATGTCATGGTATTGACCATTGTTCCATCGGGTGCAATGGTTCCAGTATGGTCATCATAGGTAAGAACTGTTTCCATCGGGTCTTCTCCAATAATCACAACATTATTCTTAGTAGAATCCAAATGCATTTTTTCTTTGTACACACCCTTCTTAATAAAGATTTCTATCCCCTTTTGATTATTCAGCGGCACTGCATTCAGCGCCTCTTGCACAGTTGTATAATTACCTGTCCCATCCTTTGCTACCACAATTCTTTTTATGGGTTGGGCATCTGAAGTAAGAAGCAACAAAGTAAGAAAGCCAAAAATTGTAAAACGTTTCATGTATGATTCTGTTTAAAAATATAAGTTGCTAAAAAGTTCAATAAGAGAGAAAGAGCAAAAGAGTAAATTCAGACTACCCTCTTTTTCACTCATCTCCCGTATTGAAAATTTTTAATTCTTAATTTCTAATTCTTAATTCATAATTGGTTCTACCCTAAACCAATCCACATCCGCATATCCCGAATCATTGATCTGCGAGGTTCGTGTACAGAACAATCCTACTTTCGCGCCTATCCATCGGCTTACTTCTGCCTGAAAAACATCTTTGACATCTGTGAATGTTTTTCCATCGGTACTATAACTAAAATTACATTTGGCTCCCGAACTTACTTTAACCCGTAAGTATACTTCGGGTGCAGTAAATTTTTGCAAAACGATTTCTTTTTCTGTATTTCCTTTCGATGCATCTTTACAAACACCATACACTAAATTGACACCCTCTTTTGTGCACTTCAATGCAAGGTTTGCATAACTGTAACCCATCACAGTTAATCCTGCTTTTTCATTCTCCAGTTTAGTATTGGGTTTGAAACTGAGTTTGGTGGTTACCATAAAATTTTCGGAAGGAAATTTTTGCAGGAGAACATTAGGCACATCCCATAAATTTTTTGCACTGTCAGGAATTTTATCTGAGAACAAACGCAGTGTGCCATTGGCCGCGTTCATAAACGCCCAGGTACCTTTTGCATTGGCCTGCCATTGCCATTGCTTGCCCAATACGATATCATTGAATTCATCTGAATCAGGTATTGTTTCAACGGGCCAGGTTTTACCTACATTTGGTTTTTTATAGGTTAATACGGGTTCTCCTTTTCCATCCCCATCTTTATCAATACCCATTACCGGCCAATCGTTGATCCATTTCATCGGCTGCAAATGAACTACACGGCCATACGGGCCTTTGTCCTGAAAATGCAGGAACCAGTCTTCATTGGTTTGTGTGGTAACCCATGCACCCTGGTGCGGGCCATTGATTGGGGAACTGCCTTGCTCTAATACAATCCTTCTTTCATACGGACCATAAATATTTTTTGAACGAAGCACCAGTTGCCATCCTGTTGATACACCACCTGCGGGGGCAAATAAATAGTAGTAATTATTTCGTTTATAAATTTTGGGACCTTCAATGGTAGGATCTGTTTCATGGCCATCATATACGATCACACCATCATCTATTACTTTATTACCTTCTGCATTCATTTTTTTTATGGTGATGATACTTTTAATTCCGGCGCGGCTTCCGGCCCATCCGTGAACAAGGTAAACGGTGCCGTCATCATCCCATAAAGGACAGGGATCTATCAAACCTTTACCCGCTTCCACCAAAACAGGATCGGACCATGGCCCTGCTGCATTTTTTGCTTTGGTAACATACACACCATAATCAGGATCGGGATAGTAGATATAAAATTCTCCTTTGTAATAACGTAATGCAGGAGCCCAAACACCACCGCCATGTTGCGGTATATTAAAATGATCGAATGGTGGCTGTTTTTTTAATGCGTGGCCGATGATAGACCAGTTAACGAGATCTTTCGAATGCAAAACAGGAAGTCCTGGAATATCTTCAAATGAAGAAGAGATCAGGTAAAAATCATCACCCACACGAATTGCATCGGGATCAGAATAATCTGCATTGAGTACGGGGTTTTGGTAAGTACCATCACCTTTATCGGCCACCCAAACTTTTGAAACAAAAGGTTTGCTTTTTTGAACAGCAGCTTGTTGTGCCGGTACACTCATTACTAAAACCAAAAAAAAGACAGTGATAGCGGATTTCATCAGATTTATTTTAACGGGTATTTTATTTTTTAATAACAACCGGTGTTGTAATATTCATTTCATTCATCCATGCTTCACACAAAGAAGTCCAGAGTTCTACCGAACCGGGATTGTCTCTTAGTTTGATACCATGTGCTCCTTGTGGAAAAACATGCAGGCTGGCATTTATTTTTTTATCGATCAATGCGCTATAAAATAAAAGGCTGTTTTGAACAGGCACAGTATTATCATTTGCTGCATGAACAATAAATGTGGGTGGTGTTTGCGCTGTTACCTGCAGTTCATTTGAATACTTAGCGGTTCGCTCCATTGTTGTATCTGAGCCAAGCAGGTTTTTTTTACTTCCGGGATGTGCAAATTGTTTCATCGTAATAACAGGCGACAGCAATAACATAAAATCGGGTCGGAATGAAACGGCATCCATAGAATCTTTAACAGCACTCACATCTTCAGTATGAATACCCAATGTGCTTGCCACATAACCGCCGGCTGATATTCCCATCACACCTATCTTATCAGTTTTCAAATTCCATTTAGATGCCGAACCGCGTATCACCCGCATGGCCCTTTGCGCATCCTGCCATGAAGCAATTTCTTTTTGTTGAAGGTCTTTTTGGTGTGGCAGTCGATACAATAAAACAAATACATTTATGCCAATTGAATTGAACCATTTGGCAAACTGAAATCCATTATAGATATAGGAAACCCTTTCAAAACCACCGCCCGGACAAATCATAATAGAAACTCCTTTGTTCTCTGCCTGCGGAACAAGAAAGGCATAGATACCTGGTGTACCTACTATCCATGCACGTTCATTGGCAATACTATCACCAACTACTTTCCCATTGAAATTCAGTTTTTTATCTTTGGGCCATAATGGGATAAATTCCTGTGCTGTGCTTATTTCAAAAGCAAAACATACAAGGCTTAACAGAAGCAATTTGTTTTTCATCCGGTTTGTTTAGCAATTGTGGTAGAACAATTTTTATTGAATTTATCAGAGACTATTTTACAATTGATACTCATTGAATATGTAAAGGATCCCAATGATCATTACCGCCCAGAATATTTTGCAGGGTATATTCCATAGCTTCTTTTTTTGTAAGTTGTTTTGCCCAGTTTACACGGCCTTTTGTTGAAGCACCTGCACCTTTGTTTTCATACTCAGCATAAAAAGCGGTTTTGTCTTTATCAGGAAACATGGCATCTCCTTTCCAGGGATCCCAACCTTCAGGAACGATATGCGCTCCCATTTCACAACGGATAAAAACAGTTTTTGCGTACGATCGCCATGGACGACCAAGGTATACTTTTTTGGCGGCGGTATCTGCTATCAGATTGCAATCAAAGAATACATATCCATATTGCTGAGCCTGTCTTGTAGAAGCTGCCGTTATATATGAGTTGGTAAGATTTTTGATTGTGCAGTTTTGAAAAACTGCGATAGCTTCTCCGAAAATAAAATCAGTAGTGCCTTCTATATAACAGCTTTCATAATACTGGCGGCTGTTTTCTTTGGTTGCATATAGTGTATCCTGATTGCCCAATATTTTACAATTTTTGATCACCACACGATCTCCTTCTACATGTAATGCTACGGCTTGCCCAACACGGCCTGCCGTATTTTGTATGGTAAGGTTCTCTGCTGTGAAGTCATTTCCTTCAACAAGTAAAGTGTAGGAAGTATAGGTTGTAAATTTATCTTTTTTAAAAGCATCGGTTCCACCGGGATTGGGTTTGCCTGAAAAATCATCATATGTAATTATGGTATTCTCTTTGTCTTCCCCGATCAGGGAAATATTTGTTTTCCAGGAAGGCACAACAATTTTTTCGGAGTACACTCCTTTTTTGATAAATATTTTTACTCTTAGTTTTCCAAGATCACGAACTGCATTGATAGCTTCCTGTATGGTTTTGTAATTACCGCTGCCATCTTTTGCAACGGTTAAAGTGGGAGGGAATGCAGGATTATTTTGTGCGAATAAAAATATCGCACTTAAAAAAAAGATGCTGAGTAAGCTTATTCTTTTCATGTTTGTAAATTAACGTGTTGTGCTATTTAAAATCGATTACTCTACTATTCAAAATTTTATATCGCTCTAGGGCCGCTGGGCCCCGTCCCTGTTACCGGACTGATTAGAAATTATTCATCGATCACTCTATTATACAAATTTCATTTCTCCAATAACTAATATTATGACTTTTCGAATAGAACAACTGGTTGTAAATTAATTTATTTAGTGGCAGTTCTAACAACAATATGCTTTGCCAGTTCCAATTGCAGTGAACGGATATCGGCCAATACAATCTGTGCCATTTTTCGTGCGCCCAGTTCATTAAAATGTGTATTGTCTTTAGCCCCTTCTGGATAAAAAGGATGCTCACCTGGTTCGAGTTGCATAAATAATAGTTTCGTGGCTTCGGGACCTAATTTTTGATAGAGTTCCCTGCTTTCTTTGTCAAGATCGATCACAGGTATATTTTGATCTTTACCCACTTCCCTTACGATGGCAGAGTACTCTGTATGCGTTTCCAATGCTTTTCCTTGCTTATCAAAACGCATACGGCTTACCGGAGTAATCAATAAAGGGAATGCTTTTCTATTTCTTGTTTCTGTAATAAAACGGATCAGGTTTTTTCTGTAATCTTCCGGCGGGGTATACCTGTCCTTGTATTTTTCTTCTTTGGCTTCATCGTTATGTCCAAACTGTATCAACACATAATCACCTTCCAATAAACTGTCTGATATGGGTTGCCAGCGATTTTCGCTGATAAAGGTTCTGGTACTTCTTCCCCCTCTTGCCCTGTTATCAAACTGAATAGTTGAATCGAAAAATGTAGCAAAAGGCATACCCCAACCGGTTAAAGGCGCTCTTTCCGGTCCATAATAACACATTGTTGAATCGCCTATCATCCATACTTTGTTTTTCTTTTGTGGTGTGATAAGGAATGACAAAATTGTAATTGATCCGATAAAAAGCACCAGGTATTTTATTACACTTTTCTTATTCATATTTAGTACGGTTGAAACAACTCAAAAACATAAGGCTGCCATATTCCGGCAGCCTTATTAAAAATACTCGTGGGTATATGATACTATGTTTAGTAATTCGGATTCTGCGGTTTCAAATTATAATTGGCATCCATAGAAGCCTGTGGAAGCGGATATAATTCGCTTTTACCTGTTACAAAACCATAACCAATATAATTCACATAAGTTGTAGTGATGTTGGCATTCTTAAACCAGGATACCCTGTTTGCTGTTGGAATAACAGCCAATGGTGTAACAGTTGGATCAAGTGGTGCTGTTGCTGGTGTAGTTGTATAAAATGAATTGGCCCAGATCTGCCCATCTAATGATGCTGCATTTTGGAAGAAATACATGAACTGCGGCAATGTTGCTGTTAATGTATAAGCAGGGGGCGGTGCCATATATGATGGCGCAACCATTGCTGTACCTGCAGCCATATTTGCCAGATTTGCTTTTGTTTCCGCCAATGCAGTATTTAACAGATTCCAGCGGATCAAATCAAATTTGCGAATACCTTCTCCACCAAATTCCAGACTTCTTTCTCTTACCAGCATTTTAAAGAAACCTGTTTTATCTGTTGGGATGGTTGGAACCAATGTTGCATTACCGCCATGTCCTCTCTGACTAACTTCTTTCAAATTAGCGATAGCATTTGCACTTGGTCCGTTATTGATCTCATTATCTGCTTCTGCATTCATCAACAATACATCTGAGAATCTGATCAATGGCCAGTTTAACTGAAAGTTTTGAATGGCAGTATTAGAAGCAGGTGTTAATGTAACAGGATTGGTACCTGTTGTGGCGCCTGAACTCATGTAATAACTTGGATTGGTAATCCAGTCTCTTCTGAATTTACCATCATAAATACTGTTACTGGCATGACCTCTTCCGAAAAGATCACGGACAACTTCAAATGCAACAAAAGAGACATCTCTTCTTACATCTGTTGAATCAAACTGGTAGAAATAAGTAGGTAACATATTACCTAATGATCCACCTACCCCGTTTATTTTCGTTCCGCTCTGTGCACCAATTTTACTGTCGGAGTTGGTTCCATTTGCCATAGCTACCTGCATGATAATTTCTCCCGAAGCATCAACTGCTTTGTGAGCATCTACCACGTCTCTCCACAAAGATTTATATCCGCCTGTGAAAAGTGTATGCTGATCCCTTCTGCTGATCAATGTATCTGTTTCTGCTTTTGCGATATTGTAATAATTGATGTAATTGCTCAAACGGCTCATCTGTCCATTTTGTCTGAGTGAATATCCACCCGCAAACATGGCCACTTTTGCACGTAGGGCCATTGCAGTTCCTTTGGTGAAACGTTCGTCCTGATTGGTTTCCAATCTCCATGGCAATAATGGTTTTGCAACGGCCAGATCAGCAATAATATGATCATAAATAGAATCACGATTATTTCTTCCCAGGAAAAGATCAGGAACAAATTGTGAAGGCACCCACTGTGCAGGTACATCACCCCAGATCCTTACCAGTTCATAATAATACTGTGCACGGAGAACCAATGACTCTCCCAGCAATCTTTGTAATTCCGTTTTATCAGCAGAACTTCCTGAAGTATACTGAGGCATTTTGGGGATATAATAAATACAGTTATTCGCCCTTTCAATTCCTGCATAAAACTGATTGAACGTATTTACAATATCGGTATTGGCAGCAGAAAGCGTATAGTGTGCTTCTTCATGTCTGGCCGAGCTTAAGGCAGAGCCACCTCCCATGATGCAATCATCATCATACGCATAATAGTAACTTACCCTGATACCATAACCGAAATCTCCGGCCATAGAAAGATAAGCACCCATTACTGCTGCTTTCGCATTGGGTACATTGTTAAATGTGATACTTGGATCGATCGTTGACAATGGCGCCGGCGACAAGTATTTTTTACAAGAAACCGCCGACAATACGGCTGCTGCAGCGATCAGCAGCATTGTTGTTTTTCTCATGTTGGTTATTAAAGTATTCATAACAAAAGTTTGTTGTTTTTTTAAAATGCAATATTTACTCCAAATACATAACTACGTCCGCGTGGATAAGAACCGTAATCAACACCGGGTGTTAATGGGGTGCTTCTTCTTGCGTTAACATCGGGGTCATAACCTGAATAACCAGTAATAGTTGCCAGGTTATTGGCAGTAGCATAGATCCTGAAAGAACCGATGCCTGCTTTCTGAGTTAATTTCTTTGGCAATGTATACCCAAGGGTTACATTGCTGATACGCAGGTAAGATCCGTCTTCAATCGCATATGAACTTGGAATAAAACCATTGGTACTCAAACTTGGTGTCCAGATTTTGGCATTTGCATTTAAAGCCGCCAACTGATCTGGTGCAATACCGATAGCTGTTGATGCATCAATTTGTTTTTGTACAAGTGCTCCTGTTGCATCGATATATCTCCAACGATCGTTATTGAGGGCCAGTGTATTCTGGTCTACACCATAGGCACTTGAAAACTCAAGTTTGTTTGCATTGTACACATCGTTACCGTAAGAAAAGGTACAAAATATACTTGCATCAAAGCTTTTGTATGAGAACTGCTGATTAAATCCACCGGTGAATTTAGGCAGTGCATGACCGATCACTGTTCTGTCATCTGCAATGGTAATTTTACCATCTCCGCTTACATCAACATATTTAATCAAGCCAGGTGAAGCCAATCCTGTTGAAAGAACCGCAGCTGCATTAGCAACACCGGCTTTCAAAGTGTATTGATACAAGAGGTTTGGATATTTCAGATTGTTTGCAGCATTCACATATGGAGTTGTTGTAAAATCACTCACATTATAAAAACCATCTGTTTTCAGTCCATAAATAGTACCGATCTCATCTCCTACTTTCAGCAGGTAATCATCCGGATTAGCGGTAGAACTGAACCATCCTGAATTTGCAGTGAATTGCGTTTGTGAACCCAGGCTGATAATACGGTTCTTATTAAATGCAATATTAAAATTGGCATTCCAGTTGAAGTTTTTATTTCTGACAACCGTAGCTCCTAATTGAACTTCAATACCCTTGTTCTGGGTACTACCTACATTCTGGTATTGTGTTGTATAACCGGAAGTTGGTGGTATTTTATTTTCGATCAGCAGATTTTTTGTAGTGTTTCTATAAATATCTACTGTTAAAGTGATCTTGTTTTTAAGGAAACTGAAATCGAAGCCAAGGTTCTCAGATGTTAAAGACTCCCATTGAAGGAATGGATTTCCCAATCTTGATGGCAGCGTTAACGTATAATTCAACACATCATTGATACCATAACCTGCATTGGATGGCGGTGCATAACCGGTTGTATATCCATAAGCAGCGATACGGTTATTTCCCGACTGTCCATAACTAAGCCTGATTTTTGCATCGTTGATGAAGTCGATCTTTTTCATGAAATTTTCCTGAGAAACTTTCCAGGCAACTGATGCGGAAGGGAAATACCCCCATTTGCGGTTGGTTGGGTCTGAAGGAGCAATAAGGCTGCTGTAGTCGGGCCCAAACAATGAAGAACCATCTGCCCTGAAATTCAGTGTTAACAGGTATCTTCTGTTATAAGCATAGTTAACCCTTCCAAAGAATGACATCTGTGCGGTATTGATCTCAGAGGAAGAAGGTTTGGGTTGCGCTAAACCGGCAGGTGGTGTAGCCAAACCAAGGTTTGCAAAAGCCAGATCAGGTTTTGTTCCCACAGGGAAATACCTTACTTCAAGACTGTTTACTTTACTGTTGGTTTGATAAATTTCCTGTCCAACCAACACATCCAAACTATGTTTTGAATTATTGATAGAAGGATTTGAATAGGTAAATACATTCGAGTTATTGATCGTTGTACTTTTTATTGTATTCAAAGTAAGTACAGGCAGCCTGTTAAAATTTCTGGCGTTAGATGTAAGTGTATCATCATAGCCATATGATGTATTCGTATTTACATCATATCCAAATGTGCTTTTGAATGAGAACAGTTTTGAGAAAGTATAGTTTGCATAACCGCTAAAATTATAAGCAGTAACATTTCGAACCCTGTACTCCGCATTGCTCATTTGTATTGGGTTCACAATATTCAATCCATTACCCGGGCTATTGGCATCTAATGTTGGATCATAATAATCTTCTGCCTGCCCCGGAAGTAAAAAAGGTCTGTATCTTACATACTGACGTAAACGGTTACTACCTGCACCACCAACATCTGATGTACCGGCACCGCCAATGGTTTGTTCATTATAACGAACATTAAATCCAACTTTCAGATTGGCAGATGCTTTATGGTCAAATCTAAAACTTGCCAGTTTTCTGTCGTAATCAGAATTGATCAAAAGACCTTGTTGTTTATTTACTGTAACACTAAGGTTGTATTGTGTGGCTTCTGTACCACCATTAACAGAAATATTATGCGTCATTTGCGAAGCCTGGCGGCCAAGTATTCTTTGCTGCCAGTTTTCAGGGCTTACATAGTTTTTATAGGTGTTTGCAATGGTATCATAATTGCTCATCCTTTTAATGTACTGGGCAGCTACTGAAGTATCAGTCGCATTCTCTGTGTATTTGGCTCTTTCATAAGACCATAAAACAAAGTTGTAAGGATCCATCAGATCCAGCTCTTTGGCAAGCTTACTGAAACCTACAAAGCCGTTGTAAGTAACGGTTGTTTTACCACCTGTGTTTTTTCCGCCTTTGGTCGTGATCAGAATAACACCATTAGAACCCCTTGCACCATAAATAGCGGTAGAAGCAGCATCTTTTAATACGTCAATAGATTGAATATCCTGTGGGTTAAGAACAGATAAGGCATTTTCAACCTGTACACCATCCACAACATATAAAGGAGCACCATTTTGTGTAATTGAACCACGGCCACGAACAAAAATATCAACATCGGCACCAGGTGCACCTTCTGATAAAGTTACCTGAACACCGGGCAGTTTACCTGCCAAGGCTTCGGCTGCTGAGTTTACGGGTATATCTTTCAGGTCTTTTGAGCTGATAGAAGCAACTGCTCCTACCAAATCTTTTCTTCTAACCGTTTGATATCCAATTACAACTACCTCATCGGCATCTTTTGCTTCAATCTTTAAAGTAACGTTTACAATATTTCTCTCAGCAACAGCTTCCTGCCTGATGGCATAACCAATATAAGAGAAAGAAAGGGATACTTTACCATTTACCACCATGATGCGGTATTGGCCATCTTTACCGGTAACAACACCTGATGCAGATCCACTTACGGTTACACTCACACCCTCCAATGGTTGATTGTCGGAAGAAATGACCTTACCTTTTACTTCAAATTTCTTTTCCTGCGCGGAAATTTGTCCGGCCAGTAATAAAAACCCGGCCAGTAAGCATAGGCACAGGTGTACTTTTTTCATAAGCATACACAATCGATTTAAACAATCAATAAAAAAAAGGTTGGGGATAGATTTTTGGGAGGAGAAAACAATACTACATGCCTGAGCAGCATAAATAACACGACTATTTTCTTTATGGAATGACATGGCAAGCAGTTTCGTATGAATTCGATTTTTTGATCGGCATCAAAACTGAAAAATGGCTTTTCCCGGTTTTGATACCCACCCAATTCTACACCTATATAGACAATACAAAAAGGGAAAATGATTTTTTTTCTACGCAAACGTTCCCGGTAACGTTGTCAGGTAATCTTATTTGTGTCACTTTGACCAAAACCCCTGATTTTACAATAGGTTTTACCTATTTTTAGTTGCACCTAACTAACAGATTGCTATGTCGTTATTCAAACAACGTTTAAGTTTCTGGCAGATCATTAATATGAATGTCGGATTCTTTGGTATTCAGTACAGTTTTGGCCTCCAGCAGAGTGCCGTTAATCCTATTTATGATTTTTTGGGAGCGAAACCGGATCAGATTCCTCTTCTTAATCTTGCCGGCCCCATGACAGGCCTCCTCATACAACCAATTATCGGTGCCTTAAGTGATAAAACCTGGCACCCACGTTTTGGCCGCCGTAAACCCTATTTCTTTATCGGAGCTTTGTTTTGCAGTCTTTGTCTCTTTATCTATCCTTTCAGCAGTTCACTCTGGATGGCGGGAGGACTGCTTTGGGTTTTAGATGCAGCCAACAACACCGCAATGGAACCATACAGGGCTTTTATTGCGGATAAATTACCGCCCTCTCAAATGGCCACTGGGTTTTTAACACAGAGTTTTTTTACAGGATTGGGTATTACGCTTGCTAATATTTCCTTGTTCGCTTTTCAAAAAGTTACTTTCCTAAAACAATCTCACGGACAAATTCCTTACTGGGTTTTCGGGTCCTTTTTTCTGGGGTCGATCTGTTCTATCTCATCAGTGTTATGGTCAATCACCAAAACACCTGAGATTCCTCCAACAGAAGAAGAACTGGCCGTATTAAAAGCCAATAAACGAAGTGTGTTTGGTCCGTTTATAGAGATCAGCCATGCAATAAAAGATATGCCCAAAGTAATGTGGCAACTGGCATTGGTATATTTATTTCAATGGTATGCTTTGTTTTGTTACTGGCAGAATGCATCCAAAAGTATTGCACAATCTGTTTGGAAAACATCTCCCTCAAAAGATCCAAAACTTTATGAAGAAGCAGTAGGCTGGGCAGGACTTGTAAACGGATGGTATAATGTAATCACTTTTTTATCTGCATTTGGTTTAGTGATCGTAGCAAAAAAATACAGCCCAAAATTTGTGCACATTGCCTGTTTATTATTAGCGGGCATTGGCCTGCTCATCTTCCCGCATATTGAAAACAAATACATGTTATTTGCACCAATGACAGGCTTCGGTATTGCCTGGGCAAGTATGATGGGTGTACCTTATTTAATGGTGGTAAACCAGATACCCAAAGAAAGATATGGAGTATACATGGGCATCATTAATATGATGATCGTAATTCCAATGATACTGCAAACAACCACGTTTGGTTTTGTATTAAACAATTTTCTTGATAATGACCCCGGTAAAGCCATCAGTTTTGGCGGTGTACTATTATTGATCGCGTGTTTGGCAACCATGTTGATTAAGACTGTGAAAGTGAACGATGAGGATGTGGTGTTGGGTGGAGGGGGAGGACATTGATCGTGAGTAGTAACTAGTAAAAATGATGAATATCTTGCATAGCAATATTTACACTGACGACTGACGACTGACGACTGACAAAACTGATTAATGACAAACCATTTATATGAAAATACTCTGCATCGGTGAAGCGCTGATCGATATGATCTGTACCGACAAGGGCAAATCGCTTTCTGAAGGAAATAATTTTTTGAAAAAACCAGGAGGGGCTCCTACCAATGTAGCAGCAGCCATTGCTGCATTGGGTGGCGAAGTAGAACTTGCGGCTAAAGTGGGTAATGATCCTTTCGGTAAACAACTGATCAATGTAATGCAGGAGTTTGGAGTTTCTACCAAATGGATGTTACAGGATGACTCGCATTTTACCACATTTGCTTTTGTTTCACTGATGGAAGATGGTGAACGCGATTTTGTATTTAACCGTGGCGCTGATGGTGAGTTAACCCGCGAAGAAGTAGATGTTATAGATCTGGATGATGTTTCCATCATTCACTTTGGCTCTGCTACCGGTTTTTTACCCGGGCCATTGCAGGCTGCTTACCAAAGCCTTTTATTGAAAGCATTGGAGAAAGATATTTTTATCAGTTTTGATCCAAATTACAGGCATTTACTTTTTCAGAACAACACGCAAACTTTTATTGACCAGTCGTGGAACTTTTTAAAAGCCTGTCATTATTTTAAAGTAAGTGATGAAGAAGCGATGCTGATCACCGGTGCCAATTCAGTAATAGATGCGGCTGATATTCTTCTCGAAAAAACAAATGCGGTATTCACCATCACATTAGGAAAAGATGGAACGTTATTAGGATTTGATGATACCACTACCACCGTAGAAAGTATTCCTGTAAAACCAGTTGATACAACCGGGGCCGGTGATGCTTTTGTGGGTGCATTATTATATCAATTAATCGATAAAGATTTGGAAGCTATCAAAGCACTCACACTCAGCCAGTGGAAAAAGATTGTGACCAATGGAAACAAAGCCGGTGCCCGCACCTGCGAGTACCTTGGTGCAATGGAAGCATTTAAACATTTGAACAACCAGATCTTTCAATAAGAAATTATTTAGCGTGTACAACTATTCTTTACATAACCGCATCAACGAATGCTGTGCGAAAAACCAACTGGATACAGGTGGTAAAGACAAATTATTTTTTACAAGGCTGATTGCAAATGCCACTTCGATTGAAAGTTTATATTCTGAGCTGTATGGCAATCACCCGAAAAAAGAAATTGCATTTGAAGAATTGTTGCAAACATTGATCAATGCACATAAACATCGCTCAACCTCACTGCAGCAAAAAGACAATACCAAAGAAAAAAAAGGTAATTGGTTTCTTAGCAACGAAATTACCGGTATGAGTTTGTATGTTGACCGGTTTTGCGGTAACCTGAAAAACATGCCAGCCAAACTCGGTCACTTTGAAAACCTGGGTGTTAATTTTTTACACCTTATGCCTGTATTCCAGAGTCCGGCTGGCGAAAGTGATGGCGGCTATGCTGTTTCTGATTTCAGAAAAGTAGATGAACGTTTTGGTACACTTGAAGAACTGCAGAGCTTGCAAAAAGAAATGCAGGAAAAGAATATGTACCTGATGATCGATATTGTATTGAACCATACATCGCATCACCATGAATGGGCCAATAAAGCCAAAGCAGGTGATCCTGTTTACCAGGATTATTTTTATATGTATGACGACAGGTATCTGCCTGATCAGTTCGAACAGGCTATGCCTGAAATTTTTCCTGAAAGTTCACCCGGAAGTTTTACTTATGTTCAGGCATGCAGAAAATGGGTGATGACGGTTTTTCATAATTACCAGTGGGATCTGAATTATACCAATCCGGCTGTATTCAATGCTATGCTGGATACCATTTTCTTCTATGCTAATTTAGGAATAGATATTTTGCGTATTGATGCCCCTGCATTTATCTGGAAACAATTGGGCACCACTTGCCAGAATTTACCGGAAGCACACAGTTTATTACGATTGATCAAACAATGTGTTCAGGTAGCAGCACCAGGCATGGCATTATTAGGAGAAGCTATTGTTGCACCCAAAGAGATCATGAAATATTTTGGAACCGGATTATACTCCGGCAAAGAATGCGATGTTGCCTACAATGCCACACAAATGGCTTTACAATGGGATGCACTGGCAACAGGCGATACACGTGTTATGCTGGCTGCACAATATGATCTTTTACAAAAACCTTTTGGCAGCACATGGATCACCTATACACGTTGTCATGATGATATTGGCTTAGGTTTTGAAGATGCCAGCATTACTGCAGCAGGATTTAATGCGTATGAACATCGTAAATATTTAAAGGATTATTATTCCGGGGTGCATCCATCTTCTCCGGCATCAGGTGCTTTGTTTTCAATAAATCCTAAAACACAGGATGCACGGATCAGCGGATCACTGGCTTCTTTGTGCGGACTTGAAAAAGCATTGGCTTCCAATCATCCATATGATATCGATCTGTCTGTAAAAAAAATACTGATGATGCAGGCACAAACGCTTTTTATTGGCGGATTACCGATGTTATTTTATGGTGATGAAGTTGGTTATACCAACGATTATTCATACCTGAATGATTCAGGCAAAAGTTATGATAACCGCTGGATGCATCGTCCGGTTATCGACTGGCAAAAAAATGCACGCATTACTGAAACAGGAACGATAGAAGAAAGAATATTCTCATCCACACAAAAATTGATCAGCCTTCGAAAAAAATTATCCATTGTTGCTGATCGTAAAAATATTACCTGGTTAACACCACATAATATTCATGTTGCAGGTTTTTTGAGAACAGCAAATGATAAAAAATTATATTGTCTGTTCAACTATAGCAGCAAGGTTTCTTATATTACCTGGTATTCTTTTAAAGAACACGGAGCTGCATCGAAGGAGTTGTATGATCATTGGACAGAAAGAAAACATACAGTTGGGTCAGATCATGAATATTTTGTGATGGAGCCTTATTCGTTTTGTTTACTGGAAGCAAGTATCTAATTTAATACTTCAAAAACTGCGCCCTCTCGCCAAAGTTAAGCGGGCGAGAGGGCACAGTTTTAATTTCTTTAGTTATAAAGACCCGCCTTCAATCAACAAAGAATCAATAAATACTTCCTGTATGGAGGTATTGCCACTGAGGCAGGAAAGCATTTGCAGAAAGGCCCGTTTCCCTAATTTATAACCACTGGTCTCTACATAAGTTACCTTAGGATCAAATAAAGTTGGAATTAACCCATTACTTACACTGATCACCGAGATATCTTCCGGTATACGCATCTTTTTTTCATGCAAGGCATACATTACGCCAATCAATATCAGATCTCCCATACAAAAGATCACGTCTGGTCTATCCGTTTTATCTAAACTATCCAACACTTCTGCCTTTGCAGGTGCTGAATGTTCGGGAAAGGAATAAGTAACTTTTGTATCAGGTGATAATTTTTCAAAAGTACGTTGAAAAGAAGCCAGTCGTTTCTGCGTAATACTCAAATGGGGATGCCCAAACAAAGCCAGTACATTTTTCTTTTCCTTTTTTATGATGGCTTCTGCAGCCATGCGTCCGGTTTCTTCATCGGCCAAACACACTTTGTTACAAATCTCATTTACAGGTACGCGATCGAAAAAAATGACCGGTGTTTTTAACTCATTAAGTTTTGTAAACGGCGACATATCTTCCGTAGCAATAGATATAGAAGCAAACAACCCTGCTACCATATTCTTTCTGAAAATATTTACGTTGTTCTTTTCAATAGTAAGGTCGTCACGCGATTGCATAATTAATACTGAGTACCCGTGTAGCCTTGCTTCTTCTTCTACCGCAGCAATAAAAGAATCATAAAAGAAATTATTAATGGTAGGAACTAAAATACCCAATACATTATTATGCTTGGTACGTAATTGCACGGCATAGCTGTTTGGCTCGTACTCCATAGCTTCTGCCAGTTCCTTCACACGTTGTTTTGTTTTGGCAGAAATATCCGGATGATCTTTTAATGCACGTGATACAGTTGAAATACTCAACCCCAGTGCTTCTGATAATTTTTTTAAAGTACTTTGCTGCATTCTGAATGCTGTGTTATGGTAAGCAATCCGTTTTCATTCGTAATATACGCTATTGAAAAATTGAGAACACGTTTTATCAGCTGTTTTATTGAAACATTGTTCCAAAAAAATAACCCCTCACATTTTGCAAGGGGTTATTTTAAAGTTTCGTTTTTAGAATCTCAAAGAAAAACCAACGTTCACTGCATAATCTGCAAATGCCGCATCGCCCTGTGTATATTTTCCTGAAATATCAGAGGATATTTTATCAGCCATACTTTGTGTACGGTTACGTGTGATGGCAATAGGAACAAATGCATATACATTCAATTTTTTGAATGCATAAGTAACACCCGGTTCTCCGGAAACAATATAGCCGGGCCTTCTGAATCCAAGGCTTCCGCCAATCAGGTCATGTACCGGTAAACATTCTTCACGCACACCGGCTGAGAAAGTAAATTTATTCACCACAAAATTGGCACCGCCTCTCAGCATCATTTGGTCAGGTACACTCATCACATCACTTCCATTGGCAACAGCAGTTGCAGAAGGGGTTCCGCCACGTGCAGTAGAGGTTCCGTTCTGTTCCCTTGGATTGATGAGGTAATAAAAATTACCATACAAACTGATATTGTGGCTCAGGTTGTAATAAGCATTGATCTCTGTAGTGAACCCTGTACCACCATCACCCAATTGAATGGATTGATCTACCGGCCCCATCACTGTTACACCTGCAGTAGTTGTATAAAAACGATCCTGGTATTTGTAATCGCCGGTTGGTAATTTCAATCCCAATCCTGCCTGTATATTTCCTTTAGGCATTTTAACCGGATCTAAGAGCCAGTAATAAGCTGTAAAACGAATATCGCCCAATCCGAAAGAAGCAGTGGTATGTCTGTCCTTTCCGCCATGTTCATATAAAGAAGAACGTGTGTTCGAAATAATTGGTAAGTCTGCAGAAATTGACCAACGGCTATTTAAGATATGAGTAACTGCAACATCCATGGTATAAGCATGATTGATCACTTCTGTTCCTAAATCTGTACGTTGTGTTTGCTCAACGGTTCCTACAAAATGTTTGTAAGAGTTGAAGTAGCGGTTATTTACATTCAGTAACCATTTTTTGGTTGAGGAGTCTGCCCCGTCACCATGATCCATGGTGCACATACCACCCACGCTGCGGATAGCTACGCATCCCTGAGCATTTGATTGAGTGGTTATTATAAGGCATAATAATAGTATGATAGAAAATAATTTCATCTGTTTAGGTTGGTTGGTTAGGTATGTTTGTTCGTTGTTCGCTAAATGAAAAGAATTATTTCTTTTTCATTTGTAATCTGTCTGCTACAAGCTGTCCCACTTTTCTGCCAATCTCTGTACTTACGATACAGGAATTGTGAAAGTGAAGACCGCCATAAAAACGGGCCCAGTTGTTCTCTTCAGCCGCAGCACGGAATGATTTGAATGAGCGGTTCTTGATACCAAATTCCAGTTCAGTAGAATCGGTATAGGCAAAATTGTCGCCAAATACACTCGTTAATGCTTCCGCAGCCGATGAAGAAATGGTGGAATGTCCACAGGTATATTCAGGAAATGCAGGTGTTTGCAAATAAGGCCTCCAGTTAGCATCCATGTATTTATTGATCACTGTTTCTGGCCTTACTGTATTGTATTTATATTTTACATACCAGCACTCAATAAACGCATCAAATAATGCGATACTCGTTTTGGCAAATGCATACACCGTATTTGAATAATCCAGTTTAGCCTGTTTTGCAGCAATACCAATCACACTCATCCAGTGTCCGGATGGTGAGAATTTTTTACTGCCAAACATAACATGGCCCGTTACATTCATTTTAAAAGGATTGTCATCCCAGAATTCAGCAATATGTTTTTGTTCCGGTGTCAGACTGTCTACAGCAACTTTTATTTTCATCACTTCTGCATAATATTTACTGTTCTTATCAGTAATATTAAAATCAGGTGGTGGCGGCGGTGCAAAAATTCCGGCACTGTCTATCACCATTGGCCTGATCTCCATCCAGTGTGGTTCTGCAGCTGATGCGTATAATGGCGGTGTTGGTATCCATCTTCCGGGAATATCTTTTACAGTATATTTTTCAGCACCACGTGTTTCCAGGTAATTGTCTTTCTTACTCCAGCGGATAATAGAGGTACCTACACTATCTGCCAATAGTTGTGAAGCTTTTTCTACATTCTCAGGTAAGCCTTTATCACGTGCTATTTTTAAAATACTGTCTTTATAAATTTGCATACTTCCCTCAGGAAAAGTAACGGCTTCTCCAACTTTGATATAAGCCAATAATGCCGCCAGCTCAGGATCAACATCTTTATTAGCTGCCGGTAATGAAATGGATTTCAATCCATGTACCTGGCCCACTAACGACTGGTATTTATCAGGATAAGCGGATACCATTACTTCATAAGCTGCCACAGCACCGTACACATAATTACGCGCTGCAACCATTGGTGGGAAATTGTTTCCCATTACCACTGTATTTAACTCATGTACTGTCTGACTGAATAATTCCGGATTGTGCAGATATGCTTTGTAGTCTTGATTTTGTTTACAAGCGAACAGGCATATTACAACACAAAGACCCGCGATGAGTCTTTTCATATTGCTTAAAAATTAAAAGGAAAATAAAAGTGAAATTGCTTAATGAACCAACTTTAAGCTTGTGGTGGCTTATCTAAGCGGCTGAGGTATTCAGACTTCAGATCAGCATAAACCATCTTGTTCCAGGTTCCGGACAGGTCAGTCTTCCTAAACTGCCAAGAAAAGAAAAGTTGATCATCCGTAAAATCCTGTACAGAGAATTTTGCTGAATGAGTGTGATGTGAGGGAGCCTTCTTAGAGGATGTATTATTGGTTACAAAATCATTAGCTAATTTGGCGAATTCTTCGCGGGCATTTTTAATTCCTGCACGGGCAGTATTCGGGATACACAACAATTCCAAAGTATCCTGGTAAAAGCGGCGTTTTACATAGGTATAATTAACACCATTGATATCAATATTACCATCTACTCTTTCAAATTTGTCGGAACTGACACCATAAGGTAAACTGGCTGCTACTTTGATATGTAAAAGGTCTGATTCGTTGTAATGATTCAGGTCCAGTTCGGCCTGCATCTGCCTATCCGCATTACTTTCAAAGTAATTGGTAAGAATACGGTAACCACCCCAATTAAAGAGCAGAATACCCAATAGCAATATGGAAGCAATTCGTTTCAGATGTGTGAAAATAACACAATATTTATTTAACGGAAAATATTTTTTTATCCGGGCCAACCCCTTTGATAGTCAGGCTTTTCCACTGTTTTGGCAGGGCCGATTTTACCTGTGTAATGCCCTGAGGGGTAATTTCCAATCCGCCAAAACCCATTAAAATACTTTGAACGATCCCACCTGCCCCGGTTGCAAAATAAGGATTGGTTCCGCCTTTGGTTTCTGCGATCACACGCAAAGGAGGATTTAAATTAGGAACATACGCATCTTTAAAAAAATGATACGCTTTATCTCCCTCGCCCAATCTTGCATACAACAAAGTAAAAATAGCCTGTGTCATTGCAGGAGTTCCCTCATTGGGAACCCTGGTTTCATAATACTCCAGATCTTTCCGAATTTGTTTAGGATCAGATACTTCTTTTAGAGGATAAGCCAATAAATTCACATCCGCCTGTTTAATCCCTTCTCCAGTATAAGATGCATGTTCCCGTGTTACACCATTTTCCATTTTTAGAATTGGGATATTATTGGCCACATTCATCCAGTCAGGATCTGCGGTTACACCTAATATTTTAGCAACTGTTGTAGCATTTTGTAAAACAGCTTTGGCAGCAGCATTGGTCCATGCATTGTTGTCTACATTCTCGGCCCACTCATCAGCAGCTACTACATTTTTGATATCATATTTTCCAGGTCCATTTCTTTCCACCCTGCTTGCCCAGAAATCGGCTACTTCTTTTATTACGGGCCAGCCTTTTTCTTTCAGCCATTCTTTGTCCTGAGTTACACAATAATAATTCCATGCAGCAATCCCAACACAAGCGGTGATATGATGTTCGAAAGGACCACTCAATGCCCACACCGGTGTTTCTTCTACGCCGGTTCCTGCACTCTCCCATGGAAACATGGCGCCTTTGTAACCGTGGTTGAATGCATTTCTTTTTGCGGCATTCAAACGATTATAACGATACTCAACAAGGCTCTTTGCCATTTCGGGATGTAATACCAGGATGGAGGGATACATCCACAATTCTGTATCCCAGAATACGTGGCCGTTGTAACCCAATCCGCTGAGGCCCATGGGTGATGGACTCATATCGGTTCCTTCACGAACAAATGAATAGAGATGATAGAGCATACTGTGAATATCCTGTTGCGATTGATCATCACCTTCAACGATGATATCACTCTCCCATAACTTATCCCATGCTTTGTTGTGAAAATTGATCAGTCGTTCACGACCTTCCAGTTTTGCAAAGATGGTCATGCGTTCTGCTTCATTCAAAGGATCGTCATGTTGTGCAGATGTGATAGAAGAACCGGCGATGGAGTAACGATAAGTTTCTCCTGCTTTTAATTTTTTACTGAATTTCATCAGGTGCATATTATTATCCCACATTTCATGGATCACACGCGGCTCTTGTCCGTGAGCTTCGCTGAAAAGAAAAGTATTGGATGCACACATCAATAATTTTCCGGTAGGACTTTTGGCTGATGAAGTAAGTAAACTGATCACCACATGCGGACGATCAATTTCGTTATAATAATTCTGCACTTCTTTTAATGCATCCGGAGCTTCCATTACACTGGCGCTTCCGAGTGTGATATCTTTTTTAGCGGTAACACTAACATCCATCAAAACAGAAAAAGGAAGTTGGCGTAAAGAATAATAAGTGTAAGAAATAACAGCATCTTTTCCATAATCAAACGAAGTAGTAAAACTCGCATGTTTCATATCTAGTTCCTGTTTCATGTTTTGAACATTGGCTGTGCCTATACGTTTTCCATCAATATCCAGTTGCATATTCAGCAAGTTAAAACTGCGGAGAAAATTACTTACACGGCCACGGCCATAGAGGTCGTATGCCCCCGCCAGCACTACATCTTTTACCTTAAATGGCTCGGGCGATGATACGATACCGATCATTCCATTGGCAACGGTGATTCCATAATAGTTGGATGGATCTATTTTATCTGCGTTGATTTTCCAGGTATCTATTTTTTGTTGAGCATTAGTAAAACCTAATACAAAAAGTGTAAGTACAAATGCAGTTATTTTTTTCATATAGTAATTTTATGACCGTATTATTATTCTCCATGAAACTCCACATCATTGTGTCTCTGTATTGAAATCTAACTGCACATAGTTGAGTTTTTTTCAACACAGAGGCACGGATGTACAGAGTTTCACGGAGTTATTTTTTAGGTTTGAATAGATACGGTTTATCATTATTCATCCCCACTAATATTAAATCATCACCCAAAGCAGATCGTATTAAAACAATATCCCTTGCCTCCCCTTTCACAAACAATCCACTTTGTTTTGGTTTTAGATAAGTGTATTGATGATTACCTGTGTTGAGCAGACTGGTACCATAAGATGCATCTAAACGACCGGTCTGTGGTTTTAATCCATAGAAATTACCTGCCATGAAAATATCTTTTTTACCATCCCCATTCAGGTCAGTAACCGTAATACCAAATACGGGTGATAGTTGCGCCATGATTGGTAAAGCCTGCATGGTAAAATTTCCATGCCCATCATTGATGAATATGCTGGTTTGTGTTTGCTCAACCGATAATACTTTTGCATGATTGATCTGATCTGTGGTAAGGATTTCTTCAATAGATTTGCCTGCGTAGGTTTCATATTTCAGAAACTTCTTTTTCAACACCGGCATCTGCGATTCCATTTCATCTTTCAGGTAATAGGGATAGGCTTTACCATCGTTTTTAAAATATACAGGGATACAATCTGACTGACCGTTCTTATCAAAATCATCTACAAATAATCTGGCAGCATGTTCTGCATCTGCTTTGATATTTGAATTTAATCCAAAGTTTCCTGCAACCAGATCAAGTGTTCCATTTCCATCAATATCAGCAACCGTTAAACAATTCCACCAACCGGATGAATGTGGCAGTTGATTTTTCTTTTGCAATTTGCCATTCTCATATTTAAAAATCGTAACCGGCATCCAATCGCCAACCACAATTAATTCTGGTTTTCCATCTCCATCAATATCGGCCCATTGTGCATCAGTGATCATTCCGATTTTTAAAAGATCCGTTGCTATTGAAGCCGTAACATCTGTAAACTCACCATTGCCATTATTCTTCAACAACACACTGCTTGCAGCAACACCATAACTGCCGGGAACATCACGCGCACCAATGAATACATCAGCTTTACCATCATTATCAAAATCGGCTATTCTTACACAGGATGCATTTACAGAAACTGCGGGCCATCCTTTTGCAGCAGAAGAAAAATTTCCTTTACCATCGTTGATATATAATCTTGTGAGCAAATAGGGTGAACCTTGTTTTGCCTCATTACCACCCGATGCAACCACAAGATCAAGGTCTCCATCACCATCTGCATCAAAAAAAGCAGAACCAACACTTTCAAAATAGGCATCGGCAATAAATGCATTCTGCAATTTTTTCTCAAAGCGTCCGTCTTTCCGCTGTATGAATATTTTAGCGGTATCTCCTGCTGCAGCTCCCATAAAAAAATCCTGTAACCCATCACCATTCACATCTCCAACAGAAATTTTTGGACCTTCTGTTGAAATGAGTTTGGGCATCAATCGCTCTACATCAAAATCAACAAAATCATTTTCTTTATGATGGGCATTTCCTATAAAAGAAACAGCAGAAATATCCTGAAAGCCTGTTTGCAAAAGCTTTTCCAATAATTTACCGCTGATCGCATTTTTTTGATCAACCACTAATAAAGTATCTGCTGATTGATTTTTGATCAACTGTATTTTCTGGTCTGGCCAT
>CANBSW010000024.1 GCA_947372235.1 Chitinophagaceae bacterium | reverse complement strand
CTCAGAAGCGTTAAAAAAAGTATCGACCTTTTTCGCGAAGCCAATATTCCATTACAGGCCGAATTAAGTGTGATGCAACAACAATACGGCGCCATTGCCGGTAAAATGACGATTGAAGTAAACGGACAGGAATACACTTTACAACAGGCTGCTAAATTTCTCGAAAGTCACGACCGTACATTGCGTGAAGAAGTATATAGAAAAATTCAGGAAAGAAGATTACAGGATCAGCAGCCCATGCACGATCTCTACTCACAACTCATTCAAAAAAGAAACGAAGTTGCCAAAAATGCAGGCTTCGCCAATTACCGCGATTACAAATTTGTAGAACTGGGCCGCTTTGATTATACCAAAGAAGATTGCTACCAGTTTCATGAAGCCGTAAAACTGCATGTACTTCAGTTGATCGAAAAGATCTACCAAAAGAAAAAAGAAAAATTAGGATTGGATACCCTTCGTCCATGGGATACCGAAGCAGAACCCGAAGGCATTCAACCCTTGAAACCTTTTACCGATGGAAATGATCTCTACGAAAAATCTGTACAATGTTTTGAGCAAATGAATCCATTCTTCGCCAACTGTTTGCGCAAGATGAATGAGTTAAAACATTTTGATCTTGAAAGCCGCAAGGGCAAAGCACCGGGTGGTTATAATTGTCCGCTTACAGAAAGCGGCGCTCCATTTATTTTCATGAATGCCGCCGGACAAATGAGCGATGTTACCACCATGGTTCACGAAGGTGGTCATGCCATTCATTCATTCTTATCACACAATTTAGAATTGAGTGCTTTCAAAGAATACCCTATGGAAATTGCCGAAGTGGCCAGCATGAGTATGGAACTCTTTAGCATGAATCATTGGGAAGCCTTTTTTGAAAGTGCCGAAGATCTCAAACGCGCCAAAGAACACCAACTCGAAAGAACCATCACCATTTTCCCATGGATCGCCATCATTGATAAATTCCAGCATTGGGTGTATGAAAATCCACAGCATACCATCGAAGAAAGGACTTCAATGTGGATGTCGATCTTAAATGAATTTTCTACCAACAGCATTGATTACACCGGACTCGAAGCATTCCGCCAAATAGGCTGGCAGCGCCAGTTGCATTTGTTTGAAGTGCCTTTCTATTATATTGAATACGGCATTGCACAGTTAGGCGCCATCGGTTTATGGATGCAGTACCAGCAAAACCCGCAACAGGCCTTACAGAACTACATAAATGCACTCAGTCTCGGAGGTACCAAAACACTTCCTGAATTATATGCAGCAGCCGGTTTAAAATTTGATCTCTCACCCGCACACATCAAAACACTGATGGAGTTTACCGCGAAAGAGATGGATAAACTGAATTAATCTTTCAACCAAAACAAAAATGAAAAGAAGAAAATTATTTTTCTTCTTTTCATTTTTAAACGCTTGGTATTCAATTCTTTGTTTTCTGAGATAATGTTTATCAAAAAATTCTCCTCTGAAATGTTTGATAAAGCCGAGAATAGAAGTAAATTTAAATACCCCCGCCAATTTATTGCTTTCAAACATGACAAATCAATTACGGATATTATCTGTAGCAATCACTTGCCTGTTGTTGTATGCCTGTACAAAACATGATAAGGTCAATACCTCCGGTACACGACTTGTAAAAGTCAGAACCAATATGGCAGACTCTGTCGGAAACGATTGTGCCACCTGCTATGTAACGGAACTGTTTGCGTATGATGTTAGCGGGAAATTATTGACTATCACAGACAGTGGCATGCTGGGACTTCCAAATTCAGGTGGCCCATGGCCGTTTATGTTGAATTACAACTACTATCATAATCTGCTATATAATGATCAGGGCAAACTGGTAAAAGCAGGCCGCGACTCTTTTTTATATAATGACAATAATCAATTGATACAAAGGCAGAGAAGAATTACTTCAGAAACCAGCAGGTATTGGCTTATCAATACCTATGTATACGATACACAGGGAAGGTTGATAAGAGACACTTCTTTTACGGGACAAACTTTTTTGAATCCTTCCATAATACCTTCAGGTATCAGCAACTTTTTTTATGATGCAAATGATAATATTAATAAGATCGATTATAATGCTGTTTGGCCGGTTGGTACTTCAACACACACTATAACCACAGCCTCTTATGATGCCAGAATAAATCCATTTAAGAATTTAGGACTGTTACCTTATTTTGCATACAATAATATATTTCTTCTAAGCACCAACAATCAGCAAATACAAGGATTTCAATATGAGTACTTCGATAACGGTTTATTAAAAAAGATCAGTTACAATAAAGTAGTTCAGGAATATTTTTACGAATAGAATAACACATCTTCTTCCAGATAAAAAGATTCTCTCACAAAGGCACAGAGGCACGGTCTTTAAGTGGTAAGTCAGCCTGTCTATACTTCCCTTGCTTATTTCAGAGAAAATAGATATATTGTTATACTAATATGTAGTTGCAGCAAACAATCATATGCAGAAAGCAAGAATATTTATCATAACAATCATTATTCTCTTTCTTTTCTACGGTTGCAGAAAGAAAGATAATCCTGCATTAATTGGTACCCGGTTACAAAAAATAATCTGGACAGGAATGACCGACAGCCTTGGATTTCCATGTCCTTCTTGCTTTACGTATACTCAGTTTAATTATGATGCAAGTAACAGATTGGAAAGTCTAATAGAAAATAGTTACTGGAATATTGGAAAGGATGTTTACTATTTTAAATACGATGCTTTGAACAGATTGGTTAAAATAATCATTGATTCAGACAAAATTGGTCTCCAGGCAAAGCACGATTCTTTGGTTTACAATAACCTTGACCAGATAACACAAGTTTGGTTGTTCAATCAATATTTCAATAATTATTTCATTGCTAATCAATTCACCTATGATTCAAATGCCAAACTGGTTGTTGATTCAGTATATGAAGGGCCACAATACACTTCTAATCCCGGTAAAATATTTTGCTATTATAAATTTACCTATGATGGCAATAACAATATTATAATGAAAGAAAAGTATAATCCGAATATACCTTATAATGGAACTTTTGTGAAAGATGGTTCAGAAATCAGAGTATATGACGACAAACCTAATCAATTAAAGTTTTTAGGGAATATAGGGTTCTTTGATTTTTTTACGTTTCAAATTGGGTTAGGTGAATTCGCATGTACCAATAACTTGATCCAAACTTCAACTGACTTTAATATATGCGACTATTATAGTAATGGCCTCATAAAAACAAAGACAAAAAACGGTGGAAGTATTGTTCAAAGATTTGTTTATGAATAAAAACAACAATCCTTCTCTAAAAATCTTTCATTCTATTTCTAAAGCCTTTCTTCTAAAATTTTAAATAAAAAACGCTACCAATATTTTGGCAGCGTTTATAAATTAATTTTCTTTAGGTGCATCCGGCGCCGGCCCTTGCGGCGGTCTCGGTCCCTGTGGTCTTGGCCCCTGGTTTCTTGGTCCTTGCCCCCCCTGCTGCGGCCCACGATTTTGCTGCGGTGGCCTTGGCCCTTGAGGTCTTTGGCCTTGATCCCTTGGTCCTTGTTGTCTCGGTCCTTGTCCACCTGGATTTTGCTGCGGTCCACGATTTTGCTGCGGTGGCCTTGGCCCATCTTGTCTAGAACCTTGTGGTCTTGAACCTTGATCCCTTGGCCCTTGATTTCTTTGTCCTCCTTGTCCACCACCTTGTTGCGCACCTCTATTCGAACGTTCCTGATCCCTTCTTCTCCGATCATCTTTTTCCAATGTCTTCAAACTGATCTGTCCCACTAAATCAACAAATGCCGGCTCTACTTCTTTTTGTTTGCCGGTAATTTCAACTGGCTGCAATTCATCCACTTTCTGCCCCTCGCGGTTCAGTCGTTTAATTTCTTTCACACGCACAATGGTCAATGGATAATGCTTGGTATTATTCGGCAACACATACCACATCAAATTCTTAAAAATATCTTTTTTGATCAGATGCGCCGTTCCCATCGCAGTGTCCAATGTTTCCGCATAATCAGGGAATTGTTGCAAGGCATCCAAATACGTATCCAGCTCATAATTCAAACAACATTTCAAACGGCCACACTGGCCGCTCAACTTTGTTTGATTGATAGATAAGTTCTGGTAACGTGCCGCTGTAGTGTTCACACTTTTAAAATCATTTAACCAGGTACTGCAACACAATTCACGACCACAACTGCCAATACCTCCTACTTTCGCGGCTTCCTGGCGTATGCCTATCTGGCGCATTTCTACTTTTACTTTAAAATCACCGGCATACACTTTAATCAGCTCACGAAAATCTACACGGTCATCTGCTGTATAAAAGAAAGTCCCCTTTTTACCATCGGCCTGAATTTCTACCTCACTCAACTTCATTTGTACATTTAGCTGACGGGCAATGGCACGGCTTCTGGCCAGTATTTCTTTCTCACGGCTCTTACTGATCTTAAAGGTTTCAATATCCCTGTCCGTACTCCGGCGAAGAATTTTTTTCATTTCAACGCTAAACTCATCCACCCCTTTTTTCTTCATCTGTAAACGAACCAGTTCGCCGGTAAGGCTCACTTCACCCACATCAAAACCGCTCACGCCTTCTACAGAAACATAATCGCCTTTATCAAAATATTGCAAAGTAGAATTGCGGAAGAATTCTTTACGGCTTCCCTGTTTAAAACTCACTTCAATCACTTTACAGTTACTCTCCGGGTCGCTGAACGGCAGGTTCAACAGCCAGTCGTGCACATTCAACCGGTTACAGCCACCTGTGCTGCAACCGCCGTTGCTTTTACATCCGCCAGGCTTACCTCCGTCTTTCGACGAGCTACATGATCCACATCCCATATCAATCCAATAAATAGGTTAGTTAATAATCAGGAAACTTTTGTGGGACGGGCTATAGTACTGCTATGATGCTTCGTTGTGTCACTCACTTCAACGTTCGGTTAGCTGCCCGGCAGCTTTTTTGAACTATGTAGAATGATCTCAGCATCCTGCCTTCAAAATATATTGATAAGCGTTTAACAGTGCAAGTGCATCATTGGGCTTTTTCATATAGCAGCCAATGCCACACATCCCTCCACAAAATCTTCTTCACAGCCTTCTGCGCTGTCAATTTTCAAATTTTCAAATTTTCAAATTGCCCCACATTTGGCTAGTTCATCAAAATTAGGGTTTTGTTCTGAATGATATGATACAGTTTAATCGTAAGCGCCTGAAACAGCATTTTGGCATTGGCATTACGTTCTACATAATAGGAGGCACGGTCCAGCTCCTCAATTATACTCTGTTGCTGACTAACCGAGGCTATTTTATTCAATCTTTGGGCAAAATCCTTCTCATTATCACCTAAAAACACCTGATCCACCCCCAAAACCTTGATCCGGATGCTCTGCTCCAGCAAATGGTTAAAGTAGCGAAGAAACTGTTTTTGCTTCTCCCGGCCCAGTTTACTCACCTCCTCCGTAAATTTGATCTGGGCAATCGGACCTCCTTTCAGGGTGGCATTCAGCCATTCGCGAAGCAAACTTTGCCAATCTTCGTCGGCATGCTGCATCAATTGAAGCGCTTCACGGTAATTGCCTTCACAAATACCGGCAATCTGACGGGCTTTGTCTGGATCAGCTTTGGCGCGATTGATCAGGGCATCTTCCACTTCCCTGTTTTCCAACATCGGTATTTTTACCAGCTGGCAACGGCTTAATATAGTAGGGAGGATCTGTTCATCATTTTCCGCCACCAGGATAAATAAAGTGTTCGGAGGCGGCTCCTCAATCAGTTTCAATAATTTGTTTCCTTCCTTCCCCAAATATTCAGGCATCCACAGCAACAAAACCTTGTATTCGCTTTCAAAACTTTTCAAGCTCAGCTGGCGAATAATATCATTACATTCTTCTGCAGTAATATTTCCCTGTTTGTTTTCTGCCCCAATAAACTGTAGCCAGTCGTACACATTTCCATAAGGGTATGATTTGATGAACTCCCTCCACTCAGCTATATAGTCGCTGCTCTTAGGTTTCTCGCCCGGCTTTTTTGTGATCACAGGATAGGTAAAATGCAGGTCAGGATGGATCAATTGCTCTGCACGCTGAAAACTTTCCTGCTGGTCAATATTATCAGGATGTATAAAGGATGGGGCAGGTTCTAAAGCCGTCATTCCCCCAAACAGATCCTCCACCACAGGTGCTGCTTTCGGCAACGAAACCACATACTGCGCAAAAGCCAAAGCCAGTGGCAATGCGCCACTGCCTTCCTTTCCCAAAAAGATCAGTGCATGACTCAAACGGTTTTGTTCTACCATTTCAGCCAGGTGTTGTTTTACGGTTTGTTGCCCAATAACATCAATAAACTTCATCTGAAATACAATACGATCTTTTTAAAATCGGACAAATGCAAAGTAAAGGATATAATGCTGGTAACAATTACCTAAAATTCCACAAGCAGCAATTACAATAGTAGCTTTGTCTTTTCCAAAAAGAATATATGCGTAAGTCAGGTATTATATTTTTCATTGCACTTTTTTCGCTTGCAGATGTTAAGGCTCAAACACAGGTATTTATTGTAGGAGGCATCAATAGTACAGACATCAAAATGAGGCCTGAGCTTGTAAGTACAAATCTATCTCAGGGAAATGCGTGGCAAATCGGAGCCTCTCTTCAATTCCCGATTGAAGGAAAAACTTTTTTGTATACAGGCCTTTTTTATCAAACTCACCAAACAGGGAAGTCTTATAGTGAATGTTGTTTTATTCATTCCGAAGAAACTTATCATCCCCAATTCATTAATCTGCCGTTTGGAGCCGGACTAAAATTGCCATTAGGAAAGAAACTCAGCATTCAATTTTCAGGCGGTGGTTACTTTAATTTTGCAATCGGTGGTAAATTAGATGGTGTTTATTTAATGGGAGATATAATCGTACCTAAACCTGTTTACGTAAACAGAAATATCAGTTATGGCGGCTCAAATGTTGATGATATGCTTGCATGGAACTGGGGCTTGCAAGCGGGAACAGCTATTCACTGGAGCAAATTCGGATTTCAGTTTCGCTATAGCCATGGAATGAGCAAAATTGTTCCCCGGAAAGATGCATATGCAAGCAGCGACGATCAAAAATACCGGACCTTACAATTTGATTTAATGTACCGTTTGTTTACCAGTAAAAAGTAAACAGTATGATTTTGTGATAAGATCAACAAAAAGGGATGTTCTGCAAGAACATCCCTTCCCAAAAATCATATTTAAAATCCGCGAAATCCGCGATTCTATTTGAGGTATTTAGTGATCTCCTCACTATCCGGTGTTACTTTACTCGGAAAATAAGCGATCATTTTACCATTCTCATCCAATAAAAATTTATTGAAGTTCCAGGCAATGGTAGCATCCAGTACACCGTTTTCGGTTTTGCTGGTCAACCATTTGTAAATAGGGGCAGTATCATCACCTTTTACGCTGATCTTGCTGGCCAATGGGAATTTAACCCCAAAACGGGCTTTACAGAATTCCTGGATCTCTCCATCGCTACCCGGTTCCTGTGCTCCAAAATTGTTTGCAGGAAAACCAACGATCACTAATTTGTCTTTATACTGTTCGTACACTTTTTCCAAAGCTTCATACTGAGGAGTGTAACCGCATTTAGAAGCGGTATTTACCACTAAGATCATTTTACCCTTGAACTTGGAAAAATCAATAGTTCCGCCTTCAATGGATTTTACTTTAAAAGAATGGATGCTCGGGTCGCCCGGCAAAGTAAATGAACTGAGCATGGCTACTACGGCAATGGTTAATAGGTATTTCATGTATATAGTTTTAGGTGTTTAAGTAAAGAACATATAAATATAGAAAAGGTTGTCGAATTTTTGATAAACGGAGGAGGAAGGTTTGGGGTTTGGCGTTTGGAGTTTGGGGTTGTATTGGGTTTTAACTCCAAACCCCAAACTCCAAACCCCAAACTAAATCGTAAACGCTGCCGCCCCAATACTCACTCTCACCCCAGCTACCTCCAATATAGACGAGCCGCAGGCTTCTAAGGTTGCTCCGGTGGTAATTACGTCGTCAACCAGTAAAATATGCCTGTTTTTTAGTTCGGCTGGGTCCGAAACCCGGAAAACATGTTCCATATTCTGCCAGCGGCTCACCCGGTTTTGCTTGGTTTGGGTTTCGGTGAACCGGATTCTGGCAACCGCATTAGTCAAAATTGGCCTGTTAAAAACCTCGCTGATTCCTTCACAAATAATCATTGCCTGGTTATATCCGCGGAGCCATTCTTTTTTTTCATTCAATGGCAAAGGAACCAGTGCATCAACATCATTAAATCGTTCAGAATTTTTCAATGTATGACCCATCATCCTTCCTAAAAAATATCCTGCCTCTTTATTGCCCCGGTATTTTAATTCAATCAGTAAATGTTGCAGTAAAGAATCTTTAGTGAAATAAAATGCGGCACCTGCATTTGTAATGTTTGTTCTACCATAAAATAATTTCTCTATTGGATTAGCGGCAATTGAAAAGAAACCGGTTTCAGGTAAGCGATGCATACACTTTGCACAAAGAAATTGTGAGTCATACAAAATATCTGTTCCGCACCCCTCACAATTGTGCGGATAGAAAAGATGTAAAAAATTGGAGAAATATTTTTTAGATAAAGAAAGCATCCGGCAAATTTCGGAATGCATTTGTTTTTTTTATTAGGTATTTACCGAAGCGGTATGTACGAGGTTAGAAGTACGAATAAAAACTGTTCGTACCTCGTATTTCTAACCTCGTGCCTAAAAAAGTTGCTGATACACTTCATCCACCCTGCTCAATGCTGTAACATTAATTTTATACGCTTTCGGGTCAAAACTTTTTTTGTTGTATTTGGAAACGATGATCTTTTCGAAACCTAATTTTTCTGCTTCGGCAATTCTTTGTTCAATTCTGTTTACAGCGCGGATCTCTCCGTTTAATCCAACTTCTCCCGCAAAACAAATATGTGCCGGAAGCGGAACATCTTCATAAGAGGATAGTAATGCACAAATAACTGCAAGGTCTATTGATGGATCCTCTACTTTAATTCCTCCTGCAATATTTACAAATACATCTTTCATGCCAAATTGAAAACCGCCTCGTTTTTCCAATACTGCTAAAAGTAATTGCAAACGTCTCAGATCAAATCCGCTAACGGTTCGTTGTGGTGTTCCATACACACTTTGTGTTACCAATGCCTGTACTTCTATCAGTAAAGGCCGCATGCCCTCTAATGTAGCAGCAATGGCACTTCCGCTTAATTGGTCTTCGCGTTGTGCAATTAAAATTTCTGATGGATTGGTTACGATGCGCATTCCTTCTCCCGTCATTTCATAAATGCCTAATTCTGCGGTACTCCCAAAACGATTTTTTAAAGTTCGTAATATTCTGTATGCATAATGGCGGTCGCCTTCAAACTGCAAAACCGTATCAACCATATGCTCTAAAATTTTTGGTCCGGCTATCGCACCATCTTTTGTAATATGCCCGATCAGAAAAACAGGTGTATTGGTTTCTTTTGCAAATTTTTGAAATTCTGCCGCACATTCACGGATCTGCGAAACACTTCCTGCTGAAGAATCGATAAGATTAGATTGTAGTGTCTGAATCGAATCAACGATCACCAGTTGCGGTTTCAATTTTTTGATCTCTGCAAAAATGGTTTGCATGCCGGTTTCTGTGAGCAGGTAAAAATTATCGTTGGAGATCTTTAAACGGTCGGCCCGCATTTTAATTTGCTGTTCACTTTCTTCACCACTGATGTATAAGACCCTGAGTTGATCGATCAATAATCCGTTCTGCAGGAACAAAGTACTTTTTCCAATTCCCGGTTCACCTGCTACCAGTATCAAACTGCCCGGAACAATTCCACCACCCAACACCCTGTTCAATTCAGGATCTTTGGTAACAATTCTTTTTTCTTTATTGCTTTCTACATCGTTTAAAGCAACTGTTTTGGTATTTCTTTTTTCGGGTGTATAAGTTTCCCAGTTTTCTTCTTTGCTGTTTCCTTTGTCTAAAATTTCTTCGGTAAAAGTATTCCACTCAGAACAGCCCGGACATTTGCCTAACCATTTGGCACTTTCATATCCGCAATTGCTGCAAAAAAATGCTGTTTTTATTTTACTCATACATTAAAGATAAAGGGAGAATAGAAAGTAGCATGAATGAAAAAATGCGGAAGAGAGTATGCGCTTTTTTTTAAACCGGTTTTATGAGATCTGTTAATAAAAAATATAAAAAAAATCAGGCAGTTTTTTGAAGCAAAATGGCTGAAACCCTTTATTGACGGCACGCAAAAGGGCCAACATTGCTGTTGACCCCGTTACTTACTAACCCATTAAATTCTTCCACTAAATTACAAAAATGGGGCACATACCAAAATTAATTTTTGATTCTGTGAATAAATTTCCGGCTTCCGGTAATCAGGTTAATTGTAGGCCAATGCCTGGGCCTGTTGAGCTTTTAAATGGCAAGCCAATACCCGCATTTCTCAATGATTGTAACAATTGCATGATTCTGAACTGTTTAGGTATAGAATAATATAATATTAAAATGTTTAAATATATGTTTAATAGGTACCTGTATTAAAACCAATAATGATTCCTAATTTATGAAGCCTTATTCTTTATTGTGTACCGGTTGTTACAATAGGTTATATGGCAATATGTTGAACGATTTTGTTAATTGATAATTATCCAGGATACTGGTATAAAGCGCCTAATCTCTCCTGAGGTTACTCTATTTGCAACTTTGTAGCATTAATTTTTTGAAACAAACGTATTATAACAAATAATTATTTATATAATATGTTTTTTACTGCTATCACTCGTTTTAAACGATTTTGTCGGTAAAAATTAGAAATTTATCGGTAAGTATGCAAACGTTTGCAACCGTTTTTAAGCTTAAAGAAAGATTAAAATCGGAACGCATAAAAAAAAATTGTGCAGCTTTTCTTTTACTTAGATGGTCAGAAAGCCTGATAAACGGCTCACTTTCTAAAAAACAAACAACATGAGAAAAAAACTGCTAATGAGCGTTTGCGCATTTGCTATGGCTATTTTGGCCGGCTTTGCGCAAACTTCCACCATAACCGGAAAGGTTGTGGACGACAAAGGTTCTCCTGTAGCAGGGGCAACCGTACTTGAAAAAGGCACCAAAAATGGTGTTAGCGCCGGAAATGATGGCGCATTTTCTATTAAAGTGAAATCCGGCGCATCGTTGGTTATTTCAGCTTTAGGTTTTGAAAACAAAACCTTACAAGCTTCCCCTAATTTAATGGTACAACTGGTTACAGATGTAAAATCATTAAGTGAAGTAGTTGTAACAGGTGTGGGTGCTGCTACCAGTAAGAAAAAACTGGGTGTGGCCGTTGAATCCGTAAACCTTGCAAATGAGGTAAAAGTACCAACAGGTGATGTTGGCCAACAGTTGGTAGGTCAGATTGCCGGTGCTCAGATCTCCAGTACCAATGGTAACCCCGGTCAGCCTTTGAATATCCTTTTGCGCGGTATCAATACCATCCAGGGGGGTACTTCTCCGATGATCCTGATGGATGGGGTGGAATTACGTGGTACAAGCCTTGCTTCTATTGATGTAAACATCATTGAAAGAGTAGAGGTGGTACAAGGTGCTGCTGCTGCTTCTTTATATGGTGCGCAGGGTGCAAATGGTGTTATTCAGTTATTCACAAAAAAGTCAAAAACAGGGAAGACCAATATTGATATAACCAGCAGTGCAACTACCAATTCATTATTAAATGTTGGTAATGTGCATAAAGCTTATTTCCATGCATTTACAACCGATGCAAGTAATAATGTAATTCAGGCAAGTGGTGCTCCTATCAATTTTGATCCTATTCTGGGTGTGTATGATGCGAATGTGCAATACAATGCGCTTAGTGTAACAAGTTTTCAGAACAAATCTTATGGTGCCAATCTGAATTATTATGATCACTATAAAATGTTCTTTCAAAACGGATACGCGTTGAACAATTCAATCACGATCTCTGGTAACAAAGACAAAACAAATTATTTCCTTTCGGTTTCCAGTAATGCACAAAATTCTAACTTCAAAAACAATGGTGATTACCAGCGATCTAACCTAACCGGTAAAATTGAAACAGAATTATTAAAAGGATTGAAGTTCTCGAGCCTTTCACAATTAATATACACCAAGAATACTTTGAACGATCAAACCGGTCGTAGCATTGTGTATAGCCTTAATAACACCCGTCCTTTTGCCAATTATGATTACAAAGACCCGGATGGCAACTATGCTAACTACTTTGGTTCTGCAGTTGGTGTAAACAGTTTTAATCCCAACTATGTAAACCAGTATAGCAGTACTTTAATAAACAATGTGGACCTCATCCAGATTTTTAATTTGAACTACCGTGCCAACAAATTTTTAGAATTAGATGCTAAATATGGTTTGGATGTTAAAAACGGCAATAACAATTACCGTTACGAAGATCAGGAGTTTAATAAAGGTGCAGTTTATAATGGTACAAGCTACTATATCAGTGGCGTAGGTAACCCGAATTCTGCAAACAATGGCAGTACAACCGGTGAGATCGATAATTATATCATCCGTACTACATCACAAAATCTGATCACCACCGCAACGATCAGAACAGATTTTGAAAAAGATTTTCATATTAAATTGCCTATCAGAACAACAACTACTGTTGCATTTGATTACAGAAAAACTCTTACCAAGGACCTTAGGGCATATGCATATGATGCACCTACTTACTCACCCTGGAATTCAAGTCAGGCAGCTATTTATAAAGTGTACACTGATAACGTAACTCCATTTATTACCTATGGTTTACTTGCCAATCAGCGTTTTGAGTGGGGTGATATTGCCGGGGTTTCTGTTGGTGTAAGAAGTGATTATTCTTCTGCATTCGGAAGTGGTGCCAATGCGCAAACTTTCCCAAGAGGAGATGGCTACTTAAATATTTCTAAATTCAAATTCTGGGAAAACGGTAAAATCTCTAACCTGATCTCTGACTTCAAACTCAGGGCTGCTTATGGAGAAGCGGGTATTCAGCCGGGTGCCTTCCAACGTTTCCCTGTATTGGGTGCTGCCAACCTCGGACAGAACAGTGTATTTACTTTTCCTACTTCAACGCCAAATCCAAACCTGGGTGTGGAATTGTCTAAAGAAACAGAAATCGGTGCAGACCTTGGGTTCAACCTGTTAAAAGGTTCATGGTTAAAGAATGCATCCTTATCTCTTACCTATTGGAAAAGAAATACCGACAATACCATCTACAGTGTTGATGCCGCTCCTTCAACAGGAGTAGGTAGTACATTGGACAATGCATTTGGTTTAGGTTCTAATGGTTTCCAGGCTTCATTAAACCTGAACATTCTTTCTAAAAAGGATTTTAACTGGGATATGACCACCAATTTCTCTAAACAAACTTCTGAGATTACCAGTATCAAAGGACCGGATGTAGTGGTTCTTTCAGGTGCAGGTAGTACCGGTATCACTTTGAAAGCGGGTCAGAAGATTGGTCAGCTATTTGGCTTCCTGCTTTTGAGAAGTGTTGACCAGATAGAACCTTCAACCGGTTTACCAGTTATACCTAAAGCCAGTCAGGGCCTTTATGAAGTAGCCAGCAATGGTTATGTAGTAAACTCAGCTACCAAGCAACCGGTTAATACTGCAGGTCAGTACAGCTTTGGTGATCCAAATCCAAAGTTCAATATGAGCTTTATCAATAATTTCACATACAAAGGATTTCTTTCATTCAGCTTCCAGTGGGATTGGGTTAATGGAAGCCACCTTTACAACCAAACAAAAGAGTGGATGTATCGTGATGGTATCAGTGGTGATTATGATAACCCTATTACCATTAGCGGAGCAACACAGGCTTATACTGCATTCTATCGTGGTATTTACCAGGCTGGTGCTAACAACGGTACCAAAGATTATTTCTATGAAGACGCTTCTTTCTGGCGCTTAAGAAATCTTTCTGCCGGTGTTGATTTCTCAAAATTATTTAAGATCAAAGGTTTCCAGCGTTTACAATTAGTAGTGTCTGGTCGTAACCTGATTACCATCACCAAATACACAGGTATGGATCCTGAAATCAGTTCAGGTTCTTCAAACTCTGCGTTTGACCGTGGTGTTGATCACAATACAATTCCAAATACAAAGGCCTATACTATTGGTTTGAATATTGGATTTTAATTTTAATCTTAAAACTCAGAAGACATGAAGAATAATAAATTTTTGATTGGGATTTTGGGAGTAAGCTTGGGTATGACTGCCTGTAAAAAGCAACTCGAAATTTCGAATACCAATCTACCCACCCCGCAAAGTGCACAAAGTGAATCCGGAGTTGTATCATTGGCCCAGGGTTCAGTTTATAGAAACGGTTTTTATGACCTGAAATATTCGGATGGTGTATACGGCCGTTTCTGGAGCGGTGCCACAGGTTTCCTTGAATTAATGGGCGATGAAATCGGTGCAGAAGCAGCGAATGCCTACATGAATCAGATCGGTTGCCCTAATAAAGTAACCCTTGATAATGGTACAGCAGTCCTGAATCCAAGTTCGATCAGCACTCAGTATGGCATATTACGTTCCATTAACATTAATGCCCAACAGGGAAGTAATGCTACTTTTTATGAATGGGCCTACATGTATAATTTGATAACAGCTGCCAACACTGTATTGGATATTGCTGCGAATACTACTTTTACCGGAGCAGGTGCAGCTACTAAAAAAGCAACTGTACAGGCATGGGCTTATTGGTGGAAAGGATTTGCATATGCTCATATCGGCACCTTGTATTATGCAGGGCTGATCCAGAATGCGACCACACCGTCTGCTACTACCAATGGTAATTTTGTAACCAAAGAAGCGATCATCACTGAATCAAACGCCAATTTTGATAAAGCGGCTGCTGCTCTGGCTACAGCTACTTCTACTACTGATTACAATACAGTAGTAGCAGGCCTGGTTCCTGCTTTCCTGCAAAAAGGAAAGGGTGGCGTTTTGTCAACAGCTATGTGGCTCCGTAATATCAATACCATGAAAGCCCGGAATATTGTATTGAATACTACTAAAGCTGCTATGACTGCTACACAATGGCAGTCTGTTCTTACATTGGTAAATAACGGTATCAACTCAACCGATCTGATCTTTACAGGACGTACTGATGCGAATGGTGATTTTCTGGGAACCACCATTGCTGATAAAATTCAGTCTACCGGTGCTGCAACTAACACCTATAAACTCAGTGAACGTTTGGTACAGGAATTCAGAACAGGAGACAAGCGTAAAGACAATAACGTGTTTACACTTACTGCAGTTGGTGTGTTCAATACAGACCGTGGTAATTCGTTCAATACTCGTTACAGCCTTAAATCAGGCGGTAATGGTTTAGCGGGTGTTGTTACCTGGTCAAATTCTTCAGCCGGTGCTAATGAAATTACATTAGCGGGTACTTACGAAGAAAATGAACTGATGAAAGCGGAAGCGCTGATCCAGACCGCACAGATTGATCTGGGCGTTCAATCAATCAATAACGTAAGAACCTATCAGGGTGCAGGTTTAACTGCATTAGGTGCAGGTATGACTCAGGCTGCTGCCTATGAAGAATTAAGGGCTGAAAGAAGAATAGCACTTGCTTTCAAAGGTCTTTCATTCTTTGATGCGCGTCGTTGGGATATCATTGACCCAACCAAGTCACGTACTGGTTGTGTTGTAATCTCTGCTGCAGGAGCATTAAACACCAATGCAACCATTAATTATGGATTCCTTGACTATTGGGATGTTCCTGATAATGAGCTGGCGTATAACCCGGCTGCATCAGGAGCTGCACCGGTTAAAAATCCTAAACAATAATTGAATTCATTTCAAATACTGTTTTTTTTATTGATCAAGCCCCCATTTTGGGGGCTTGATTATTTTTAGGAGGGTTGTAGTAACTTTAAAAAACAATGAAACCTTTATGCCCAGATCTATTTTTCAAATAGTTATTGCAGTATTATTTATCAATGCTGTTCAAGCACAGGGAAATGGTGTAGTGATCAGAGGTAACTGGGCAGACCAGATATCAATCACCGATGTAAACGGAAGGCCTTTTGAGAACATTTATAACAATGTGAGTGGTACACCTTATTTTGATGAAAAATACAAATTCGCCAATATTAAACTGAGTCAAGGACAAGGCCGAACATTTGTTGGAGTGAAAACCCGGATCGATATGGTAACACAAGAGGTACATTTTATTTCTTCAAATGAAGTGGAGGGGTTTCTGTTTGCCGGGATGGTGAAAGAAGTAACCTATGATGACACAACAACTGATGGTATCATTCCATATAAATTCGTAACAGGATTTCCTGCGGTTGATAAACAGACGAATCAAAATTTTTATCTCGTTCTATCAGAAGGTCGTTGCAGTTTTTTGAAATCTATCATAAAAAAAGTGAGCGAGCGAAAAAATGAATTGTCAGGTGAGATCGCGAAAGATATGGAGACTTATGAAGATTATTATCTCTATATAAAAGGGGTAATGAAAAGGTGGAAAAAAGATAAAGACTTTATTCTTGCCGAGCTAACAGATAAACAGAAAGAAATTACCCAGTATATTCTGACCAATAAAGTAAATTTTAAAAACGCTGATCAGGTAACTAAGCTGCTGAAGTATTATAACTCACTGTAATAATACTATTCTTGTATAAAAAAAACTCAGATTATTCAATCTGAGTTTTTTTATACAAGAATAGTTTAGAATTTTATTTCTTCCTCATGTTCATTAAAGAATTTGAATTCTATCAGATGATAGTTGGTATTTTCTTTGGCCTTCAGATTGGTTTTGAATTTACGTTTCCAACGTTTAACAATAGAAGTAAAGAAACCTTTTGTTAAGTAAGAATATACGATAGGATGTACCACCAATGTTAAATTTTTGTGGCCATGTGTAACTAAATAGGAAAGACGTTTTTCAATTTCATCTTCCAATAATAAAGTAGAAGAAATTTTTCCGGTACCATTACATGCCGGACAATTTTCTGAAGTATTAATATTTACTTCAGGGCGCATTCTTTGACGGGTTACCTGTAATAAACCAAATTTGGAAATGGGCAGTACAGAATGTTTGGCGCGATCGGTTTTCATAAAACCTTCCATGGCTTCCTGCACTTTGCGTTTGTTATCGGGCAACTTCATATCAATGAAGTCGATCACAATAATTCCGCCAATATCCCTCAATCTTAACTGGCGTGCAATCTCTTCCGCAGCCTCAAGGTTGGTTTCAAGCGCATTGTCTTCCTGATTATTGCTTACACTTTTATAGCCGCTGTTTACGTCTACAACATGCAAGGCTTCCGTATGTTCAATGATCAGGTAAGCGCCGCTTGGCAGATTAACTGTTTTACCAAAAGAAGATTTTACCTGCTTGGTTACACCAAACTGGTCAAAAATAGGCAGGCCGGTTGTTTGGTAGAAGCTTACAATATCTATTTTGTCAGGCGCAATACGTTGAATATAGCTTTGCGTTACGGCAAAAAGATTTTTATCATTTACCACTACTTTATTAAAATCGGCACTCAGCAGATCCCTCAAAATACTGGTTGTCTTATTTTCTTCGCTTAAGATTCTTACGGGAGCTACAGCTCCTTTCAGATTGGCTTTCATGGTATTCCATGTTTCGCCTAAAGCAAGCAGATCCTGGTGAAGTTCGGCTGTACTTTTTCCTTCGGCAGCAGTTCTTACAATCACACCAAAATTCTTTGGACGGATAGCTTCTACAATTTTGTGTAATCTTTTTCTTTCTTCAGAAGAATGTATCTTTTTAGAAACAGCAACAATTTCATTAAAAGGGGTGAGTACCACAAATCTTCCGGGTAATGATAATTCGCAACTCAAACGCGGGCCCTTTGCTGCAATAGGTTCTTTTAAGATCTGAACCAATACATGTGGCTTACCATTCAATACCTCATTAATCTTTCCCGTTTTTATGATTTCAGGTTCTGATTGAAATCTGGCAAAATCGAATCCATTAGGATCCTTATCATTCATCGCCAGTTGTGTGAATTTAAGGATCGACTTTACATACGGGCTCAGATCCGTATAATGAAGGAAGGCATCTTTTTCAAAACCTACATCCACAAATGCGGCATTCAATCCAGGTATCAGTTTTTTTACTTTACCCAGATACAGATCGCCAACAGCAAAGCTCGCGTTGGTTGTTTCGTTATGCAGCTCTACGAGTTTCTTATCCTCCAGAAATGCGATTTCAACGCCTGTAGGGCCTGCATTAATAATTAGTTCTTTGTTCACAAAATAGCAACTTTTAAATACAAAATCACGGCCGGTATACGGCAAATCAAAACACACTTACACCCATAACACCCATCACCATAACAGGAAGGAAAAGGAAAAGTTGCAGCGTAGAAAGGTAGTGACGGAATCCGGTAAAGTGTTAAAAGCAGTCACGCCAAAGGCGTGACTGCTTTTATATAAGGTCAAAATCAAGAATTACTTATTCTTTTTCTTATGACGGTTCTTTCTTAAACGTTTTTTACGTTTGTGAGTCGCAATTTTATGACGCTTTCTCTTCTTACCACAAGGCATACTCAAGGAATTTTTATAAGTTAAATAATAGAATTTATTTCTTCAGTTCGGTAATGCGTTTATCCAGTTCTTTTTGTGCTTCCGGTATTTTTACCAGTTTCTTTACAGCTGAGTACCACTTAACTGCATTGGCTTTATCACCTTTCTCTTCGTAACACTCAGCGAGGTTGATTAGCCCTTCCACATTTTCAGGCTGTTTTTCAACAACCACAATAAAATGTTCGATGGCTTTATCAAACTGACCGCTTTTCTTTCCTCCCAAACCAAGAACCATATGGGCATATACATTGCCCGGGTTCTTCTGAACAATTTCCCTGACAGGTAAAATACCTTCCATCGGATTGTTCGAAATGTTTCCAAACAGGTAACAGGCACCAATGCCAATTTTACTTGAATCATTAGCCGGATTGATGATTAACGCTTTCTCAAAAAGAACTTTTGCATTACTAGCCAGCCAGTGTTGCATGGCTGGTTGACCCTCTGTCATCAGGTTGTCTAAAAACAGGCGGGCGGCAAAGGTGAGGCTTTTTTCAGAATTTTCCAACTTCGCGGCTTCTGCTGTATAATATGCGTAGGGTTCGAAGATATGTGCCGAGTCAGACCAGAAGCGGGCCAGCTGGTGATAAACATGTATTTGTTGGTCTTTTACATCACCTCTTACTACTGAATTTTCCAGTTTCATAAGGCGTTGAGACTGATCGGCACTGATTTTTTGCTTGGCTTTTACAAGTAGGTCTTCAAATTTAATTGTTTGATTTTCAACTTGTTGTGCACCTGTGGCTGTCGAATCTATTTTTTTCGGAGGGGGAGTGTTTCCAAATAAATACAATAAAACAAAAATAACGGAGGCGATACCGACTAATAAAATTTGCTGTTTTTTCACTAATAGAACACTTTGTGCAAAGTTAGTCAGGCTTATGCTTGCTTTTCACTTCGCTCACAAATTCTTTTGCCGGCTTGAAAGCAGGAATATAATGTTCCGGAATTTCAACGGCAACGTTCTTTTTGATATTACGGCCAATTTTGGCTGCTCTTTTTTTAGTGATAAAGCTTCCAAAGCCACGGATATAAATGTTTTGGCCATTGGAAAGACTTTCTTTCACTTCTTTGAACATGGTTTCCAAAGTAACCAACACGTCCACTTTTGGGATGCCGGTTTTGTCCGAAATCTGATTGATGAGATCTGATTTTCTCATTTTGGTATGTTTTGTTTAGGTATAAGACCTTAAAATAAGCTAAAAAGATTGATTAATACAAGAAAGATAGCGTAAATATTATAGACGTTACTAATTGATAGATAAATGGTTCAATCTTCCAACTTTTTAGGTAAGGAATAATTAAATGACAATTATTTTATATAAATCGATAAAACTTAAAATGGGATAGACTGTTGTTTTGTATAATATTTGTTGGACATGATCGAGAAAAAATTTACTGATATTTTAATGAAATGGCATAAGCAGCAGAATACCCGTGAAATGCCATGGAAAGGGGAGAAAGATCCTTATAAAATCTGGTTGAGTGAAGTGATCCTGCAACAAACCCGGGTGGCGCAGGGGATGCAGTATTATAACAATTTCATCAAGAGATATCCAACGATCAGACATTTGGCAAAAGCGCAGGATCAGGAAGTGTTTAAATTATGGGAAGGCTTGGGTTATTATAACCGATGCCGGAACCTGTTATTTACGGCCAGAGAGATCGTAACAAGCAGAAAAGGGATATTTCCTGATCAATATGAGGATATTCTGGCTTTAAAGGGGGTTGGGCCCTATACTGCATCAGCAATAGCCTCTTTTGCTTATAATTTGCCTTATGCGGTGGTGGATGGTAATGTGTTCAGGGTTCTTTCCCGCTTTTTTGGGATTGATGAAGCGATTGATTCAACAAAAGGTAAAGAACTGTTTACTGAATTGGCCGGAAAAGTACTTTATAAAACGCAAGCCGGTATATTTAACCAGGCCATTATGGATTTTGGGGCAACGGTTTGCAAGCCCTTTGCCCCAACTTGCAGCAGTTGTGTGATGCAACGGTTTTGTACGGCATTCAATGAGGGCAAAGTGAACCAATTACCTGTTAAAGAGAAAACACTGAAGCGTAAACACAGATGGTTCTATTATTTTTTGTTTGAGTTTGAAGGAAAATTATTGGTACATCAGCGCGAAGCAAAAGATGTATGGCGGGATCTGTTTGAATTTTATTTACTTGAAACGGAGGAACAGATAAAATGGAATGAAAGTTCGGTACAAGCATGGTTACACGAACAAATAGGGATATCGAAAGCGAGGATAAAGCAAATATCTCCGGTGATGGTTCAACAACTAACCCATCAACAGATAAAGGGGCAGTTTATTTGGGTGGAGATCAAATCTATCCCTTCTTTCCTTAAAAAATACGATTGGCAACCCATTCGATCTTTACGTAAGTTGGCATTTCCTAAATTGATTACTGCTTATCTGGAAACACCAATTCTGCAGGAAACCTTGTTTTAAAATACCAAATCACAGTAAACTGTGAAATTTCCACAGCTGTTCTTTTGTTGCTTAAAAAAAGTTATTTTTAAGAGTGATTCAATTTGCGACGAACTTAAAACCTATCGTATGAGAGGAGTTAATCGGGTAATGCTGATCGGAAACCTTGGAAAGGATCCTGATGTTCAGCATCTGGAAGGCAATATTGGGGTAGCAAAATTTCCTTTGGCCACTACAGAAACCTATAAAGACCGGTCGGGCAAATTGATCTCGCAAACAGAATGGCATACGGTGGTACTATGGCGGGGGCTTGCTGAGCTGGCGCAGAAATACCTTCATAAAGGAAGTCTGATTTATATAGAGGGCCGTTTGCGCACCCGGAGTTGGGAAGATAAAGAGGGCAATAAGAAATTTGCTACTGAAGTGGTAGGAGATAACCTGATTATGTTAGACAAACGGGGTGATGGTCATGGCGGGCAGGGAACCGGAGATGGCTTAGAAGGCTATCCGGGAGATGATCTTCCACCATTAACCGATCCGGGAGAAAGTTTACCATTCTGACAGTAATCGGCAAGAAACAATACTTTTGCGTGATTGGGATATCGGGGAAATGCAAATGCCCTGATAGACTTATTTTTCAATAAAAAATGTTGCTTTGGATCATCACCCGGTTTTGCAGTTATTTTTTCATCCTACATTATTATCAGCCTTACAGGCGCAGGGTACTACTGTTTTGGTAATGATATTATTTCTTTTGTTGTTCCTCTCATTTGTTTTGTCGGGATCAGAAGTGGCGTTCTTTTCACTTACCTATAAGGATATCAATAATCTTAAAGCAAAACAACAACCTCCGTTCAAAAGAATTGTTGATCTGTTGGAAGAGCCTAAAACCTTATTGGCTTCTTTATTGATCGCAAATAGTTTTATCAACATCTCCATCATCATCATCTCCAATTTACTGATCGATGATATGTTCAATTTTGAAAAGTTTGATGCTGTTTGGCTTGAGTTTGTGATCAAAGTAGTAGCCGTATCTTTTTTATTGGTTTTGTTTGGAGAAGTGATGCCGAAAGTATTGGCTACTCAAAACAATATCCGTTTTGCAAAAGACTTTGGCGGAATTGTTCAGATGGTTTCTTATACCTGTGCCGGATTAAGTAAACGTTTGGTAAAATATTCTGATATCGTAGAAAAAAGATTGGCCAATCGTACAAACGGTGCATATAGTCTGGAAGAACTGGATCATGCCATCGACCTGACTACGCAGAATACGGCATCTGAAAACGAAAAAAATATTCTCAAAGGCATTGTGAAATTCGGAAATATTACTGTTAAGCAGATCATGCAAACCAGGGTTGATGTGCATGGGATAGATCATACAATGGCTTTTGGTGAACTGATCAGCACTGTAAGAGACTGGCATTACAGCAGATTGCCGGTTTACAAAGAAGATCTTGATAATGTAATGGGGATGATTCATACAAAAGATCTGATCGCATTTTTACATGAGCCTGATGATTATGAATGGCATGGTTTGATGCGCCCTCCTTATTTTGTACATGAACAGAAATTTATTGAAGACCTGTTGAAAGAATTTCAGTTAAAACGAATCCATTTTGCCGTAGTGGTAGATGAATTTGGCGGTACCAGTGGTATTGTTACACTGGAAGATATTCTGGAGGAGGTGATTGGTGAGATCAAGGATGAATTTGATGAAGAAGAAACAGGATATAAAAAGTTAGATGAGAACAATTATATTTTTGAAGGCCGTACAATGATCAATGATGTATGTAAGATCATGGATCTGCAAACGGATACTTTTGATGCAGTAAAAGGAGAAAGTGATTCTCTTGCAGGATTGGTGTTGGAACTGGCCGGCGAAATTCCAATGCCTGCCAAAGTATTGAATAGCGGAGATTTTGAATTTACTGTTTTAGAAGTAGAGAAGAACAGAATACAGAAAGTAAAAGTTACCATTAAGCCGCAGTTGACGGAGTAGATTTGAAACTATGAAAGAAGCAGTTAATAGACGACGGACGACAGAAGACGGACGACAGTCAAAAAAAAATAGAAGTACAATTGTTTTTACTGTTGTCTGTGGACTGTTGACGGTGGTTTTATTTTCCTGCAACAGCACATATACACCCAAGCCCAAAGGCTATTTCAAGATCGATTTTCCGGAAAAGAAATACCAGGTGTTTGATCAGGCGGGGTATCCTTATTCATTCGAATATCCGGTGTATGCTACTGTGGTTAAAGACAGTACTTTCTTTGGAGAAGCTACAGAAAATCCCTGGTGGATAAATGTGGATTTTCCACAGTTTCACGGAAGAATTTATATCAGCTATAAAGATCCACAGAAGTATAATATTGATACGTTGATCAAACAAACATTTAATTTAACAGGCAAGCATACTTCGAAAGCTTATTCTATTGAAGATACTTTACTTGCCACACCTAATGGAGTACATGGTGTTTTTTTTACTGTTGGCGGGGATGTAGCTACAGCCAATCAATTTATGCTGACTGATACAACCAAACATTTTTTACGTGGCGCATTGTATTTTGATGCAACACCGAATACAGATTCACTGGGTATTGTGAATCGTTTTTTGCTGGAGGACATGAAACATTTAATCAACACGTTTAAATGGCGTAACTGATTTTGCAATTAATTTTGATCTATAAAAGAGAATGAATGATAGCCATCGATAATGTACTGGTAAGTGAATCGATAATAGAAGAACAGTTTGTTTGCGATTTAAATAAATGTAAAGGCGGATGCTGTGAAGATGGTGATGCAGGTGCCCCCATGGAAAAATGGGAACTGGAAAAACTAAAAGAAAATTATGAGGTGATCAAGCCTTATATGACGGAAGAAGGAATAAAAGAAGTTGAGCGTCAGGGGAAATATTTGTATGATAAAGAGTTTGGCTGGGTAACACCAACAATCAATGGTGCGATTTGCGCGTATGGATATAGAGATAAATGGGGCATTATAAAATGTGGTATTGAACAGGCATATAATGATGGCAAATTAGATTGGAAGAAACCCTTAAGCTGTCATTTGTTTCCGATACGGATTCAGAAGAGTAAGCGTGATCCTGATATAGAGTATGTAAATTATGAGCCGAGAGAAGACCTTTGTGCGGCGGCCTGTAGTTTAGGAAAGAAATTAAAAATGCCGGTATATGTTTTTCTGAAAGATTCTATTATCAGGAAATATGGAGAAGAATTTTATCGGGCATTGGAAGCAACAGCAATTCATATGCGCCAAAAAGATTAATATAAGGTTGGTTGATAGATTGCTGATGAAGTTACAAGGCTGATTAAATATAATTTATTAAAAAGAGTTTATGAAAGATACAGCAGCATCATTCATTGCGAAGAGCACGATAAAGGCGGCAGATCTGGAGCACAGGAGAAAGATCAATTTTAATATTTCGAAATACAATGCCGTTGTTCCAATAGGTAAACAACAGTTTGGCGGGAATGTAATGTTGGCGCGTGAAAAAGCAAAGAATAGAAAATGGGATGCGATTGAGCATCTTGACAGATATCTCGAAGAGTTTGAAAGAAAGATCACAGCACGTGGTGCCAAAGTGATCTGGGCAGAAAATACAGAACAGGCACTCGATGAAATTGGAAGGATTTGCAAAGAGAAGCATTGCAAAACATTGGTGAAGAGTAAAAGCATGGTTACGGAAGAAATTCACCTGAATCATTATCTGGAATCTATCGGTATTGAAAGTGTGGAAACAGACCTGGGAGAATATATTCAACAACTGGATGGCGAACCACCTTATCATATTGTAACACCGGCCATGCATAAAAGCAAGGAAGATGTTGCAAAATTATTTGCAGAGAAATTAGGAACACCTCCACATTTATCGCCGGAAGAATTGACATTGGTGGCGCGAAAAATTTTGCGTGATAAATATGTACAAGCCGAAGTAGGTGTTACCGGTGCCAATTTTATTGTGGCTGATGTTGGCGGTATTGCGGTTACAGAAAATGAAGGAAATGCCAGGTTAAGTTGTGCATGGCCCAAAACACATATTGTGGTGGTGGGAATTGAAAAAGTAATTCCGTCGATCAATGATCTTCCTTTGTTTTGGCCCTTGTTGGCTACTTATGGAACAGGCCAAAGAGTTACTGTTTATAACACTTTGGTTTCCGGTCCGAAACAGGCGAATGAATCTGACGGTCCGGAAGAAATGTATGTGATCTTATTAGATAATGGACGTACAAATCTGTTGGCACATCCAACATCACGTGAAGCATTGTATTGTATTCGTTGCGGTGCTTGTTTGAATGCCTGCCCGGTATATAAAAATATTGGAGGCCATGCATATGAAACAACCTATAGCGGTCCGATTGGAAAAGTGATTACTCCTTATTTGAGTGGGATGGAAGAGTATAAACATCTGAGTTATGCATCTTCTTTGTGTGGTAATTGTACGGAGGTTTGTCCGGTGAGAATTAATCTTCACGAATTATTACTAGATAACCGTCATGAAGCAGTAGTACAAGGCTCCAGCTCACTCGCAGAACGTATTGCCTGGAAGGTTTGGAAGACAGCCAGTTTGAACAGAACCATGATGAATATGGGAACCGGGAAAATGAAGAACTGGGTAGTGAATAAAGTTTTTAAAGGATGGACAACCCATAGAAGTGATCTTGATTTTAGTAAGAAGACCTTTAATGAAATGTGGAGAGAGAGGCATAACAATTAATTAGGAATTAAAAATTAAGAATTAATAATTACCCTTTTTGATTTGCTTATTTATACTTCAAATATAACTTCAAGGGTATTGTATATAGGTGAAACTCTGTTTCATGGGGATGTAACGTTTACAGATTCGCGAGAAAATTTTCTTGCTTTTGATGGAGTTAAAATCAATTATTCAGCAGAGCGACTTTGTGAGGAAGCGCTATGGATTGTTCCACATGGATTGTTGAATGAGAAAAATATTCAAGCACAATTACTTGATTGTTTTGACTGGGATGGATTGAAAGTATTTTTTGCTACATCGGGAGATATTCCCTTTGATATTTTTGCTGCTTCTTTTTATTTGCTTTCACGATATGAAGAATATCTGCCCCATGAAGTGGATGAGTATGGGAGGTATGGGCATACCAATAGTATAGCCTATAAAGAAGGATTTTTGCATTTGCCGTTGGTGAATTTGTGGATGAAAGTATTTGAGGCGGGGCTTCATAAAAAATTTCCTCTAGATCAATTCAAAATTCAAAATTCAAAATTCAAAATAGTTCCTACGTATGATGTGGATATTGCATTTAGCTATTTGCATCAACCCTTACTAAAAAATGTATTTGGATTTTATAGAGATCTGTTGCGGGGAAAGTTTGATGAGGTAGCAGAGAGGGCCAATGTGTACAGTGGAAGAAAGAGAGATCCGTTTGATGTGTTTGACTGGTTGGATGATTTACATAAGCAATATGGTTTATCTCCTATTTACTTTTTTTTATTGGCAGAGAAAAGAAAAGGCGTTGATAAAAATATTGATCCTCACTCAAAAGGTATGCAGGATTTGATGAAACATCATTCCGAACTTTATACAACCGGTATACATCCTTCGTGGCAGAGTGGGGATTCGGATGAAGTGTTGAAAACAGAAATGAAAATTCTTTCTATTAACACCCAAAAGAAGGTTGACAGATCGAGACAGCATTATCTCAGAATGCAGATACCAACTACTTACAGAAGACTGATTGAGTTGGGGATTAAAGATGAGTATTCCATGGCATATGGAACAGTAAATGGGTTCAGGGCATCATATGCATTACCGTTTAAATGGTATGATGTAGAAAATGAAACTGTTAGAGATCTAACGGTGCATTCTTTTTGTTATATGGATTCTACAGCTGTTTTTCAATTAAGGGAAACGGAAGAAGAAGCATTAAAAGAATTGCAGCGATATTTTGATATTGTAAAAGTCATTGATGGTGAAATGATCATTCTTATGCATAATGATTTTTTAACGGAGCAACCGGAATGGGTTGGGTGGCGGAAAATGTATGAGAGGTTTTTGGAGAGGAATTTTGGTTGAGTGTTTTGCCACAGATTACACAGATGAACACAGATTTTTTAGGCTACATACCGTCAGCATCTGATATTACTGCCAGTTGTTCTTTTTGTTTTCTGAGGCTCTGGTTTACGAGGTAAACGCCGACTAAAGTAATGATGGAGCCGATAATAATTTTCCAGGTTATTTTTTCATCTATCAGAAATGAGCCAACAAAAATGGCTACTATGGGATTGATATAAGCATATAAGGATGCCATTGCTGGTTCTAAATGTTTCATGCTGTAAATGAATGCAGCAAAAGTGATCAGGTTACTGGCAATAACGAGGTAAGCAATAGCTGCCCATGATTGATAAGGTATTTGTACAATGGGAATACTGTTACCCGAGATGCCAAGCATGATCATTAAAATAAATGAACTGATCAGCATTTCCCAGCCGGTTGCATAATATGGATTGATCTTTAATTTGCTTCTCGATAAAACGATCGTTCCAATACTCCAGCTTAACATCGCAATCAAAGAAAGAATTGCGCCCCATGAATAGCCTTCTGTATGGCTGTGAAAAGCATTATCATAAAATACCAAAGCAATACCACCAATACCCAGTAATAGACCGGTAAAAGTTAAAGCTGTAATTTTTGTGTTTCTGAAAAACAAGCGTTCAATAATTACAACACACAAAGGATAGAGTGCAGATATCAATGCCCCCATTCCACTCGGAATAGTTTTTAAGGCAACTGTGGCAATTCCATTTGCTGAAACAAATAATAGCAGTGCCATCATCGTTAACCAAAGAAATTCTTTTTTGGATGGAAGTTTTTCTCCTTTAATAAAGAAAAAAGACAAAAGTAAAACACCTGCGATCAATTGACGGATTGAAGCCACTTCCAATCCCGGTACATTTTGAACACCTAATTTACTGGCCACCCAGCTTGTACCCCAGACTGTGCTGGTAAGTGTGAGGGCGATATAAGCTTTTTGTTTGGTGGTCAATCTTATGATGATTTCTACTTAAATGATGAACTGTAATACTAACATGTTACACCCCCTCTTAATCTCACCCTAAAAGGGGGAGAAACTTCGTTATGTTATAAATTGATAAATTCAAATTCTAAGAGTAAATATCTCCCCCTTACAGGGAAGGTTGGGTGGAGTGTATTATTTTAATGCCTGAAATGCCTCATCCCCGTCATCACCATTGCTAAATTGTTACTTACACAATACTCAACACTATCCTTATCTCTCACAGATCCTCCGGGTTGTATATAGGCTTCTATGCCGGCAGCATGAGCAATCTGGACACAATCGTTAAAAGGGAAAAAAGCATCTGAAGCCAATACGGCTCCGTGCAGGTCGAAATTGAATTGTTTGGCTTTTTCGATGGCCTGACGTAATGAATCTATTCGGCTTGTTTGTCCGCAACCTTTACCAACCAATTGTTTATTCTTAATTAATGCAATGGCATTACTCTTTAAATGTTTGCAAACAAGGTTACCGAAAATCAGGTCTTGTTTTTCAGCTTCTGTTGTTTCTCTGCCACCTACTTCTTCCCATTTGCTGTAATTGCCTTCGTCTGCACCTTGTTCCAGTGTTCCGTTCAATAAAGATTTGGAAGGAGTTTTAAGTTTTACGTTTTGAGTTTTCAATTGAAGCAGGATACGGTTCTTTTTTGTTTTTAAAATCTCCAGTGCATCTGCATCAAATGATGGTGCGATCAGTACTTCAAAGAATATTTCGTTAATGGCATCGGCTGTGGCTTTATCGATGGTGTTATTGCAAACCAATACACCGCCGAAAGCACTTTCAGGATCACCGGCAAGAGCGGCATCCCAGCTTTGTTTTACTGTTGCGCGTGAAGAGATACCGCAAACATTGGTATGTTTAATAATGGCAAAAACAACTTCCAGTGAATTGAATTCGCTGATCAATTGAACTGCGGCATCAACATCTACCAGGTTATTATAAGAAAGTTCTTTACCATTCAATTGTGTGAACAGAGCCGACAGATCTCCATGAAATACGGCGCTTTGGTGTGGATTTTCTCCATAGCGTAACACCTGTTGCATACCAGGATTGAAATAGTTGCTGATGGCAATATCGTAATGCATCACTACTTCAAAAGCTTTGGCAGCATAGGCTTTTCTTTGTTCGAGTGATGTTTCGCCTTTTTGATCGTTCAATAATTTTTCCAAGGAAGCATAATCATCTTTTGCTGCTATCACTACAATATCACTGAAGTTTTTAGCAGCAGCGCGTATCATGGATGGGCCACCGATATCAATTTTTTCGATGATGAGTTTTTCTTCGCTGGTATTACGCAGGGTTTCTTCAAAAGGATAGAGGTCAACAATTACCAGATCAATTTCGGGGATCTTGTATTGTTTCATCTCTTCCAGATCCTGTGGCTCATATCTTCTGCCCAAAATACCACCAAAAACGGCAGGGTGTAAGGTTTTTACACGGCCACCCAGAATAGAAGGGTAAGTAGTTAAACTTTCTACCGCTACACAGGCAACACCCAGGTCTTCGAGAAATTTTTGTGTGCCACCGGTTGAGTAGATGGTAATTCCCAGTTCCTGTAATTTTTTGGCAATGGGTTCCAGCCCGTCTTTATAAAAAACGGAAATGAGTGCTGATTGAATTTTCTTTTGCATGAGAGGTTACTTTACCCTGTTGGGGGTTGGATGATATAAAAAGATCGGCAATAACTGTCAGAGATCCACTTCAAAAGCGCCCTGCTCAGAAATGGTATGATGCCGCAAATGTAGGCTGTCGGCGTCTTTTTTCCAGTACCGTATTTTCCACATTGGGTTGCTGCTGTCGAATACGTATTGTGAACAGGTAAATACACTGGCCAACTGACTTATATAGATCTTCGGATTACCGCTAAGGATAATGATATCCACCGGTATTTTTTGATCCGACGGGGTAAAATAGAATGAATGATTGATTACCAGGATCGATTTTCTGTGTCCGATAATCATGCCATCAGAAATAAGTGTATTTGGTAAAATATCCCTTTTATCAACTCCATATTGGACCCTTGCGGGTTGTAAATGATAGTTTTCAAGACTCGTTTTACCGGTTAAAGAAGGATCGCCTAAAAATAAAAATTCATTTCCCTCCAGAATATCCATGGCTTTTTTTTGCGGAATATTATAGACGATAAGTTTGTGTTGATTTTTCAGATTGATCAATTGTATAGTGTTGAGTGCAAAGAATGGTATCAAAAAACCAATGCTTATGACCAATCCACGGGTTTGTTTCTTTATCAGCCACCAAGCAAAATAACAGATAGCGAAATAGAGTAATATGGTTTGAACAGAATTGATCCGGATATTGTTTGTTACAGCATACGGTAATCGATCGGTTCTTTCAATTACACCATTCATTTGGGTGATGAGAAATGAAACTGTTTTCCCGGTATATACATTCAGTATAGGAATTTTGCAAACAACCAATAATAATAATTCCCCATATAAAATAAAACCCGATAAAGGAACCGCAATAAAATTGGTGAATAGAAACAAATTAGGAAACTGGTGAAAATAATACAGTATGATCGGCAGTGTAAGGATCTGCGCTGATAATGTAATGGCATTAAGTTGCCAAATACTATTAAGCAACTTGTTTTTGAAATAGAAACATTTGTAGATGGGTTTCATAAATAGAACAATGCTTAACACGGCAGTATAGGATAATTGAAAACCAACATCCCAAAAGAAATATGGATTGAAAACGAGTAAACAAAAAGCCGATGCTGCCAATGTATTGTAAATATTCGTTCGCCTTCCCAGGCTTTCACCAATTACAATAAAAGAAAACATTACTGCAGAACGTAAAATGGAAGGAACGGCACCAGCCAGTAAAGTAAAGCCCCAGATTACTGTTAAAATGATTAATGGTTTTGCAAAACGGATCCATTTAAATTTCCTAAAAGGGTTTAAAAACAGTAATAATAATCCGTAAATCATTCCCAAATGCAAACCGCTGATAGCGATGATATGTACTACGCCGGTGTTGCTATAAGAGCGAACAAGGTCTTTATCCAGGTCATCGCGATAGCCAATTAATAAAGCTTCTGCAACGCCGGACTCTATTTGCCCTGGAACCCATTTTTTGAAAAGTGATAATACATTGTTGCGGGCATTGATCAATAGTTGAGTAAGAAAACTTGTATTCAATTGTCCGGTGGCAGTATACTCTTTTGGCTGCAGATACACCTGATAATGTATATCCTGAAAGGCACAATACTGTTTATAATCAAATGCTCCCGGGTTGCCTGAATTGGTAATGGGCTGCAATTTTTTTTGAATGATGATCTGCGAGCCGTATTGCAATGAAGGAGCAATGCTGTCTTTCTTAAAATATAACAACACATTCCCTTTCACCATTGCCCATTGCCCATTCACAAAAGCAGATTCCAGTTTTGCCAATGCTTTGTATGAATTATTTTTGGCTGTTAAAGGTTCCTGTAATGTTACAGTGATCAGTTTTGTTTTATCTGCATAATGGCCAATCCATTTTGTATCGTGTTCTATGTTTTGAAAATACATAATTGCTGTACCGGCGGAAATGAGGAGAAGGTTTAGTGACAGTCCATTTACCCATCTCCATTTGTATTTGAGATAAGATGGAAAAAAGCGAAAGAAGGTGGAAGCAATGGTTGCTGTTAATGCAATTGCAACTATCACGGGCAAAGAAATTATTATATAGTTTGACAAAACAATTCCTGCCGTTAATGGAATGAGCAAACGGATAAAAGGTGCAGAACGCCAGAATTGTTTTCCATACTTCGGCATAACTTATCTTTTTTCTTGGTGCTCCTTTGAGCCTTAGTGGCAAAAATTATCGCCACTAAGACACCAAGGCTCAAAGGAGCACAAAGGTTGTATGTAATAAACCTAATAAAAAAAGACAGACTGAATGCGAACAATGGAGTGATCAGGTATAAATACGGGGGAGATGCCGTAGTTATTAAATTTGGTTGTTCGCGATTTGAAATAATGTTGGTCAGGCGACCAGAGATGTTCGTAAGAAATACAATGTATTTAGATTGTCTATATATTAGCCCCACACTTCAGTGTGGGGATCAGGTATTTTTTAATTTCGGGACTTTAGTCCCGATAGGTATGGGTAGATCTTTTATTATATATGCAAATCTGACGCCGGGCTAAAGCCCGTATTAAATTGTAGCGTATACTACTATCCCCACACTGAAGTGTGGGGCAAATATATAAACCTATCCGATATTAGTTTCTTCCGAACATCTGTAGTCAGGCGACCAACATCGGCACCAGATTTACACAGATTTTCTTAGTATTATCTGTGTAAATCAGTGCATCTGTGGCAAAAAATATTGATCAATAGTTCTTACATCCGATGCGGTGTATCTTTTTGATCAGTTGAGGTCAATGCCGCAATATCAGCGAAGCAAAAAAATAGCCACAGAAATATCTGCGGCTAAAAAATATTTATTTTAAAAGCTCACAGCGCAAGGCTGATGGCTCATAGCTGACTGATTACTTACTCAAATTCATACTTCTCTCCTTATACAAAGTTCTGAAGTAAGGATCTCTCAAATCTTTGATAAAGCGGATAGCTTCGCCTGTGCTTTTCATTTCGGGGCCGAGTTCTTTGTTTACGCCTGGGAATTTATCAAAACTGAAAACAGGTTCTTTGATTGCGTATCCATCTAATTTTTTCTCCATGGTAAAATCGGTCAGCTTGGCTGCACCTAGCATTATTTTGGTAGCAATATTCAAATACGGTATTTGGTAAGCTTTTGCAATAAACGGAGTGGTACGCGATGCGCGCGGGTTAGCTTCGATCACAAATACCTTATCATTTTTGATGGCGAACTGGATATTGATCAGCCCTTTGATATTTAAAGCACGCGCAATCTTCTCAGAATAAAATTCCATGGTTTCAACAACCAGTGGGGTAAGGTTGAATGCGGGTAATACTGCATTACTGTCTCCACTATGAATACCTGCCGGCTCAATATGTTCCATTACTCCCATGATGTGAAAAGTTTCACCATCAAAAATGGCATCTACTTCTGCTTCCTGACAACGGTCGAGAAAATGATCGATCAATATTTTATTACCAGGCAAATGTTTTAAGAGGCTGATCACCGCTTTCTCCACATCTTCATCGTTGATCACAATACGCATTCTTTGTCCGCCTATTACATAACTCGGTCTAACCAATACGGGATAACCAACCCGGTTAGCTACAACAATTGCTTCATCAGCATTTACTGCAGTACCATATTCGGGGTAGGGGATGCTTAATTCTTTCAACAGATCACTAAAGCGGCCGCGGTCTTCGGCAATATCCATGTCTTCAAAAGAAGTGCCGATGATCTTTACACCGTTCTCGTGTAAACGTTTGGCCAGTTTTAAAGCGGTTTGTCCGCCCAGCTGTACAATAACGCCTTCCGGTTTTTCCAGTTCGATGATCTCCCAAAGGTGTTCCCAATAAACAGGCTCGAAATAGAGTTTATCGGCCATATCAAAATCAGTACTAACAGTTTCGGGATTACAGTTCACCATAATGGATTCGTAACCACATTCTTTAATGGCCAGAAGTCCGTGAACACAACAGTAGTCAAACTCAATGCCTTGTCCAATACGGTTAGGTCCGCTGCCTAAAACAATGACTTTTTTCTTCTGCGAGGGTATCGATTCGTTCGAATTAAGTGTAGGGTTCATTTCTGCGAGGAATTGCGCAAAATTAGGGGTACGGAGGAATTTTGACGGATTTTTTTTTGTTGCTACAGATTAGACTGATTACCACAGATTTTCAGGCAGATTTTGTCAACTAACAACAGTTCGTTTTGTTGTTGGATGATAATTTTTCATCTTTTATACCAGCTTTATTTAATATGAGTTCAAGTGGACAAAAACGGGTAAAAGCGGATTGTAAAAGATTTGATCCTACAAAAACACTCAACCAAAGCCATTGGATATTTACATAAAAAGCAAGTGTAACACTGATCAAAACAAATGTGCCGGCTACGGCGCGAACGATTCTTTCTTTCATAATGGATTTTTTAATGTGTTGTGCTATTTAAAATCTTTGCGAAAACTCCCTGTTCTCTTATTCTCTGCGTTGAAAACTTCCCGAATGTTAGCAATCAACCCTTTTGCGGAGTTTTTTTCACCGCAGAGAAGGTGAGAGACAGAGGTTTCGCAGAGAGCTGGCGATAGTTTTAAAAAGCTCAATGGGACAGCATGTTATTATTTAATGTGAAAACTGATCAACCGGGAGAATAAAAGCCCTGATAGGGAAATCGCTTCCCTGTGTTTGGTTATATTCCTGAACAAATTTTAATGCAATCACTGCCTGTTCATTTCCGGTAAATGAAAAAAGTAGAATGGAATCAAAACGGGCATCGCCGGCTCCAAACCAATTATCAAGTAAATTCTGATTAGTGCCTTCTTTGAATCCGATGATATCTGTTGCACTAAATACATTGATGCCGGTATTTTTTAAAATAGCCGAAGCCTGGTCACTGTATTCTTTGAGTGCCGTTATTATTAATAATTTCATGTTGATTGATTTATTTGGTTTTACCACGCATCATTTTGTAATAGAGTAGTGGTACTACCAGTAAGGTTAAAAAAGTAGAAGTGATAGTTCCACCCATGAGTGAAATAGCCAGTCCTTGAAAAATGGGATCAAATAAAATAATGATCGCTCCAAGTGCAACAGCTCCCGCAGTTAACAGAATAGGCGTAGTTCTTACGGCACCAGCTTCAATGATGGCCTGCTTTAATGGAATACCTTCTCTCAATCTGATATTGATGAAATCGATTAACAATATCGAGTTTCGAACCATTACTCCTGCAAGTGCAATAAAGCCGATCATAGAGGTTGCGGTGAAATATGCACCCATTAACCAATGCCCCAATAAAATACCTATTAATGAAAGCGGGATGGCAGCCAACATTACCAAGGGAACTGTAAAATTCTGAAACCATCCAACGATCAGCATATAAATGATGATGATCACCGCTGCAAATGCAATACCCAGATCGCGGAATACTTCATAGGTGATCTGCCATTCACCATCCCATTTTAAAGAATACACATCCTGATTTTCAGGTTGATGGGTGTATTCTTCTTTAATGGCTGTAAATCCTGCAGGCAGTTTTATATTCTTCAAACTGTCAGACATTTTTGAGATGGCATAAAACGGACTCTCCAGTTTACCCGCCATATCAGCCATGATATACACTACTTCTTTTTGATTTTTACGATAGATGCTTTTGTCTTTTAATGCTGTATTAACGGTTACTACATCGCGCAATGCAACCATGTTCCCTTGTATACCCGTTACCTGCAGATCCAGTATATTGTTGATACTGCTTTTGTCTGCATCTTTTAATTGGAGTCGGATAGGTATTTGTGTGAATGAGTTGGGTTGATTTAAATTACCCGTTTGCATACCTGATAAAGCAGCCTGCACTGTTGCCGTGATCTGTGCTGCCGGCACACCATTGCGCATGGCTTTTTCTTTATCTACTGAAATTTTATATTCACTTTGATCGTCTTCTACCATCCAGTCGGCATCAACTACATCGGCGGTTTTATTTAATAATTGTTTTACCTGTTTGGCAATTTCGATCTGCTGTTTGTAATCAGGTCCATACACTTCTGCTACCAGTGTTGATAATACCGGTGGGCCCGGTGGTACTTCTACCACTTTTACATTGGCATTATATTTTGCTGCGATCTTCTGAATGGGTCCACGCATTTCTTTTGCGATATCATGGCTTTGTTTGCTACGTTCTGTTTTATCAACCAGGTTCACTTGAATATCAGCTACATTATCACCTCTTCTCAGATCGTAATGCCGAACCAATCCGTTAAAACTGATAGGCGCTGATGTGCCAATATATCCTTCATAATTTTTAACCATGGGTTGTTTTGCCACATAGCTGGCAATATCAGCAGCAACGGCCTGTGTTTTTTCGAGGGTGGTTCCTTCAGGCATATCGATCACTACCTGGAATTCATTTTTATTATCAAAGGGTAACATTTTTACGGCTACTGCTTTTGTGTAGAATAAAAGCATGGAAGCAAGTAATACGATCACCGTTCCCAAAATAAATGCCCAGCGTTTCCATCTTGTTTCCAACATGGGCTGAATAAAGGCGCGATAGATCTTATAAATGCGTGATTCTTCCAATACCATTCCTTTATGCTCATCATGATCACCGGCTTTCTTTTCTTTTTCGCGAAGAAAAATATAACCGAGATAAGGGGTGAGTGTTAACGCAACGATCAATGAAAGCATCATGGCAATAGATGCACCAATAGGCATCGGACTCATATAAGGTCCCATCAATCCTGAAACAAATGCCATGGGTAATACAGCCGCAACAACAGTGAAGGTTGCGAGTATGGTTGGATTGCCTACTTCATTGATAGCATAGATAGCAGCCTGCAATGGCGGTAGTTTGCGCATTTTGAAATGCCGGTGCATATTTTCAGCAATGATGATGGAATCATCTACCACAATACCCGTGATGAATACCAATGCAAACAGTGTGATCCTGTTCAATGTATAATTCATCATATAATAACTGAACAGTGTAAGTGCAAATGTTACCGGCACAGAAAGAAATACCACCAATCCGCCACGCCATCCCATGGCCAGCATAACGAAAATGGTTACAACTACAATAGAAATGAATAGGTGAAACAATAATTCAGATACTTTGTGTGAAGCAGAGTCGCCATAGTTCCTGGTTTCAGAAACCTGAACATCAGAAGGAATGAGATCTTTTTTGAGATGATCTGTTTTGCTGAGAATCTGTGTAGCCAGTTTCATTGCATCGGCACCTTTTTTCTTACCGATAGAAAGTGTTATGGCGGGATAGGTTGCCGTATATTTTTTATAACCTGCGGTATCAGCTTTACCGTATCCATAAAAAACATACTGAGAAGCAGTTGATGGTGCTTCTTCCACTTTTGCCACCTGTTTCAGATACACAGGCTGACCAGCTTTCATACCCACTACTAATTTTGCCACATCTTCTGCGGTATTTAAAAAATCACCGGTTTGAATGGAAAAAGCAGAATCATTTTTAACGAGAGTGCCTGCATCTGCTTGTGTATTGCCGGCCTGTATGGCTTTGCTGATGCCGAGAAAATCAACGCCATTCAATGCCAGTAAAGATTTATCGAGAACCACTTTTACTTCGCGGTTTCGTCCGCCGGAAATGGTTACTTCAGCAACATCGGGTACTTTTTTTATTTCGTTGGATAGTTCTTGTCCGATTTGTTTTAAGCGATAATCGTCATAGTGTTCTCCCCACAATGTTAATGCCATTACGGGAACATCATCAATAGCGCGGGTTTTGATCAATGGCATGGTTACTCCTTGCGGCATAATATCCATGTGTTTCATCAACTCAGTGTAGAGTTTTACAAGAGAGCGTTCTATATCTTCTCCAACATAAAACTGTACGATCACCATTACCTGTCCTTTCATGGATGTTGAATACACATACTCTACACCTTTTATATTGGAGATGATTTTCTCCATCGGCGCAGCCAGTTTTGTTTCTACTTCTTTGGGTGATGCGCCAGGGTAACCGATAAAAATATCTGCCATCGGAACCTGTATCTGTGGCTCTTCTTCACGAGGCATTAAAAATGTGCTGTAACCGCCAATGAGCAGGAAGGCCATCATTAACAATATGGTGAGCTTCGATTGTAAAAATGCTTTTGCTATATTACCCGATAATCCTTTTTCCATGTTCTTATTTTTTTATTTTTACAGGTGCGCCATTGTAAAGATTGCCTTCTGCATAAAGAATAAAAGGTTCGTTACCTGCTAATCCGGAAAGTACTTCCACCTGATCACCCAGGGTATTTCCCAAACGCACCCAGCGCAGCAAAGCGGTGTTTTGTGAGCTGATAGTATATACACCTGTAAGCTGATCGCGGTTAATGATCGCTTTTACAGGTACCATTACTGCGTTATTCTGTTTGTTGCTAACCTTTGTTTTTTCTTTTGATGGAATTTGAATGTGTACATACATTCCTGAATAGAGTTGTTTGCTGTCTGTTGTATTTATTTCGATCTTAACTATGTATTGTCCACCGGTAAATTGTGAGGATGGATTGATCTGTATCACTGTACCATGGATTTTTTTTCCGGCAGATTCGATTACCATAACCGCATCATCACCCGTTTTTAACGAAGCGATCTCATTCTCC
>CANBSW010000023.1 GCA_947372235.1 Chitinophagaceae bacterium | reverse complement strand
TAAAGTATTTACAGTTACCCAAATTCCAGCAGAATTTCCTGGTGGTAGTCTTGCTTGGGAAAAATATTTATTGCGTAATCTGGATATCAATATTGTTAAGAAAAATGGAGGTCCAGCCGGTAAATACAAAGTGGTGGTGAGTTTTATTGTTGATAAACTGGGAAATCTTTCTGAGATAACTGCCGAGAACGATCCCGGCTATGGCACTAAAGATGAAGCCATCCGCATCATCGGCAAAGGACCTAAATGGAAACCGGCTGTTCAGAATGGACAAAATGTAGTATACAGGCAAAAGCAGGCTATTTCTTTTTTTGTAGGAGATGATAAAGCTGCTTCTCAATCAGGTATACAAATTAATAATAGTGCTTTAATTGAGACTTCCATCAAACCATCTCAGGCAAACAATGCATCAGAAAATAAATCAACTAATACGAATGTAAATATCCCTGCAGAATTTCCGGGTGGTCTTACTGCCTTCTCAAAATACCTTGAGCGCAATCTTGATATGGGTGTAGTTAAAAAGAACGGAGGCCCTCCAGGCAGGTACACAGTTCTGCTAAGTTTTAGTATTGATGAAGAAGGAAATGTTTCCAACATAAAAGCTCTGAACGATCCCGGTTTTGGTACCAAAGAGGAAGCTATGCGAATGATTGAAAAAGGACCTAAATGGAAACCGGCTGTCATTAATGGACATCCCGGCATCTATATGCATAAACAAACTATCACATTTTATATATCTGATACTCAAACTGTATTGAATTCGAATAATAAGGAATCTGATTTTAAAAAAGATTTAGAAAGTTTTAAAGCTAATGCTAAGTCCAATATGCCATTAGATAAACTAGCAATAGATGGAAAGAATTTAAGTGTATCATATGGTAAGGATATTTCTATTGAACCGAATAGAATAGCAGTTGCTGAAATAAAATTGAAAGGTGTTAGAAATAATGATGTAGTGACGGTAATCCCTGTTAATTATAAGATTCAAAACGACTGGAAAATTCAATCTGTTCTGGTGGATGACAACGAAACAGTAAAAATAAAATTTGAGAATAGTACTAGTAAACCTATCAATGTTTTAGGAAAAGAATATAGACTGATGGTAGTAAAATGATTTTCTTTGCTAGCCCTCGTTCCCACGCGTCTTCGCGGTTAAAAAAGTTTTACCGCAAAGGCACGAGGACGCAAAGGATTCGCCAGGAATTTAGAAGAACCACTTAAATATCAATGCTATCACCGCATAAACGCAGGTGATAATAAAAACCCCGGTAGCAATTTTATCTTTCTGTTTGTTGATGAACAAAGTAAACACGATCACATTCACGATCAATGCCAAGCTGATGATGCCCGATAACAAAGATTTCTGCATCATCAATACCTGAAAGAACTCCTTCACCGTAAACAGTCTGAAACGTAGCAGGTAATATAAAAAGAAACCAAAAAAGGGCGCCAGAAATCCAAACACCACACCGGTTTTAATATTGTCTTTGAGCTGCATCAGAATTTCCAGTTGGTTTCTAATTTCTTTTTCAATTCATAATTCGTAAGGTCAAACTGAACGGGTACCACACTTACATAATTATGTTCCAGTGCCCAAACATCAGTATCCCTTCCCTTATCAAAATTGATGAACTCACCGGTAAGCCAATAATAACGGCGGCCATGCGGGTCTTTTCTTTCATCAAATTCTTCTTCGTATTTGGCATAAGCCTGTCTGCACACTTTCACACCTTTAATCATCTTTTCATCACCCTTGGGAATATTTACATTCAGACAAAGATGTTTCTCTTTCAACTTGCTGTTCAATACCTGTTCTACAATTAAACGGGCATATTTTTTAGCTGCTGTAAAATCAGCTTCAATACTCAGATCCAGTAAACTAAAACCAATGCTTGGGATACTTTCAATGGCCGCTTCCAAAGCTGCCGACATGGTTCCCGAGTAGATCACATTGATGGAATGATTGGCCCCATGGTTAATACCGCTGATGCAGATATCGGGTTTATCGTGGATCACTTTATCAACCGCCAGTTTTACGCAATCTACCGGTGTGCCGCTGCAGGCATAGGCTTCCACATCTCCAAACATATTTACCTTCTGCAAACGCAGTGGATGGCCAATGGTGATGGCATGCCCCATGCCGCTTTGTGGTTTATCGGGGGCAACTACAATTACTTTACCCAAACCTTTTACTGCTTCTACCAATGCATGAATACCGGGTGCATTTACACTGTCATCGTTGGTGATGAGAATGATGGGCTTTTTCTTCTTTACAATTTTTGCTTTCGCCATGGGTGCAAGGTACGAATTTGAATTTTGAGAGATGTTAAACCTATGTGAGGAAATGGTTGCCACAGATTCACAGATTAATTCAGATTTTTTCTGTGATAATCTGTGAATCTGTGGCAATGATTTATTTCTTCTTCTTCGAATTCTCTTTCACCACCGGCCATGCAAAATATTTGAACACCGGAAACTCAACGGGCTTTGTGTTTACTGCATTCTGGTCCAGATACGCATCAAAGAAATTCCAGGTAAGCAAACCATCATCCGATTGTGGTTCCAGCAGATAGAAGATCAGGTTGGCCAGGGGTTGCGCCATATCTACTTTATAATCGCCTTTCAAAACGGTTTTAGTTGCCGCTTCAAATTTTCCTTCGGCAGATGCCATATTATGTCCTTCAAATTTGCGTGGCGATCTGTCAAATTTCTCCACCATAAATATTTCGCCACTCAGTTTTTCATCCTTTTCTAATTTCTCTACTTTCACACCCTGCTTCATCAACAGCTCTGCAATAGCCGATTGAGCTGCAGGAATAATATAGCCGCGGGGAATAGTACTCTGTATGGTATCTTTAAAATCTCCATAATACGTTACATTATCATAGGTAACAATATTCCCGTTTTTTAAAAGTGATTTACTACCATCCGGTTTGATAAAATAAGTATAGTCGTATGTTCTGAAACCATTCAGTTTATCAGCAGTAGGAACCATTTTAAAGCGAACACCTTTCTTTGCTTTACCTGCATTATCCACCACATTTTTTATAGCCGCCATTTCTGCATCATGGTTGATCTGTACAATTTCTTTGGCGTGTTTATTGGTGTAATCCAATATCTCATTTACAAAAGTGTAGGTACTATAAATGCGCTGGTAAAAACGTTCATGCGCAAATGCCTCACTCAAAATAGCCATGCGGTTACGCAAACCAAACTGGTTAATTACATAACGGGGGTGGTGGTTATACGTATAGAAATTCTTTAACGGCCACCCTTCTCTTGTACTGTAATCACCGTAAGGACCAAAGAACATTCCGTAATCATCTTTTACTTTTTTGGTGATATAGGGTAACATTACATTATTGGTAAAATTATAGGTAGCCGGCTCTCCTGCATACAAATAACTGGGTGCCCAGGTAAGCGAGTATGCGTGCCAGGTTCCATTGGTTGTGTGCAGGTCAACACTCATTTGCGGATCCCAGGCAGTGATCACATTCTGGATGAGGCCCTGTGTTTCCGGAGCTTCCATTTTCATGGCATCGCGGTTAAGATCCAATCCCTGGCCATTTTCGCGCTCACCGGTTTCTGATGGACTATTCTCCTGACTGGGCCGTAAACCCTTTGCCATTTTATCATTTCCATCGGTATTGTAAATAGGAACGATCACGATGATCTGGTTATCCAACAGGCTTTTTTTATTTCCTAAAAGGATCTCGCGCATCAACATCATCACCGCTTCTTTTCCTTCCACTTCACCTGCATGAATATTACCCTGAATATAAACAACGGGTTTGCCCAAAGCCTTTGCCTGTTCAGGGGTACTAACAGCAGGATTTGACAGTATTACCAGTGGAATCTCTTTACCCATCGGACTTTTGCCAATGCTACTTACCTGTATGTTTGGACTTTTTGTTTTGATGGCATTGATGAAATTCATCACATCCGTATAAGTAGATGTTTTATCAAAATTCGATTTTTCAGGGGTGATGATCAGGTCGTCGGGCCATGCTGTTTTGGTTTGTGCAAAGCCACTGTAAGTGCTGATCAATAAAAGAACCAGGGCGATTTTTTTCATGTGCAGTTTTATTTGGAAAAGTAAAGTACACCAAGCCGTTAAATCTGCCTATAAAAAATGAAGAATGGGTGAAATTTTAAAAAAGAGAAAAATATTTTTGGTGGTTAGCTAAAAATATTAGTAAATTGCTAACTAAATCAGTTAGCCATGTCAAATGCCGGAAAAAATTTACGCTACCTGCGCAAGCTGCGTGGCTGGACACAGGAGGAATTTGCCAACAAACTCAAGATCAAAAGATCCCTGGTAGGTGCTTATGAAGAAGAGCGTGCCGAACCGAGACTGGAAGTGATGGAGATGATCTGCAATACTTTCAAACTAAGTCTCGAAGATTTTCTGTTCAAAGATCTGTCTGCTCCTAAAGCAATAAGCTATATGGAAAAACGGCGCCAGATGAAAATGGAGTCGGAGGTGGTACAGATCAGCTTTGTACCTGTAAAAGCCGCCGCAGGTTACCTCGCAGGCTATGGCGATCCTGAGTTTGTGGATGAACTGAATACCTTTACCCTTCCTATGTTGGGCCCGGGGCAGTACCGAGCATTTGAAATTGTGGGAGACAGTATGTTGCCCACACCAAGTGGTAGTGTAATAGTTGGAGAAAAAGTAGAAGACCTGGAAGATGTGAAGAACAGTAACACTTATGTAGTGTTATCAAAAAATGAAGGGGTTGTTTATAAGCGGATCATGAAGAATAACCGCCTCAAAAACAAGATCACTTTATTCAGCGATAACCCTCAATATGAACCGTATAATGTAAGTTCCGAAGATGTGCTCGAAGTATGGAAAGCCGTTTACATCATGCAAAAAGCCAATGCCGGCCCGCGCTGGGATGTAAACCAACTAGCCGGAATGGTGAACAATTTACAGGAACAGGTAAGTAGTTTGAAGAAGAAGATGAACTAGGATGGGGTAGGATAAGGTGAGAGACCTTTGTTTCTGGAACGATATAATGACCAGGATGAATGCAATTCTTCAAGTCAGGCAATCTTGCCTCTTTCGGAATCAATTCATCATTGCTCCGTAGGATCAAAATATCGGTAGATAATTAAATTTTTAATGATGAGAGCGCCGTAGGTGCGAGATATTTCGCACCACGGCGCTCTCATCTATTTTGTGTTATCGGGTGCTACCGATATTTCGACCCGATGGGTCTGCATTAAATAAAGGCAGAATTATTGAGTTCATACTAATCTAATTAGAGCAGGAAGTAAAATTAATTTACTTCCCGGTAATGTGCTATGTTATCAGATATTATTAAAATCATAAAGGATCTCTGTGAAACTCCTAAACTCTGTCACTCTGTGTTGAAAAAAACATTTCGAAATGTATTATCTTTTTTTCAACACAGAGTGACAGAGTACACTGAGTTATACAGAGGGAATAGCATAAAACGTCAGTCTGTCTAAAAACTCAAATGAACCGCCTGAGAATTGCGTAAATGAATTTTGTCAACGATAGGTATCCGAATAAGAAATATCAATTCATTAGTTTTTAGACAGTCTGACGTTCCTGATAATTTAAAAAACAAAGCAGTTTAACACTAAATGCTTTGATTTTCCGCCATTCGTATATTTTTTACCCTCAAGAAATCTCATTCAGTTATTTTTGCGACTTTATATATTTCATGAAAGGATTATTTACTGTTTGCTGCTTGTTTGTCATAACTTTTTGTCTGGCTCAGGAAAAGAATGTATCAGCTCTACGGATACATAGCCCCATTAAAATAGATGGTAACCTGGATGAGCCTGTTTGGAAACAAGCTCCCGTGGCAGACAGTTTTATTGCCAATGCACCTCATTTTGGCAAAGAACCTTCTCAAAAAACTACCGTTCATATTATGTATGATGATCAGGCGGTTTATATCGGCGCGTATTTGTATGATGAGCCGGGATTGGTTCGTAAACAACTCACCTCACGTGATGGAGAGCAAAGAAAGGATGTAGATTATTTTAGTGTTTTTTTTGATACCTATAATGATGACCAGAATGGTTTTCAATTCTTGGTTACCTCAAGAAATGTACAATCTGATGGACGATTGGTGGCCACTTTAAATTCGCAGTTTGGCCCACCAAGCGATTATACCTGGGATGCTGTTTGGGAAAGCAGTGTGAAAATGCAAAAAGATGGATGGACGATTGAAATAAAAATTCCCTATTCAGCTATCCGTTTTTCGAAGAAGAGTATTCAGGATTGGGGTATAAATTTTCAACGCTACATAAGAAGATCCAACGAAAATCTTTACTGGAATGCTATTGACCCAAGTAAAGGCGGTTTTGTAAACCAGTTTGGTAATCTGAAAGGAGTAGAAAATATTGTTCCGCCACTACGTTTATCTTTTCTTCCTTATATCACATCCGGATTCAGAACAGTGCCTTATGCAGATGGAAGAAGAAAAACAGATTTTCTACGCAATGGTGGTATGGATGTGAAATATGGTATCAATGAAAGTTTCACTTTGGACGCAACGGTGATACCAGATTTTGGGCAGGTGGTTTCCGATAATGTGGTGTTGAATCTTACACCCTATGAAGTGCAGTTTCAGGAGAACCGTCCATTTTTTACCGAGGGTATCGAATTGTTTAATAAAGCCGGACTGTTTTATTCAAGAAGGGTAGGAGCCACTCCTTCAGGTTATAGTAGTGTAACCAGTATGGTAAATGCCGATCCTAATTTACAGATCGTTTCTAATCCTGGTATTACACAGTTATTAAATGCATCAAAGTTTTCCGGTAGAACCAAGAAGAAGCTGGGTATTGGCGTTTTCAATGCAATTGGATCACCAATTCATGGAATTGTTGAAAATAAAACAACAGGTGCCAAAACTAGTATTGAAACAGAGCCCCTCACCAATTATAATATTTTGGTATTGGATCAGGCATTGGCCAATCGGTCATCACTTACCTTTACTAATACCAATGTCTGGCGCAGTGGCGGTAGAAGAAATGCGAATGTTAGTGGCTTGGATGTAAATCTTTTTGACGCCGGTAACCGACATAATTTTTCTTTTGGAGGCAGGTTTAGCCAAATTTCCGGTGTAGATAAATACAATGGTTTTAATAGTGTGTTATCCTATTCAAAAGTGAGTGGGCATATTCAATACCAGTTTTTGAATAATATTGTATCTGAAAAATATGACCCTAATGATCTGGGTTTTCTGAAAGCACCAAACCAGATAACAACATCAGGCACGGTTAGTTACAATGAATTTACACCCACAAAGAATTTTCTGAGTTACCGATATAGTTTTTCTGTATCGCCGGTTTATTTATATACACCAAATAAGTTTTCAAGTGTTGCCTTATCAGGAAGTGGTTTCTGGTATTTTAAAAATTTCTGGGACCTCACTTTGAAAGCAAGCGGGCAGCCTGTTTGGATGAATGATTATTTTGAAATGAGAACGCCGGGTAAAGTGCTGAAGAAAACACCCTATTGGTATGTAGGGTTAAGCGGCAGCAGTGATAGTCGTAAACGTTTCTTCTTCCGGTATAATTTTGGTTATGCAGAAGCACCAAAACCTTACAGTGATCCGTATAATATGATTGAACTGGCACCCCGTTATAGGTTCAATGAACATTTTTCATTGGATATTGATATGACTCGGGAAAATGACCAGGGGCAATACGGTTATGCATTAACAGAAGCCAATGGTGAGCCTGTAGCCGGCAGAAGACAAGTAGTTAATTTCAGTACAGTGATCAATGGTGTTTACAATTTCACTTCCAAAATGAATCTTTCTTTTCGTACAAGGCATTACTGGAGTAAAGTTCATTACACTAATTTTTATTATACCGATGCCGAGGGCAATTGGCTGCCACATGCTTTCATCAATAACCAGGATCAGAATTTTAATGCGTTCAACCTTGATATGTTCTATACCTGGGATTTTAAATATGGCAGTAAATTAATTGTTGGATATAAGAATTGGTTAGGAAATGATTTTCCAATCAATGGAACCAATTATAAAAATTACACCTCTAATTTTAACCAGGTATTTCAACAGCCACATGGCAATGAAGTAACCGTTAGGTTGATCTATTATATTGATTATTTGACGCTGCAGGGGAAGAAAGGGGGAGGTAGAAGTTAGTAGTTAAAAGTTAATAGGTGCTCCGTATAAGAAGAGTTACTTAATTATTCACTATTAACTCTTAACTACTCAAACATTTCCTTCGCCAACCTGAAAGTATTACAATGTGCTTCAGTAATAATTTTTACATCCGGAGAATATCCGCCTCCCATGGCAACCGCAACGGGGATATTGTTTTGTTTAAGTGTTTGAAAAACAAAGGCATCTCTTTGTTTACAGCCTTCTAAAGTAACTTTTAGTTTCCCGAATTTATCTGTTTCTAGTATGTCAACACCGGATAAATAGAATGCAAAATCTGGGTTTACTTTTTTTACCAGATCAGGTAAAGTGTCCGTAAGTAATTGCAAATAGGTTTCGGTGTCTGTTCCGTCTTTGAAAGGGATGTCAAGGTCTGATTTTTCTTTATGAAAAGGATAATTGTGCTCACCATGCATACTGAAAGTAAACACACGTGATTCGTTCTCAAATAGTTTTGCCGTTCCATTTCCCTGATGAACATAAAGATCAATGATGAGTATTTTTTTAGCTAACTTATTTTTAAGTAAATAGTTTGCAGCAACCGCCATATCATTCAATAAGCAAAATCCTTCTCCTCTTTCTTTAAAAGCATGGTGTGTGCCGCCTGCAACATTTAAGGCAACGCCATATTCCATGGCATACCTGCAACAATCAATGGTACCTTTCGTTATGATCAGTTCTCTTTTGGTTAATGTAGGTGATTGAGGAAAACCGATTTTTCTTTGTTCAGATGCGGATAAGTTTTGATGGATGAGTTTATCAAAATACCCTTTATCATGTGTCCATAATATAATTTCTTCTTCACAGATTTCCGGTTGAAAAAGATTGTCTTTTGTGATACTGCCTTCATACAATAATTGCTCCGGAATCAATTCATACTTCAACATAGGAAAGCGATGGCCTTCGGGAAGTGGGTGCGCATAAATGGTATCGAAAGCAATTTTAACCATCTTGAATTACAGCTTTATGATTTTTTCTTCAACTATTGCAAATACATTATCTGTTTTCTTTCTTGGCAAAATCACATAACCGCTGAATTTGCTAAATGCCGGAAGTATTGCCTGTGTTTTTGTAAAATGGAAACACGGAAATGATAATCCCTGTTTACCCAAACCACTGATATGAACACCGGGATGTATATGCCCGGAAAAACAAAAACCATTTTTAATAATCTCGCCATCAGTCTCCGCAGGATCATGAACAAAATGAAAATCATTGATCGTAAAAATACCTTCCTTTACCTGAATGCCTGCAGCAGCATACCATTCTATCGTTAATATATCGTGATTCCCTTTTACCAGCATAAAATCAATTCCCGGGAAATCATTTCGCCATTTTACAAACAGATCCATTTCCTTATTTTCTTTGCTGTGAAACAGATCGCCAACGGCTATGATTTTTTGAGGTTTAAAATAGGCGATCTGTTCAATCAATCTTTGCAGGTCTTCCTTAAATACTTCCTGTGGAACAGCTATGCCATGTTTTCGAAAATGTCCTGTTTTTCCAAAGTGTAAGTCTGATAAAATCAATGAATGCTCCTCTTCCCAATAAATACATCGCTGTGGCGATAGCCAGAAATGATTATTATGAATGATGTGCTGAATTGGCGTGGTCATAAAAATATATAAAGATAATGCGATGAACAATTGAAATCATTCCGGAATATAGATTCATTCAACTAAGTTTATGCAATCTCCAAACTTAGTTATTTAAAACTGTGCCTTAGTGCCTCTCTGAGAGAATTAATTTTCGCACGGAGGAACGGCTTATTTTTTATTGTGGAAAATGTTCAAAATACCGAGCAGAAGGCTTAGGAGGGTTAGGGTTTACAATTTCTCAAGTTGTGCCTGCATCTTTTTTATACGGTCTTCCAATTTTTCTGAGGAATAATTATTACGGTTCAATCCATCAACAATAATCGGAAAGGAGAGTGGTGTGATCTGTTCAGGGAAAGTAAGAATGATCTTACTGTTACTGATCCTGTTCAATGCATGTCTTAACCTTACTTCATCCATTTGCTGCACCAATACTTCATTGTATGCTTGTTTTAATAAAAGATTATTCGGATCATATTCATCAAACACTTTGAACAGTAATGATGCAGATGATTGTAAGTGTCTTGCTTTCTTCTTTTCACCCGGCATTCCCTGAAAAATCAGTCCGCCTATCACAGCAATATCCCTGAATTTTCGTTTCGCCATTTCTGTATTGTTCACACTCTTTTGAATGTCGAGTAACAGGTCTTTATCAGTGAATAATTCACGCACATTGCTATCATCAACAGGTACAGTTTGGTCGCTCAATAGTTCAAATCCATAATCATTCATAGAAATCGAAAAAGTGATCGGCATAATTTGACCGATGCGATAGGCCAGTATTGCGCTCATGGCTTCATGCACCTGTCTTCCTTCGAAGGGATACACCACTAAATGAAATCCATTTTTATCTTCTACCTGTTCAATCAGTAATTCATTATCTCGCGGAATATGCGAGAGTGTTTGCTGCAATTCAAAAAGACCATGTAAACTTTTCAATTCTATCTCATCCTCATCAACCAGCGCTTTATTAAAAGTTTCACGCAAAATTCTTCCGAGATTGGCGGTTAAACTCATTCTCCCACCCATCCAGGATGGCACAATAGATTTTTTGGCTGATGATTTTCTAACCATTACCGTCATGTCTTTGATTGCCACCAGCTCCAGGTTTCTGCCGGCCAATGTAAATACTTCTCCCGGCTCCAGTCTGCTAATAAACCATTCTTCTATCACGCCAATAAAACCGCCACTCATCAGTTTTACTTTTAGCATGGCATCGCTAACAATGGTACCAATATGCATTCTGTGTCGCATGGCTATCCGGCGGTTAGTGATCCTGTAAACACCGTTCTCGATCTCTACTTTTTTATATTCATCATATTGCTGCAAGGCTTTACCACCAATAGTAAGGTGTTGCAATACTTCCTGCCATTCAGTTTCTGTGATGTCTGCAAAACAATAGGTACTTTTAATTTCCCTGAATAATTCATTTGCTTCAAACCCATCACTGATGGCCAGTGTGCACAGAAACTGGAGCAGTACATCAAAACATAAAAGCATGGGTTCTTTACTTTCAATGGCCATTTCTTTGATGGCTGTTTTTAAGGCGGCTACTTCTAATAATTCAAGAGAATGTGTTGGGAGAAAATAAATTTTACTGGTTTCGCCCGGCCTGTGACCGCTTCTTCCCGCTCTTTGTAAAAAACGTGCAATGCCTTTGGGAGAACCCACCTGTATCACGGTATCTACCGGACGAAAATCAACGCCTAGGTCCAGACTGGATGTACAAACCACCGCTTTCAGTTTCTCCGTATGCAAAGCATCTTCTACCCATAACCGAAGTTCCTGCTCAATACTTCCATGGTGTAATGCAATGGCACCGGCCAATTGCGGGGCAACAGTTAATAAGGTCTGGTACCATGTTTCACTCATACCTCTTGTATTAATGAAGATGAGCGTGGTTTTACTGTTCTCAATTATGGGAATTAATTTGTCTGCCAGCTTAATTCCCAAATGTCCTGCCCACGGATATTTTTCAATTTCATCGGGCAGTATGGATTCTACAACTATGTTCTTATCCAGTTTTGCTTTAATAATTATACCTTCTGTTTGTAATGATGCAAGCAAAACATCTTTGGCCTCCTCCAAATTCCCGATGGTAGCACTGATCCCCCAAACAACTACCTTGTTTTTTTTACTTTTTACTTTTGAATTTTGAATGCTACAACAGTTCACGATCCTGCTTAAAGCCAACTCCACCTGCACGCCACGTTTACTCCCCATCAATTCATGCCATTCATCAATAGCAATAATTTTCAAGTGAGAAAATAGTTCAGGATAGTTTTTCTGCGCCAACACCAAATGAAGACTTTCGGGAGTTATGATCAACACTTCCGGCATATTTCTTTTTTGTTTCTGCCGTTCAGCAGTATTGGTATCACCATTGCGAATACCAACGCTCCATTGCATACCTAATTCTGTGATCACTTCTTCCATGGCCCTGCCAATGTCTTTGGCCAATGCCCTTAAAGGAGTGATCCATAATAATTGTAAACCATTATTTTTTTGTTGCGTATAATCTTTAGGATACTCGTTAATAAATTGAATAACTGCACCGAGGAAAACAGAGAAGGTTTTACCACATCCTGTTGGGGCATTTACAAGCCCACTTTCTCCATTAATGATATGCTGCCAGGCTTCGGTCTGAAATGCAAACGGCTCAAATGCTTTTGCAGTAAGCCATTGTTCAATCACCCTGTAACCTTTTGTTGTTTGAAGTCTCATGTTCGAAAGAAAAAATATTTTCTAGGTACAAGTTAATACCAATTCGACTTTAAAAATAGTTGATTGATAAATCAATCTTATCAAAGATTTTTTGAAGCACATAGTAACATGGGTCAGGAAGCAGGGCATATAGTTTGCATCCTATGTTTCCTTATTGTTAACCTATGTTACTATCTGTTTCAAAAAAGATTACTTAACATCAGTTACATTAATGATTTAGCAGCATTTAAATGTCTAAATGGAATAACATGAAACTGCAGGAGCAAGCCGTTAAAATAGTTTGTTTCGACTGTATAATTCAAAAATTTTGCGGGCAACTTAAGAGATGATAAATCAATCTGTGCTAATCTGTGGCAAACAAAAAATCAATTCACAGATTTCAACCTCCCATCGACTTTCCGGATAAAATACAATTTTTTATTCTCCAGATAATCCGGCATCGGGTTTTCTTTTTTCAATTTCACAGGCTGTATATCAAACTCATTAAATAGCTTGAATTCTTTTTCTGATAAATGATTGATCAGTCCATTACCATATTTCAGCGCCAGTTTGGTAAAATGATACATCGACTCGAATCCTTTGAACACCATATCACTGGGCCTTCCGGCATATTTTACTTTGTATTTTTCAGAAAGTTGGGCGCTTAATTTATCTGTTCGTGTTAGATTGTATGGTGTAGAGTAAACTATATCAATGTCTTTGCCAATATCTTTTAAACCATCCCATGTTGGCATACCAATGGTTAAGGTTTGAAAATTTTTTGAGCTGCCCAAAATTTTAGAAAGATTACTGCCAAAACTTTCATTTAATGTGCCGCAGATCACTACATTCAAACGGGTGCTGTCTAAATGCGAGGTGATATCTTTCACTGTAAAACTGTCTGTAAGATCAACTGAGTTAAGTTTCAGTTTTGTGCCTGGGGTAAGTGTATTCTGTTTATTCAATTGAGTGAGGATCATATCCTCCACATTTCCTTTTTTGCGAAAAAGAGTGATGGTATTGGTTGGATAGAACCGATGCAGGTATTTGAAAATCCCTTCCATATGTGTTAATAAAGTAGGATTGATCAAAACAAAAAAAGGATTACCTGTTAAGCCGCCATCATTGGGATAAGTAGCAGAGATTATCGGAATATTTTTCTCCAGTGCATAATCAGCCAAAGGTTTAATCTCTGCTCTGGTATTAAACGAAGCTATGATCAATGAAATGTCTGCAAACTCAGGGGTTGCAACTAATTGCTGAATTTGTGATTCTGAACTTTTGCTGTCATAAAACAAAACTTCTACCGGTGCTTTTTCTGCATTCAACGAATCAATGGCCAACATTACACCATTATAAAAATCCAACCCTGGCAGGAGGTATTTGGGAAGATTATTTTTTCCGAGCTTATAAGTATCATTATTAAATGCAGAGTCTATATAAACCGGTGCAAACACAGCTATCTTAACGGGTTTGGTAGAAATGGTTTGTGTTCTGCCAGATAGCACCAGACAAAAACAAAGAACACTAATGCCAATCCTGTAAAACAAACGCATCTGTATGGTTTAATAAAATGTTGAATTGATTATTCCCACTCAATTGTAGCCGGTGGTTTACTGCTGATGTCATACACCACCCGATTAATACCTCTTACATTATTGATGATCTCGTTCGAAATATGTGCCAGAAATTCATAAGGTAAATGCGCCCAGTCGGCAGTCATTCCATCTACAGAAGTTACTGCCCTTAGTGCTACTGTAAATTCATACGTTCTTTCATCACCCATTACACCTACACTTTTTACCGGCAACAAAATAGTACCCGCCTGCCATACAGATGAATAGAGATTATGTTCCTTTAATCCATTAATATAGATCGCATCGGCGGCTTGTAAGAGTTTTACTTTTTCTTCAGTTACTTCACCCAAAATCCTGATGGCTAATCCGGGGCCGGGAAAAGGATGGCGGTTAATCATGTCTGCGGGTATTCCCAGTTCCAATCCTACTTTTCTTACTTCATCTTTAAATAAATAGCGAAGTGGTTCAACTAATTCTAAATGCATAATATCAGGCAACCCCCCAACATTGTGGTGCGATTTGATGGTTTGCGATGGGCCATGTACACTTACACTTTCAATTACATCAGGATAAATGGTTCCCTGCCCTAAGAATTTTACACCTTCTACTTTTTTCGATTCTTCATGAAATACATCGATAAATAATTTACCGATCACTTTTCTTTTTTGTTCAGGATCTGTTTTTCCTTTAAACTCATCATAGAACATTTGTTTGGCATCAATGCCCGTAACATTTAATCCTATTGCATCATATGTTTTTAATACCTGTTCAAATTCATCTTTGCGTAGTACGCCATTATCAACAAAGATCCCGTGTAATCTGTCGCCGATCGCTTTGCTGATCAGTGTTGCAGCAACTGTACTATCCACACCACCACTCAATGCCATGATCACATGGCTATCGCCGATCTGTGCTTTCAGTTTGGCAACGGTTTCCTGAACAAAAGAAGCGGGTGTCCAGTTCTGGCTGCAGCCACAGATATTGATCAGAAAATTCTTGATGATTTTTTTTCCTTCTGTTGAATGATATACTTCCGGATGAAATTGAATGCCATACAATGGTTTTGTATCGGTACCGTTTTTCTTGAAGCCTGCAACGGGAATACTTTCTGTAGTAGCCAAAATAGAAAACCCTTCCGGCAATTGTGTGATGGAATCACTATGGCTCATCCATACCTGTGATTGTTCAGAAACACCTTTCAATAAAATATCTTCCTGCTGTATATGCAGTTTGGCACGGCCATATTCTCTTTTGTTGGATTTATCAATGCGACCGCCAAAAACTTTAGCAGTTAACTGGGCTCCATAACAAACACCCAGTACCGGTACTTTTTTAATGAAAGAAGCAATATCCACCGAAGGTGCATTTTCTTCATTCACACTAAATGGCGAGCCACTTAAAATGATCCCTTTCAGGTCTTGATCAATCACAAAAGATTTCTGATAGGGGATGATCTCACAAAAAACATTGGCCTCCCTTACTGCACGGGCTATCAATTGGGTAAACTGGCTTCCAAAATCGAGAATAAGTATTTTTTCTGTCATGCCTGCGAAGGTAACAGAAATTTTCGTGGCACTAAAGCCTGACAAGCGGTTAAGAATCCACATTAAAAGGTTCTTTGAAAACACTTGTTTTTGCTAACTTTCCGGTACAAAACCTAAACATGAAACGTATTTTTCTGCTCCTTACCGTAATTCTGCTTGTTTTCTCTGCCTGTCGTTGGATGGGGTATAAACGTATTAAAGGAAATGGTAATCTTAGTAAAGAAGACCGTCATATTACCCGTGCTGAAAAAATCAAACTGGCCGGCAGTTATGATGTAGAAATTACCCAGGGCCCCGAAACTTCGGTAAAAGTAGAAGCTGATGATAACCTGCTTCCCTACATTATCACTTCACAGGAAGATGGCTATTTGGTTGTAAAATCAAAAGAGCATATCAATCTTTCATCTGAGAATCCTATTAAAATCACCATCACTACCAATAAACTGGAACAGATAACGCTGGCCGGCAGTGGAAATATTATCGGTACCAATAAGTTTTCAGGCGGGGATAAGCTGGTTCTAAAAATTGCCGGTAGCGGAGATATTAAAATGGAAGTTAATACACCTAAGATTGAAGGCGATATTGCCGGAAGTGGTTCAATCACATTAAAAGGCGAAACAAGGGATCAAACCATTCGTATTAGTGGAGTAGGTGATTATATTGCAAATGAATTGAAATCGGAGAACGCCACTGTAAAAATAGCAGGAAGCGGCAATGTTAAAGTATATACCGATGTAAGTCTGGATATAAATATTGCCGGTGTAGGTTCTGTGTTTTACAAAGGAGCAGCTACAGTTAAACAGCATGTTGCCGGTAGCGGTGAAGTAAAGAAAATTGAATAACTCACTATTTGAGTCTAACAAAAAAGGTAGCTTTTAAAGCTGCCTTTTTTTATTAATGAGTAACGGTAGAAAGAAAATCATATGCATTGTAATAAAACCAAACATGTTTTTTTTGTCATTTATAAAATGAATTAGTTTTAAAAACAATTTTTTTAGTTACTTTAAGGCTGAAATCCAATAACTAGCATGCCTGGAAAACATAAGATACTACTTGTAGAAGATGAAGTCAAATTAGGAAAGACCATACGTGATGAACTTATCAGTAAAGGATTTTTTGCCGAATTGGCTGTGGATGGATTGGAAGCTTCCAAAATGTTTGCCGGTAATTCATACTCCCTTGTATTACTCGATATTAATCTTCCTTATAAAAGCGGTTATGAGCTTTGCCGTGAATTTCGCGATCAAAATAAAAAGATCCCCATTATCATGCTTAGTGCTGCGGGTGAGATCCATGATAAAGTAGAGGCATTCAATATCGGAGCAGATGATTATATTATTAAGCCCTTTCATTTTGTAGAATTATTTGCCCGTATTAAAGTTTTTCTAAAAAGAGCCGAAATGCCCTCAACCTCAGACAGGATCATTGTAGAGGATATGGAAATCAATTTTCTGAATAAAACAGTCATACGGAATGGTATTAATATCAACCTTACGGCCAAAGAATTTACCCTGCTTGTGTTGCTTGCCAGAAATAAAGAGCGTGTAATTTCCAAACAGGAGATCATGGAAAAAGTATGGGACCTGAGTTTTGACACAGGTACCAATACAATTGAAGTGTATATCAGTTTCCTTCGAAATAAGATTGATAAACCTTTTCCCAATAAATTGATCCATACCAAACCGGGCTTTGGGTATTATATCAAATAAAACGCCTTCAATGAACCTGAAACTGCGTTTTGCCTTGCTTTTTACATTTTTTGTTACGGTTATTCTTTTTGTATTTTCTATAACCATCTATTTCCTTTTTTATAATTACCGTGAATCAGATTATTTTGAAAGGGTTAAGAATGAAGGATTGGAATTATATGAGGCTTATAGTAAAAGCAAGCAGCTAAAGGATAATAATGCAAGTGTTATTATAAATATTTTGCACAACAGCACCATTTTTGACCAACGCGTAGTTGTGCTAGATCCGGATGGGAAAATAGTAAATAAAATTCCCGAAAGCATACATCCTGTTATTGATCCACAGATTATTCAACATATTAAAAGTGAGAAGCAATATGTATGGTATTCTGAAAATAATTACCAGAATGCCGGATTGGTTTTAAATGCATCAGGGCAAATTCTGATCTCTACGGGTTATGATAAGAACGGATTTGATAAAATTTACAAGCTCCGGCTGATCATAATTATTGTTTTGATCGGCGGACTGCTGATCACTGCTTTTACTTCTTTCTTTTTTGTTAGGGAAGCCTTCAAACCACTAACCAATCTAGGGCTGCAGATGAAACAGACAGATCTGCAGAATCTAGGGAAAAGACTGAAGGTTAGTGAAAATAATGGGGAGATCAATGAAATCGCCAGAAACTTTAATGGCATGCTTGAGCGTTTGGAGAAGGCTTTTATTGTACAGAAAAACTTTGTTAACCATGCTTCACATGAATTGAGGACCCCTTTGGCTACCATGTTGTCTCAAACCGAATCAGCTTTGGGCCGCGAAATGACGGTTCCGGAATATAAAAAACTATTGCTGTCATTAAAAGAAGAACAACAGGAACTGATCGAATTAACCAATTCACTTTTACTGATCTCCCAGTTTTCAGAAAATGAACAGGGAAAGGAATGGCCCATGTTAAGGATCGATGAAGTGTTGTACGAAACGGTAAGTAACTCAAAACGAAGATTGCCGGAACTGTCTGTACAGATCTCTTTCAATCCCATGCCGGAAAATGACAGCGATTTTATAATTCATGGGAATGAAACCCTTTTGAAATCAGCTTTTTTTAATCTGGTAAAAAATGCTTTTCTATATTCGGTAGATCATACCGTTTTTATAACTGTTGAATCACAGGGGGCCGGTATATTGGTTCATATCGATAATAAGGGAATGCAGTTACCGGCTGATGAAAAGGAAAATATTATGCAACCTTTTTTCCGGGGTTCCAATGCATTGCGTACAAAAGGGTATGGACTGGGTCTTTCCATTGTTGATAGATTTATTACGATTCATAAAGGCAATGTTACCTATACTCCCATCAATAATGATATCAACCGGTTTACTGTGTCTTTGGAAAAAGCTTCCAATAACATAGGGTAATAAAAAAGCCAACCGTTCTTTTAAACAGTTGGCTTTGTAAGATCTTTTAAAAAAATTACTATGCGAGGGTAGTAGCTTTCTTGGTCAATTTGCTTTTCAAATTGGCAGCTTTATTTTTGTGGATGATGCCACGCTTTGCCAGTTTGTCGATCATAGAAACCACATCAGGCAATTGTTCTTCGTATACCTTTTTCTCGGTATTTGCCTTCATGTCGCGGATAGCGTTACGGGTAGTTTTACCATAATAACGGTTACGGTCGCGACGCTTGGTAGCTTGTCTCACATCTTTCTTTGTAGCTGAATGGTTTGCCATGTATTATTTTTTTCAGGACGGCAAAGGTAAGGTGTAAGAGCGGAATTTTGAAATTTAATACTAAAAAAATTATAAAAGTCGGGAAGTCGGGAAGTCCGGAAGTCGGAAAGTCAGCAAGTCCGGAGTCGGAAATCCTTTGGTTTCGGGTATTTTTTTTAAAATCTTCCGGATTTTCCGACTTCCGGACTTTTCTGAGTTTCCGGCTTTTTAGGCTTTTTTTCTGCTTTCAATGACCGATATTTGTCAGCCACCAGACCTAAAGAAGCTCAAAACCAACAAATGAAGGATTTTTCGTACATAACCAACTCTCATCCTGCCTACATAGAAAGTTTATACCAGGATTTTATAAAAGATCCCACCAATATAGATCCGGACTTAAAAAAATTTTTTGAAGGCTTTGATTTTGCCGTTTCCAACGGGATTTCGGGGAAAAATACAGGATCTGTATCTGAACCGGCAAATTCAGGGGTAGACTGGATGAAGGAGATCAGGGTGTACAGATTGATATTGGGCTATCGTAATAAAGGGCATCTGTTAGCTAAAACCAACCCCATTCGCAGCCGTAAAGATCGTGGTGCCAACCTGGACCTTGCTTTTTTTGGCCTGTCGATGGCCGATATGGATACTGTTTATCAAGCGGGAAACCTGATAGGACTTGGTGCTGCCAGTTTGAAAAAAATCTTATCCCACCTTGAAACCACTTATGCATCTCATGTTGGAATAGAATTCAAATACATCAGCGACCAGGTTAAGATTGACTGGCTGACCAATGAGATGGAAAAGAATTTCGCGCAGCCTATCGGATTGGATAAAAAAAGACGCATTCTGGAGAAACTGAACCAGGGCGTAATGTTTGAGAAATTTTTGCATACCAAATACATCGGACAGAAAAGATTTTCGCTGGAAGGAGGAGAAACCACCATAGCTGCCTTAGATGCAATAATCAATACCGCTGCTGATAATGATGTTCAGGAAGTGGTGATTGGAATGGCTCACAGGGGAAGATTGAATATTTTGGCCAATATCATGGGTAAAACCTATGAACAGATCTTTAGTGAGTTTGAGGGAACGGCTACTATGGACCAAACAATGGGAAGTGGAGATGTAAAGTACCATATGGGTTATGGAAGTGAGGTACAAACGCCCGATAATAAGACAATGCATTTGAAACTGATGCCTAATCCCTCACATCTGGAAGCTGTAAACCCGGTTGTGGTAGGCTTTGCAAGGGCAAAGGCTGATGTAATGTACCATAGCGATTTTGATAAGATCCTACCCATTCTGATTCATGGAGATGCTTCTGTAGCAGGACAGGGAATTGTATATGAAGTATTGCAGATGAGTTACCTGCGGGGATATTATACCGGCGGAACGATCCATTTTGTGATCAATAACCAGATCGGATTTACGACAGATTTTGATGATGCCAGAAGTGCAGATTATTGTACCTCTGTTGCAGCCATGGTGCAGGCCCCGGTATTACATGTAAATGGGGATGATGCCGAAGCCGTAGTAAAATGTGCTGAAATTGCAACCCGATACCGTCAGGAGTTTAACAGCGATATTTTTATTGATATGGTATGTTATCGAAAGCATGGCCATAATGAGGGAGACGATCCGAAATATACACAGCCACAACTGTATGCTTTGATCGATAAACATCAGAATCCGAGAGAGATCTATACCAATTTTCTGATGGAGAATGGGGAAGAAGATGCGAGGGTACTTGCAAAAGAGATGGAGAAAAAATTCTGGGCCGATTTGCAGGAAAGACTGGATGAAATAAAACAAAACCCGTTACCCTATCATTATCAGCAGCCTGAGCTTGCCTGGAAAAATTTACGAAAAGCCACAATAGAAGATTTTGAGGTATCTCCCTCTACAGCGATCTCCGAAGAAGAAGTTACAAGATTGTTTACCAATCTTATGAAATGGCCCGCTGAATTCACGCCATTGAAAAAAATAGAAAAATTAATCCAGGATAAAATCAGAGTGCTTGAAACGGAACAAAAAATAGATTGGGCTACCGCAGAATTAATGGCGTATAGTTCTCTCCTCATCAATGGCAATATTGTTCGTATGAGCGGCCAGGACGTGCAACGTGGCACGTTCAGCCACAGGCATGCCGTATTACGTGATGAGAATACAAACAAGGGCTATAATCGCCTCAATCACTTTCAGGATAACCAGGAAAAATTCAGAATATATAATTCATTGTTAAGTGAATATGGAGTATTGGGTTTTGAATATGGGTATGCAATGGCCAATCCTAATGCCTTAGTGATCTGGGAAGCACAGTTTGGAGATTTCTCAAATGGTGCACAAACTATGATAGATCAGTTTATCGCAGCAGGAGAACAGAAATGGCAAAGACAGAATGGTGTTGTGATGTTATTGCCCCATGGTTATGAAGGACAGGGCCCGGAGCATAGTAGTGCCAGAATGGAAAGATTTTTACAAATGTGTGCAGAAATGAATCTGGTGATTACGAACATAACAACAGCTGCCAATCTGTTTCATGCATTCAGAAGACAACTAACCTGGAATTTCCGTAAACCGTTGATCAATTTCTCTCCAAAAGCAAATCTGCGAAATCCGGAAACGTTCAGTCATATCAACGAATTCACCAAATCCGGGTTTAAAGAATTGATTGATGATGTATTTGTAGAGGATGTAACGGCTGTTAAGAAAGTATTGCTCTGTACCGGCAAAATTTATTTCGAAATGGCAGAAAAACAACGCAAGGAGAACAGAAAAGATATTGCGATCGTAAGATTAGAGCAGATTTACCCATTGCCACAAAAACAACTGGATATGTTGCATCGCAAATACAACAAAGCCACCTGGTTCTGGGTACAGGAAGAACCTTTGAATATGGGTGCAGCTTCCTTTTTACAAATGAATTTGAAATCGATCAATTTTGGAGTGATCAGCAGAAATGCCAGTGCATCTACTGCAACAGGTTATCATAAAGTGCATGTGCAGGAACAGACGGAGATTATTGAAACAGCATTTAATATTTAATTAGTAATTAAGAATTAGAAATTAATAATTGGTTTTTCAAAAACCTGTTAATACAACGAAATATTTTTTTATGATTGAAATAAAAGTTCCCACAATTGGCGAATCGATAAGTGAAGTGACGCTTTTAAAGTGGACTAAAAAAGAAGGCGATTGGGTTGAGCGTGATGAAGTGATCGCTGAACTGGAAAGTGAGAAAGCCACTTTTGAAGTGAACGCAGAACAGGCCGGAATACTGAAACCTTTAGCTAAAGAAGGCGACACATTGAATATTGGGGATGTAGTTGCACAAATAGATGAAAATGGTGAAAAACCTGCTGTAAGTGAGAAGATACAGGAAACAAATGTCAAGGTGGAAGCCACAAGCCAAAAACCGATAACGAATGAAGCGGTTGTAACCAGTGTGCCTAATGATATTAAGGCAACACCTGTTGCATCGGCTATTATTGCTGATAAAAAAGTAGATCTTGCTTCTATTAAAGCATCCGGTACGGGAGGAAAGATCATGAAGCATGATGTGATGGAGGCATTGGCAAATCCCGGTAAAAAAGCATTTGCCGGTACTGAATTGTTCAGCCGCAATGTGCGTCAGGAAAAAATGAGCAGCCTGCGTAAAACCATCAGCCGCCGCTTGGTAGAATCGAAAAATACTACTGCCATGTTAACCACTTTTAATGAAGTGGATATGACACGTGTAATGGAAGTTCGTAAACAATACAAAGATAAATTCAAAGAGTTGCATGGTGTGAACCTTGGGTTTATGAGCTTCTTTGCCAAAGCCTGTGCCATTGCATTGGGCGAATGGCCTACCGTAAATGCTTATATTGATGGAGATCAGATCTTATACCATGATTACGCTGATATCAGTATTGCTGTAAGCACGCCTCGCGGATTAACGGTTCCTGTAATGCGTAATGTGGAAAGCCTCAGTATGGCTGATATTGAAAAGACAGTAGTAACACTTGCCGGTAAAGCGCGTGATAGTAAATTAACAGCAGAAGATTTACAAGGTGGCACATTTACAATAACCAATGGAGGTGTATTTGGAAGTATGATGAGTACCCCCATTATCAATATTCCGCAGAGTGCGATTCTTGGTATGCATAAAATTCAGGAACGCCCTATGGCTATCAATGGCCAGGTAGTGATACGTTCTATGATGTATCTCGCCCTTAGCTATGATCATAGAATTATTGATGGAAGAGAAAGTGTAAGCTTTTTAGTAAGGGTAAAAGAGTTATTGGAAAATCCTGAGTTGTTATTGATGGGGAAAGATCCGGTGAAGACTTTGTTGGAATTATAACCCCCCAGCCCCCTGATGCTTGCGCTAAAGCTTCAGCGTCGGCGCAAAGGGGGAGTTAGAATACTTTATATTTGAGCCTGCTATATTTTTTTGTAGCAGGCTTTTCTTTTCAATTAATTTCTCCTTTAGGGGGGCGAGGGGGTATGCGTTTTCAATCTTATTTCAATACGGCTGTTTTATTAATCAATCAATACGATGGATCGATGCCGCTTGTGCATTTTTTGAAACAGTATTTTGGGCAGCATAAAAAACATGGATCGAAGGATAGGAAATTAATTTCGCATTTATGTTATTCTTATTTCAGGTTAGGGCATGCAATAAAAAAAAATTCAACAGAAGAGCGATTAAAAATTTCTTTGTTTTTATGTATTGAATCAGTTGGGGATTGGCAGATATTGTATGATGATGAATGGATTGAGAATTGGCATTTGGATCTTCAAAAGAGAATTGATTTTATTGGATCAAAATATACATCCTTCTCAATCACGGATGTTTTCCCATGGCTGGATGAGTTGAGTGATGGGATTGATAAGAAAGACTTTGCTATCTCTCATTTTATTCAGCCTGATCTTTTTTTACGCATTCGTCCTGGAAATGAAAAAAAAGCCCTAAATAAATTAACTGACCAACAAATTCCATTCAATCAAATAAATGAAACCTGTCTTGCATTACCCAATGCAAGCAAAATTGATACTGTACTTGACATTAATAAGGAAGTAGTTGTGCAGGATTTTAGTTCGCAACGAATTGGTGAATTTCTTTCGTCATTCGTGAGTTGTGAGTCGTCAGTAAGTATTTGGGATTGTTGTGCAGCCAGTGGGGGGAAATCTTTATTAGCAGTTGATATTCTTGGAAGTGTTGATCTTACCGTGTCCGATATACGTGCTTCAATTTTACAAAACCTCAAACAAAGATTTGAAAGTGCCGGGATAAAAAAATATCAATCATTTATAATGGACCTCAGTAAGGAATTCAAAATTCAAAATTCAAAATTCAAAATAATCCTCTGCGATGCTCCCTGCAGTGGCAGTGGCACCTGGTCGAGAACACCGGAACAGCTGTATTTTTTCTCACAGGAAAGGATTTCGGAATATGCTTTTTTACAAAAAAAGATTGTTAGTAATGTGATTCAAAATCTTGAAGAGAATGGCTACTTACTTTATATTACCTGTTCTGTTTTCAAAAAAGAAAATGAAGAAGTAGTGGCGATGATAGAAAAAGAATATTCGTTGCAATTGGTGAAGAGTGAAGTATTGAAGGGCTATTCTTTGAAAGCAGATTCAATGTTTGGGGCATTGTTTAGGAAAGGCTAAATCAGTTAAAGTGGCTTAACTTCATCATTCATCTGTTCATTAAAACTATTTTAACCCTTTTAACCAAACCCACTAAACCAACTCTCCTCTCTGAATAATTCCTCCGCCAATCACATCATTTCCTTCATAAAATACAGCACTTTGTCCGGGGGCAATGCCTTTTACGTTTTCGTAGAAGCGGGCACGGATACCATTGTTGGTTGTATATAGATTGCTGAGTGCACCTGAATCTTTGTAGCGGATCTTGGTAATGGCTTCCATCCCGTCTGTGATGCCATCATATTTCATCCAGTTGATTTTTCCAATCAGCATGTCGTTCTGTTCCAGATCAACTTCATCACCCAAAACAACGGTATTGGTTTCGGGATTAATAGAAGTTACATATACAGGGTGGCCCATGGCAATATCCAAACCCTTTCTTTGTCCAATAGTATAAAAAGGATAGCCTTTGTGTTGCCCCAGTTTTTTACCGGTCTTATCTACAAACCATCCGCCGTTCACTCTTTCTTCCAGTCCTTCCACACGGTTTTTTAGAAAGCCGCGGTAATTATTATCGGGAACAAAGCAAATTTCATAGCTCTCGCTTTTTTTGGCAAGTTCAGGATAACCCAGATCGACCGCCATTTGGCGTATGGCTGATTTTCGGTAGCCTCCTAATGGCAACATGGTTCTGCTAAGCAGTTGCTGGTCTAATCCCCAGAGAACATAACTCTGATCCTTTGTTTCATCTAGTCCTTTACTGATGACATAGCGGCCATTATCGTGTTGGCGTATCAATCCATAATGTCCGGTTGCAATAAATTCACAATCCAGTGCATCGGCTCTTTTTAGCAAAGCACGCCATTTGATATGTGTATTGCACATCACACATGGGTTAGGTGTACGGCCTGCAAGGTATTCATCTATAAAATTTTCGATCACAAAATCGCCAAACTCTTCCCGTATATCTAAAATGAAATGTGGAAAGCCATGATGTACGGCTGCCTGTCGTGCATCGTTAAATGAATCAATATTACAACAGCCCGTTTCTTTGGTGCTGGTGCCGCTGCTGGCATAATCCCATGTTTTCATAGTAATGCCCACTACTTCATACCCTTCCTGGTGCAACATGAGTGCCACAACGGTACTGTCAATACCACCGCTCATTGCCACTAAAACCTTTCCTTTACGACTCATATTCTGTAATTAATGCCTGTGCCAAGGGAACAGGATAAGCTGCAAAAGTAAAACAACTCAGGCGAAGAAGGGGTAATGTGAGGCTTTGAGATATTACGAAAGCGGAAAATTCGTAAAAATATACAAACCCAGCTATAACATATATTGTCCAGAAGATACTGATACACCGTTAGTTGACCTTCAAAAATTAAGTAGTTTACTCCCAAATTATACAGTGAAAAAAAACTAGTTTCTGCGGTAAATACGCTTTTCCCGTAATTTCAATCTCCTGATATTTACAAAAAAATATAAGATATGATAAAGCTACAAGTAATTGGAAATTTGGGTAAAGATGCCCTGGTAAATACTGTTAACGGTAAGAGTGTGATCAATTTTACCGTAGCACATACCGAACGTTTTAAAGATGCGCAAGGCAACCAGAAAGACAGAACTACCTGGGTAGATTGTGCTTACTGGACAGACAGAACCGCTGTTGCTCCTTATTTGAAAAAAGGAACTCAGGTATATGTAGATGGCCAGCCTGATGTGAGAAGCTATACAACGCAGGACGGCCGTCAGGGTGCTACATTAACACTCCGTGTATCATCTGTTCAATTGTTAGGCGCCAAGAGTTCTGACGGTGGTGGAAGCAGTGATCAATCCACGCCCTCTTATTCTCAACCGGCAACCGCTGCACCATCTGCAGGCGAGTTAACAGAACCTTTGGATGATCTTCCGTTTTAAGAAATGAATTGTATGATTTTAGTAAGAGATGCATTAAACGTGCATCTCTTTTTATTTAAGTAAATTTAAAACAGTGCCTTCTCGCCTGAGCTTAGCGGGCGGGAAGGCATGGTTTGGTGTTTTTATTGGTTGATGGCTTCGAATTCTTTAACTAATTTTTCTATTTCTTCTCTACTCACTTTTTTTTGCTGATCATCAATATTGATCACCATTAAGTAACCAGTTGTTCCAGGCGTTGATAGAAAAGTATTCACGAGATTAAACTGGTCACTCTGAACAAATTTTCCATTAAAAATATTCCAGTCCTCTTTAGCGCATAAACACCCCATAGTAGGTGTGAGAGGGAAAAAAGGTTTGTCTTTAAAATAATCCGGATCAATGGTAGTGCCATGTGCAATGATCTCAGTTCTTCCCGCTTTTCCGGCATAAAATGATTCTGTAATGGGTTGATAATTTCTCCAGGTTTCAGGTAATAGTTTGAGGTAATTAGCCAAGGGGTCCAGCAAAGAATCATAAGGTGAATTCCAGAAAAGACTGTCGGCCTCTCCCGGTAATTTCAATTGTATATTGGGTGTGGGACCAATTAAATTATTATGAGAAATTTCTGTTCCCTGAATACTGTATATGCCTTGTGGGGTGCTTCCATTTGTAATGAAATAAGGAAGATCAGATGCAGATCTCGCCAATTGTTCAAATACCAATATTTTTCCTGTACTGTCTTTTGCAAAACTTCCGTCTGCATTTTGCACTATGGCCAGGCCTGGATAATCTCTGTTCCATCTCTGAAAAGAGTAGATCATTTTTTGAACGGTAGTTTTCTGGTATTGAAATAACTGAATGATAGATGGTGTTTCCTGCTTATTGAATGATGAATGGAGATATAAATATTTTTCCAGTTCCTGCAATAACACCACGGATTGATATTTTGGAAATTGACGAACCATTTGTTCCCTTAACTGTGTAGCATTGATGATGCTGGGATCAAGTCGATACAGGTAGAGTGCCTGCATCGCAAATAATCTGGTATTGGTTTCTTTACCGATAAGCTCACTAATTTCTTTTTTATATTCTGTTGGATATATGCCATACACAGCTTCGAGAAAAGCCCTTTTTGTTGAATTATCAATTTCTCCATACCCTGCAAATAATTTTGCAAAACCTTTTTCAATGATGTCTGATTTGAGTAAGAATTGTGAAATAGACCAGCAGGCTTCTTTGTAATAATCTTCTGTAGTATTTGTTAAAGGTTGAGTAAATGCTGCATTGATAACCCTTTCGCGCATATTCTTATCAAAGCTTTTGCGCCGTTCATAGCGGACAAAATCGGTGGTGATCATATCTCGGGATAATTGCGCGAAAGAATTGAGAAAAAATAGCGAGCCTATGAGAATATTTATCCAGTGTTTCATAGTGTGAAATTAGGTATTAATACGAAGTATTATCCGCAGAAAACGAGAAGTCGCTCGGCTTTGCCGAGTGACTTTTATAACTTGGCTTCGAGCCAAAAAAATAAAATCATGAGCGAACTCCGTAAAGCCAATTATGATGCCCTCTTTTTTGTTACCCTTACCGTAGTAAGCTGGGTTGATGTATTTACCCGCAAACAATACTGCGAAGAACTTGTAAAGAATATTCAATACTGCCAGAAGCACAAAGGCCTTGAACTATATGCTTATGTGATTATGACCAATCATATGCATTGGCTGGCGGGACAAAGAGAAGGGCGCTTGAATTATTTGCTGCGTGATTTTAAAAGCTATTCAGCAAAACAACTATTAAATAGTATTTATGATGATCCACTGGAAAGTCGGAAAGATTGGATGAAGATCGTATTTCAATACAATGCAAAATTTCAAAGACAGAATGCCGAGAATATGTTTTGGCAGAAAACAAATCATCCAGTTGATTGTTTTAGCCAGAAAGTGTTGGAGCAAAAGATGAATTATATACATCAGAACCCCGTTAGGACGGGATTTGTGGAGAATGCAGAGGATTGGTGGTATAGCAGTGCCAATCCGAGGTCTCCAATTGTTGTGCTTGATATTTGAAAATTGCTAATTTTTTAGTGTATGTATTTTTTTTAGTTTGGCCGGAGGCCGGCGATAGTCGTCACTCGGCGGAGCCGAGCGACTGCTGCTGCGCAGCAGAATATTGAAACCCTTATCTTGCAACAACATTTGTACAAACTATTTAATCATTTCCAATAATGTTATTCTCATACGATCATTTATACCAGTTCACCTTCTCCATCTTCAAAAGCATTGGCTGTTCTGATGAACATGCCACAACTGCTGCAACCGGATTAATTGCTGCAGATATTCGTGGTATCGACAGTCATGGGGTGGCTCGATTAACAGGTTATGTTCGTTTATGGGAAGCTGGTCGTGTGAATGCAGATCCTGATATTAAAACTGTGCATGAAACACCCTCAACAGCTGTGGTAGATGGTGATGCAGGTTTAGGGTTGGTAGTAGCTCCATTTGCTATGAAAGTGGCTATTGAAAAGGCGAAAAATGTAGGAACCGGTTGGGTAAGTGTTCGCAATACCAATCATTTCGGTATTGCCGGACATCATGCCATGATGGCTTTGGAACATGATATGATCGGAATGGCTATGACCAATGCAAGTGCGTTAGTTGCTCCTACTTTTTCTGTTGAAAGAATGTTGGGCACCAATCCTATTGCAGTGGCTATACCGGCAGATCAACAACCTCCGTTTGTAGCAGATTTTGCAACTACAACTGCAGCCAATGGTAAACTCGAAATATTACAGCGTAAGAATGAAGATACTCCTATGGGTTGGGTTCAGGATAAAGAAGGGAATTCATCCACCGATGCAAATATTTTGAAAAAACAAGGCGCATTACTTCCATTGGGAAGTGATCGTGAACATGGTAGTCATAAAGGCTACGCACTGGGAAGTATTGTAGATATTTTTTCTGCTGTTTTGAGTGGGGCCTCTTATGGTCCATGGGCACCGCCTTTTCCAGCTTATGTGCCTATGCCGGAAAATATGCCGGGTAAAGGGTTAGGACATTTTTTTGGCGCAATGCGGGTAGATGCTTTTCGCCCTGCAGATGAATTTAAGCAGCATATGGATAACTGGATCCAACGTTTCCGTTCTGCAACCCCTGCAGAAGGCCACGAAAGAGTTTTGATACCGGGTGATCCTGAAAGAGAAATGGAATTGATTCGTATGAAAGAAGGGATTCCATTGGTAGATAGTGTGGTGGATGACCTGAAAGAAGTTGGTAAAAAATTCTCAATTAATTTTTGACCGATACTGAAATGAGCAACTGTAGAAAAACATATTTTTCAATCATATGCTTGTTTTTATTAGCAGGGATGTTTGCCAATGCGCAAACATCAAACCTCAGTAATTTTCTTACAGAGAAAAAATGGAATGAATTGTTTCCTAATCGATTTGATATCTCAACATATGGCGATCAATCCAAAAAGAAAAAGAAAACAGATTTTTATTCTTTTAGCGCTTTTCTGAAAGCTGCAGAATCCTTTCCGAAATTTTTATCAGGGGATGATCCTGTTATTCAGAAACGGGAGCTCTGTGCTTTCCTGGCTAATATTGCCTATGAAACAGGCGGCGGATGGGACGACGCACCTGGAGGATATTATAAATGGGGACTTTATTATACTCAGGAATTGAAATGCGAGAACGGCTGCCCACAATATTCAGACACTACAAAAAAGAAATATCCACCCGTTGCCGGACAATCTTATCATGGCCGCGGCCCATTACAGATCAGTTGGAATTATAATTACGGACAATTCAGTGAAATTTTTCTTAACAGCAAAGAAACTTTATTAAACGACCCTGCACTGGTGATAAAAGATCCTGTACTTTGTTTTGCGTCTGCAATTTGGTTCTGGACAACCACACAGTTTCCAAAACCGTCCTGTCATGATATTATCAGCAATAACTGGCAACCTACCCAAAAAGATATTGATGGAGGCCGATTGTCCGGGTTTGGTGCTGTGTTAAATGTGATCAACGGGGGAATAGAATGTGGCCCAAAAGCACCACCAGATACTAAATACCGGTATGGCTATTACAGATACTTCTGTAAGTATTTCAATGTAGACCCTGGTCCGAATATGGATTGTATTTCTCAAAAACCATTTGGCCAATAATATATTTCGAATTAAAATATATTGCAAATTTCTGCGGATTCATGCATGGTCGCTAACTGCGGCAGGCTAACATTTGTTCACAAAATACTTGAGCAAAAATTTCTTATCAGCATGTACATTTGCAGCACATTTTAAATTAACCATAAAAATCGGGGAGGGGGTTTCACATGAAAGTAATGAAGTTTGGAGGCACCAGTGTTGGTAAGCCGGAACGTATGCACCAGGTATCACAATTGATCACTAAAGATGGGGAATCAACTATTGTAGTGCTGAGTGCTTTAAGCGGAACTACCAATTCTTTGGTAGAGATCAGCAAGAGTTTATCAGAAGGTGATCGCAGTGCAGCAAAACAGAAGATCGATACATTAGAAGCACATTATCGTGCATTTGTACTGGATCTTTTAAAAACAGAAACTACCCGTGCAAAAGCAAATGCAATCCTGTCAGAACATTTCGAATTCTTAAATATCATTCTGCGTATTTCTTTCAGCGAAGCTTTGAATAAAGATATACTTGCACAAGGTGAGTTGATGAGTACCAAACTGTTCAGTTGTTATCTGGAAGAACAGGGAACAGATCATATGCTTTTGCCGGCCCTTGAATTTATGTCGGTTGATGCAAATGAAGAACCACAACTGGGAAGTATCAAGATCAAGCTAAGTCAGTTATTACAACTCCACAGCGATAAAAAATTGTTTATCACCCAGGGATATATTTGTCGCAACGCCAAAGGCGAAGTAGATAATTTGAAACGTGGGGGAAGTGATTATACTGCTTCATTAATTGCAGCTGCGATCAATGCAGGTGTTTGCGAAATATGGACAGATATCGATGGTATGCATAACAATGATCCACGTATCGTTGATAAAACCGTTGCCATTAAACAACTGAGTTTTGATGAAGCAGCTGAACTGGCATATTTCGGTGCAAAAATTCTGCACCCAACCTGTATCTGGCCGGCACAACAGGAAAATGTTCCTGTGAAATTGTTGAATACGATGGAACCCGAAGCCGCAGGAACAACCATTACCAAAGAGGCAGGAAGTGTGGGTGTAAAAGCCGTAGCAGCCAAAGATGGAATCATCGCCATTAAAATCAAGAGCAGCCGAATGCTATTGGCGTATGGATTTTTGAGAAAAGTATTTGAAGTATTTGAAAAATACCATACTTCTATCGATATGATCACAACATCAGAAGTTGCCGTTTCAGTAACAATTGATAATGATGCTTTCTTAGATAAGATTGTAAAAGAACTCGAACCATTTGGAAGCGTTGAAGTTGAAAAGAACCAAACCATTGTTTCAATAGTGGGAAATGAAATTGCTAAAACAGATGATGTGTTACAGAAATTATTTGCTGCTATCAAAACCGTTCCTGTTACCATGGTAAGTTATGGAGGAAGCCCACATAATATTTCTCTGCTGGTACCGGGTACCTACAAAAAAGAAATCTTACAACAGATCAATAAAGGTTTGTTTGGATTATAAAATATGGCAACCAAGATCATTATAAACCGGAAAAGTGAATTCATTAACCGCGCACGCGGTTTCAAGATTTTTATTGATGGGAAAGAAGAACGTAAGATATCGAATGGAGGTACTGAGGAATTTCAGGTAGAACCAGGGTCACATATTTTGCAGTTAAAGATCGACTGGTGCTGTAGCCCTGAGTTAAATTTTAATATCAATGGAGGAGAAACTAAATATTTTATCACTGGCTCAGGTATGAAATATTACTCATTCTCAGTTGTGTTAGTATTAATCTATTTTCTTTCAGGCCCTGCACTTAAGCTCATGAATATATCCCGGCCCGAAAATTTTTCAATGCTACAAATGCTGTTACTGCTTCCTGTAGTACTCAATATGACCTATTACTTTACGCTGGGCAGAAAGAAATATATAGAACTTAAAGAAGACAAGAATAATATCTTTAATTGATTGGATTCGTATCCTGATAAAAACCGCTGACTTTTCTTTCAGCGGTTTTTTTATGGGATTAATCCAGTAGATTTAGCTAACTGATTTTATGTTATGCGCTTGTTTATTTTACTGCTTTATTGTATGTTCTCTGTACTGCAAACACAGTCGCAATTCAGTGGCCGTGTTTTATCATCAGATAATAATTTACCGGTTGCCTTTGCCAATGTGTACATCAGCAATTCATTAATCGGGACTATTACCAATGAAAAAGGAGCATTCAGTATTGATCATATCCCTGAACTGAGATTTGATCTGATCATTTCCTGTATTGGTTATGAAACACAGAAACTCTCATTGGAAAAAAATAAAATACCTCCTTCTTTAACCATTTTACTCAAACCCAAAGTGATTGAATTACAGGAAGTAATTGTAGAACCCTATGAAAAGGATGGTTGGGAAAAATGGGGGCAGACCTTCAGTATCAATTTTATTGGAACCAGTGCTTTTGCATCGGATTGTGTTTTTAAAAACAAAGAAGCTTTAAAATTCCGGTATAATAAAAAAGAGAATATCATTACAGTAACTGCAGATGAAAGACTGGTATTTGAAAACCAGGCATTGGGCTATCTGTTAAAATATGATCTCACAAAATTTGAATATAATTATAAAATAAGAGTATTTGAGTATGAAGGATTCCCTTTTTTTGAAGAAATGGAATCCGATAAAAAAAGAAAGCAGAATCGCTGGATGGAGAACCGGCGGCAAGCCTACTATGGATCTCTCACACATTTCATGCGCAGCCTTTACAGAAACCGACTTATTCAGGAAGGCTTTGAAGTAAGAACATTAATACCCGTTTTAGATCTTGAACGGGAACGGGAGAGGGTTAAAAAGATATATTGGGCCATTCAACCGGGAAAGAAAAACAAACAGGGATATACGATCCCATTCGATCTGGATTCTATGAAAATCCCCAATGAGGATTCGGTAGAATATTATCAAAAACTGATCGACCATAAGGGATCCGAACCTGTGGTCCTGCATAAATTATTAACGGGCGACAGTATTGCATTTGCTTCTGACAGTATAACCTGTTATCTTGAATTTGCAGGACATTTGAATGTAATATACAAACCCCGGAAAAATCCGGCAGAGTATGCCAGATTTGTCCCAAAAGAACAGATGTACGGTTCAGTAACTTCTGAATTGTATCGTACCAGTAACCTGCCTATCCGTGTATTTGCCAATGGGAGTTTTTATAATGGGAAACATCTGATGACATCCGGGTATTGGTCATGGTGGGAAAAGATATGTAACCGGCTGCCTGATGATTATAAACCCGACGGTCCTGTAAAATAGTTGATCAGGATATTACAATATCAAAACTATCCAGCAATCCAACTATAGCCGGCAAAGAAAATCTCGCTTTTTTGATAGTATTCCGGTCAGGATTTATGGAATAATTAAAGGAAGATCTTAAATCTGCTTTTGCTAAAATGGTTTGATCAAATACAGCATTTAAAAAATCACAATGATCAAATAAAGATTCTGTAAAATCAGCTTCAGTAAGATCTGCTTCGGTAAGGTTACAGTTTCTAAACTTTGTCTTTTTCAATTTTAATGAATAAAAAGAAGAAAGATTCAACATGCAATTATCAAATTCAAAAGACATCAGAAAATGATCACAGTCTTCAAAATGAATGCCCAATAGTTTGCAATCTTTGAATGTGATATCACGCAAAGAGGTCTTCCCCAGTTTAGCCATACTGAAATTACATCCGGTAAATACACACTCCTGAAAATTAATATTGGAAAGATCGTTGTTAGAAAAATTACAATTGATGAACTCGCAATTCTCATAATCGCTCGCTGCTAAAGGTATTTGCACAAAATCGATCTTTTCAAATTTTTCATCTTCTATGTATGTTCTTTCCATAACACCAATCAAATTTTCATTATTGCACTAAACTACAAAAATTACTACCGATTAAACCGTGCCTTTGCCTCTGTACGCAATTTATTCTCACACAGAGGCACAAAGGCACGGTTTAAGGTCTTTCCCAAAAAAAAGCCCCAACGTTTTCGTCAGGGCTTCTCAAAAAAATATTGGTCGATTACACAATCAGCAGCGCGTCACCATAACTAAAGAAACGGTATTTGTCTTTGATCGCTTTTTTATACGCTTCAATAGCCAGATCATAACCGGCAAATGCACAGGTCATAATCAGTAAACTGGTTTTTGGTAAATGGAAATTGGTAACCAGACTATCAGCCACATTAAATTTATAAGGCGGGTGAATAAAATGGTTGGTCCATCCTTCACTTGGCTTTAATAATTTCTGTGCGGTAAAACTGCTTTCCATGGCACGCATGGTAGTGGTACCAATTGAGCAAATGCGGTGGCCGGTTTCCTTGGCTTTGTTTACAATACCACAAGCCTGTTCATCAATCGCATAATATTCTGCATCCATTTTATGTTTGCTGAGATCTTCTACTTCAATAGGGCGGAAAGTGCCGAGGCCTGTATGCAAAGTAACTTCTGCAAAACGGATCCCCTGAATTTCGCAACGTTTGATCAGTTCTTTACTAAAGTGTAAGCCGGCAGTTGGGGCAGCTACAGCACCTTCATGTTTTGCATAAACAGTTTGGTAGCGTTCTTTATCTTCTTCATCCGGCTTGCGTTTGATGTATTTTGGCAAAGGTGTTTCTCCCAAATGTTCGAGCATTTTTTTAAAGCTCTCATCATCTTCATCCCATAAAAAACGAATGGTACGTCCGCGGCTGGTGGTGTTGTCAATTACTTCAGCAACCAGTTCTTCATTTTCGCCAAAATAGAGTTTGTTACCCACACGGATTTTTCTTGCGGGATCAACAATTACATCCCATAATCGGTTGGGTTTATTCAGTTCACGAAGCAGGAACACTTCGATCTTTGCACCGGTTTTTTCTTTACGGCCATACATTCTTGCCGGAAATACCTTGGTGTTATTTACTACAAACACATCCTTGTCATCAAAATACTCGAGAATGTCGCGGAAATGTTTGTTCTCCATATGCCCGGTCTTGCGGTCAACAACCATCATTCGGCTGTCTTCCCTTCTTTTGGTCGGGTTCTGGGCAATCAGGTTCAGTGGAAGGTCAAACTTGAATTGTGATAATTTCATGTGTCTAATCTTGTTTTAGATGATAGCCACATTCAGTTGTATACACGCTCCCAAGCTTAGCCCGGGACGGGAGGTACTAACTTCATGTTACGGCATGAATTTAAGAAGTCGGCAAAGGTAAGGCATGAGTAGCAATACACCAATTCATAAGCAAAGGCAGTGATTTTCTGTGGATATCTAAGAAGTTGTTTTAGGAATCGAAGCAATAAGCCGTTGAGTATAAGCATTTTGTGGGTTATCGTACACCTGTTCTGCAGTTCCTGTTTCCACAATCTTACCTTTATTCATTACCATGATCCTGTCGCTGATATACCTTACAACAGAAAGATCGTGCGAGATAAAAATAGCCGTAAACCCAAACTCTTTTTTCAAATCGTTCAATAAATTTAATACCTGCGCCTGAACACTTACATCCAGTGCCGAAACACTTTCATCACAAATAATAAAAGAGGGCTGCAATGCCAACGCACGGGCAATTACAATTCTTTGTCTTTGTCCGCCACTAAATTCATGTGGGTATCGTTGGTAATGTTCGGGACGAAGATTTACCTTTTCAAGTAATTCAATCACTTTGTCCTTTCTGTCTTTCCGATTGGTTACAATGGCATGTACCATCAGCGGTTCTGCAATCGCATCACCAATAGTAATTCTTGGATTGAGCGAAGAGTAGGGATCCTGAAAAATGATCTGCATATCTTTTCTTAGAGCTTTGAGCTTTGAGCTGTCAGCTTTCAGCAGATCAATTCCTTTGTAATTTATTTCGCCATCTGTTGCATCAATCAATCTCAATATCGCTCTTCCCAAAGTGCTTTTGCCACAGCCCGATTCGCCAACCAGACCAAGGGTTTCGCCTTCGAAAACATCGAAGCTTACATCGTCCACTGCTTTTGTATAAGCAGTTACTTTTCCAAGAAATGTTTTGGCAGAAGGGAAATGGACTTTGAGACCTGAGACAGTCAGGAGTTTGAAGTCTTGACTTAGAAGTCTGGCGTTTTCAATAACTCCAGACTCCAGACTCCCAACTCCTAACTTCTCCACCACTTCTCCTTTCTCATCCACTTCCATAAAATCACTCACCACCGGAAGTCTTTCTCCTTTTGGATGCAGTAAAGGCCTGCAGGCAAGAAGTGCTTTTGTATATGGGTGTTGAGGTGAGTTGAATATTTTTAATGCAGTATTCTGTTCAACAATTTCACCTTTATACATAACGGCAACACGATCTGCAATTTCGGCTACCACACTCAGATCATGTGTAATGAAAATTACGCCCATCTGATTTTGGATCTGCAGTTCGCGAATGAGTTGAAGTATATTTTTTTGAACCGTTACATCTAACGCAGTAGTTGGTTCATCGCAAATTAATAACGAGGGCTCGCAACTCATGGCCATGGCAATCATCACACGCTGCTTTTGTCCGCCGCTTAACTGGTGTGGATAGCGGTGAAACATGTTTTCCGGATCGGGCAGTTTTACCTGTTCAAATAATGAGACCGTTTTTTTTGTGGCTTCTTTAACATTAATTGGATTGTGTTGACGGATGGCTTCCATTACCTGAAAACCACAGGTTAATACAGGGTTTAAAGAAGTCATCGGCTCCTGAAAAATCATAGCTACCTGGTTGCCGCGGATAGATTGCAATTGCTCCCGTGGAATTTGAAGCATGTTGATCGTTTCATCAGCAACGCTCAAACAAATTTCTCCCGAAATATATTTTGCCGGAGGCGAAGGCAATAATTGTAAGATGGAAAGTGAGGTAACCGATTTTCCAGAGCCTGATTCGCCTACAATTGCCAGTAATTCTCCGCAGTTTACAGATATATCAATATTTTTTAATGCTTTTGTAACAGCACCATCAGTTATAAAATCGACTGATAAATTTTTGATATGAAGGAGCGGGTTAGGCATGGGTAAATATAAATGGTAATTAGGTAATTTGGTAAATAGGTAATTATAGTAATTGGTAGTATAGGATGATTTCTATGCAGATCTCCTTACTAATTCGCCATTTACCTATTTACCCGATTACCATAATTACCATTCCCAAAACACCACTTGAGTAATTTATACACAACCATTATTTTATTGTCCACCTTTCACTTACTTTTGCGCTCACAGTTGTTAGTTTGTTGATCGTGTTGAATGCTAAACTGTAAAAAATAAATCATGATTCGAAAGTCCTGGTGGAAGCTGTTAAGTTTCATTTTGCTTGTGTATACCTGTTCATATGGTTTTTTAGTGAAAGTACCTTCTCCGCCCGGTGTTCCTCTAAAGCAAACAATTCGTAATCTTTTTTTCCATGTGCCCATGTGGATCGCGATGATGGTTTGCTTTACGGTTTCTGTAGTATACGCTATTAAATATTTGCGTAAACAGGACAAAGTATCTGAAGTGTACTCAACAGAGTTTGCGCGTACCGGAACTTTTCTGGGTATTATGGGATTATTAACCGGAATGATCTGGGCGCAATTTCAATGGGGTAAAGCATGGAGTGGCGATGCTAAACAAAATGGAACAGCCATTGCATTGTTAATGTACTTCGCCTATTTTGTTTTGAAAGGCAGTTTGAATGATGAAGAAAAGCAGGCAAGAATTGGAGCTGTGTATAATATTTTCGCATTCTTTATGTTGTTTCCAACAATATGGATCTTACCAAGATTAACAGAGAGCTTACACCCGGGTGGTATGGGAAGTGAGGGCAATCCGGGATTAAATCCAAAAGACACAACCAATGATATGCGCACTGTAATGTATCCGGCATTTTTAGGCTGGACATTACTTAGCGTATGGATCACCACTTTACGTATCAGGGTTCAATTAATTCAACAGAAAAAATTAGATAATGAATAAATTAACAAGGATCATTTCTGTGATGTTGTTAACCATCACAACAATTGCTGCACAGGCACAAACTGCTGTTGCAGAACCGGAAGATTTTATGCATAGCAATGGAAAGATCTATGTGGTAGTAGCTGTTGTGGTTACTATTTTACTGGGGCTGTTTTTTTATGTGTATAGTTTGGACAGGAAGATTAGTAAGATGGAGAAATAATCGTGAGGCGTAATCGTGAGTCGTGAGACGTGAGTAAGGGTTAGAAATAATTTCACTCACGACTCACGTTTGACGGCTGACGATAGAAGTTCCCGCCGTATAAGTGTGCGACCTTGCTCTGCCGAAGCTACGCGAAGGCGAGCGCAACAAAAGCTCAATGGCAGCACAACTGCCTGGTTAATAAAAAAAGTCAAAAAGAAAATTAAAACTATCAAGTATGTCAAATCAACAAGAGTATAGCTTTTTTCAGAGCGTTGAGAAGAGCTTTGATAAGGCGTCGAAATTTACCAAATGGGAAAATGGTTTGCTGGAGCAGATCAAAGCCTGTAACAGTGTGTACAGTATGCGTTTT
>CANBSW010000022.1 GCA_947372235.1 Chitinophagaceae bacterium | reverse complement strand
CAATTAACGGAAAATGATATTGAAGGATTGCTTGGCACTTTGAAAAAATTTGGCACACAGCAGGTATTAATGTCGGGCGGAGAAGCTTTACTGAACAATAATTTTTTCCGGTTTTGTGAAATATTGAAGAAGGAAAATATCCGTATTACCGTTTTATCAACCGGACTCACTTTACAACGCCATGCAGAAAAACTGATTGAATTAACCAATGATGTGATCATTTCACTGGATGGAGATGAAGCTTTACATGACCGTATCAGAAATATTCCCGGTGCATTTCACAAAATGAAAGAAGGGGTTCAGTTACTAAAAACAATAGATACAAAATTTAAAGTTTCAGGAAGAACCGTAATCCATAAATTGAATTATCATCAATGGCCTGATATCATTGAAGCTGCCAAAGAAATTGGACTTGACCAGATCAGTTTTTTACCTGCTGATATCAGTAGTCAGGCATTTAACAGAGCAACTGCATGGGATAAAGACAGGCAGAATGAAATATTACCTGCTGAAGAAGAGCTGGAAGAAATGCAGCAGATCATACATAACATTTCAAGCAAGTATTCGACCTTATTTGAAAATGGATTCATCGCAGAATCCATTGAAAAAATTCAGAAAATACATGACTACTATACAGCATTATATGGCAGGAATGATTTCCCTTTTAAAAAATGCAATGCACCCTGGGTTTCTACCGTAATTGAAGCGGATGGAACGGTGAGGCCTTGTTTTTTTCATGAGGCTATCGGTAATATTCGAGACAAATCGCTTGATCAAATATTGAACAGCACACAAGCCATTCAATTCAGAAAAGAACTGAACATGGAGAAAAATGATACCTGTTTGCGATGTGTTTGCTATCTTAACTTACGGCCAAAACTGGATCTGTTTAAATAAATGATAATGAACCGCGTTTTGTTTTCTCACTCCTATTTTATGCGTTTCGATCCCAAACAATGGGCAACGGGTCAGCCTTATGCTCCATTAGGAACCCTATATGCAGCATCATTACTACGCGATAATGGATATGAGGTTGCTCTTTTTGATACCATGTTTCTCGATAACCCTGAAAAAGTTAATGAGAAGATCAAAGCAATGACCCCTCATTTTTTTGTAGTGTATGATGACGGCTTCAACTACCTCACAAAAATGTGTTTAACCAATATGCGGGAAGCCGCTTTCCACATGTGCAAGATCGCTAAGGAAAATGGTTGTGTGGTAATTGTATCCAGCTCCGATTCAACTGATCATTATGAACAATATCTTTCAGAAGGTGCTGATTTTGTGATATTGGGCGAGGCCGAACATACACTACTTGAATTGACGAATGCCATATCAAATCAGGAAATTATTTTTCAAAATATACAAGGACTTGCTTATCATGAAAATAACTGCGTGATCAAAACACAGCACCGTAGTGTAATAAAAAATCTCGACAACTTGCCCCTGCCCGCCTGGGATCTGGTTGATATTGAGCCATACAAAAAAATGTGGATGGAGAGCTGTGGATATTTTTCAATCAATATCGGAACAACCCGCGGTTGCCCTTTTAAATGCAACTGGTGCGCCAAGCCTATTTATGGAAACCGGTACAACTCACGTTCGACGGAGAATGTGGTAACGGAACTCTTGTATTTAAAAGAAAGATTTCAATTTGACCATGTCTGGTTTTGTGATGATATTTTTGGATTAAAACCCGGATGGGTGCAGGAGTTTGCAATATTGGTAAACAAAGCTGACCTGCGTTTCAAATTTAAAATACAATCGCGGGTAGACTTGCTGGTGCAGAACGATTATATTAAAGCATTGGCCCTTGCCGGTTGCGATAATGTGTGGATGGGTGCAGAAAGCGGCTCGCAAAAAATATTGGATGCGATGGACAAAGGAACTACCGTTGAGCAAATAGAAACAGCCACACAATTACTGAAGGAAAATCATATCAAACCATCCTTTTTTATTCAGTTTGGATATTTGGGAGAAACCAAAGAGGATATTGAACTAACAATCCGCATGATCAATCGTTTATTGCCATATAGTATTGGCATTTCTGTTTCTTATCCATTACCCGGCACTGTTTTTTTTGAAAAAGTAAAAGCCAGTATGCATGCAAAAACCAACTGGACCGATTCTGATGAATTGGCTTTGATGTTCAGTAATACTTATCAGCCGGAGTTTTATAAGCAATTGCATTCATATGTGCACAAAACATACCGCAGTCATTTGGCAATGGCACAGATTAAAACTTTTTTTAAACAGCCTTTATCCGTAAACTTATTCAATCTAAAAAAAGCTTTGTCTATTGTATATTATGCCCCGGCTTCCCTACTTGCAAGATTCAGAATAGAACATCTTCAAAAAGCCTGATAGTTTATGATTCAACCAAAAAATCATAAAAATGAAATAAATGCGGCTACTGCATTCAGCAAACAATCTGTTTGGTTTGATGAGTTATATTCCGGTGATACGATTGTTGATTTTAAAAGAAAAAGGGTTAGAGATCATGTACAACAATATATACTGCCCAATAGCCATATACTGGAATTAAATGCAGGAACAGGAGAAGATGCCGTTTATTTTTCCCGGCAAGGGCATTATGTTCATGCTACAGATATCTCTGAGGGAATGCAAAAGCAGTTGAAAGAAAAAGTGAGCAAAAATAATTTGTCGTATGCAGTAACAAATGAACTATGCAGTTATACGGCTTTGAATACTTTACAAAACAAAGGCCCCTACGATTATATTTTTTCAAACTTTGCCGGTTTAAACTGCACCAATGATTTAGAAATCGTATTAGGATCCCTTTCACCACTCTTAAAGAAAAACGGAGTAATCACCCTGGTGATATTACCGAAATTTTGTCTTTGGGAATTCATACTCATCGGCAAAGGAAAATTCAAAACCGCGCTTAGAAGATTTTGCGGAAAAAAAGGAGCCCTTTCGCACATAGAAGGAGAATATTTCAGATGTTGGTATTATAATCCCGCATTTGTAAAAAAAGCATTACAAAAAGATTTCGAACATTTGCAAACAGAAGGCTTATGTACCATTGTACCACCCTCTTATATCACCAATTTTGCTGAAAAATATCCGGTTTTGTACTGTAGGCTAACAAAACTTGAAAAAACATTTTGCAAGAGCTGGCCATGGCGTTCAATAGGTGATTATTATATCATTTCATTTCGTAAGAAATAAAGGTAATCAGTCAAATTTTATATCCCATTCCATCTTCATTATGGCCTTTTTTTCAGCAAGCATATCCAATATCTTTTTTTGAAGATGTTCCGGATTAGGCCTGGCAACATGTTTGCCGATCTTTAATCCAACAGGTTCTCCTTTCATATTTACCTGGTGATTTGTTTCCTTTTGTACCCATCTTTTTTTGGTAACGCGCATGAGGTATTCATCCAGCCAAACGCCAAAACGATTATTAAATAGTTTTTCAACTATATTTTTATACCAGGGTTCATTCATAAACCCCATCTCATTTAATGGATTTGATTTAGTATTAGGAAGAAACCCGGAAACCCATTCATTTGCTGAAAAAAAGTCTTTTAATACCTCTTCACCACAAACAGGTTTTAGCGTTACCACTTCTGTAGCTGTAAAAAGATTCTTTTCGGCGATCTCCAGCGCATCTTCATCAATAAAATAATTCATACAATACCAATGTTCTTTACCTACAAGAAAACTAATTTTTTTGAGGAAGTGAAGCAATGTTCTTGCTATCCAAAGCCTGTTAGAGCTGGTGATGATAAAGAAATCTATATCTGCACCTTCGTCTGCATAATTTTTTGATAAGGAGCCTGATATGCCCACTCCCTTTACAAAAGGGAATTTATACAGCAAGTTGCCGATACGGTATGCAATCTCCAATAAATGAAGGGCCCTTTTATTTCCGTCCTCTCTTCTTCTAACCAATGCGGGGTTGTTTGTAAGGCTATAAAATCCCTTTATACAGAATAAACGATTCTCAACGCAAAGTAATTTGAGTATCTCGGTTACCTTCTTTTCTGTTACAGGGCAGCCCAAAAAACGATGAATTTCTTCTGCTGTAAGAGGATATTGGAAGATGTCAAAATATCCAACTGTTTGTAATATACTGGCTTCTGTTCTCAAGTTTAGGTGGTTTTCAATAAGACCAGTTTTCCCATTTTTATCCTGATCAATTCTTTGTCTAAAGTGGCACTTTTCACGATAACAAAAAAAGATTTTATAGGCAACCCCCACTATCCTTTTTACGAATATGAAAAGTAGTCATCATAAACATTGAAAGCAATTCCCTAATGTTAGATAATGCCACCATAATATCTCCACAAATTCATATTCCGAGGCTAACCATAGTTCCGGCAGTAAACAGGCGAAGGGATCAGATAGACAGGAAAATTAGGTATATACTGTTTAAGCGTTTTTTTGACATCTGTTTTTCATCATTATTTATCCTTTTAGTTTTAAGCTGGTTATTACCCATTCTTTGTATTTTGATAAAATTAACTTCAAAAGGGCCTGTTTTTTTCTCACAGAAAAGAATTGGCCGGGGGGGGAAATCTTTTACCTGCTATAAATTAAGAACCATGATCCTCAATAAGGAGGCTGATATATTGCAAGCTTCTGAGAATGATCATCGGGTAACTTCCTTTGGCTGGTTTTTACGGGAATCTAATATGGATGAATTTCCTCAGTTTTTTAATGTGCTGAAGGGAGATATGAGTATTATCGGGCCAAGACCACATATGTATGCAGATTGCAGGAAATTTTCCGATATACTTCCGGGTTACAAATTCAGAAATATGGTGAAGCCGGGTTTAACAGGCCTGGCACAGGTGAAAGGATACCATGGGCCAACCACTACCCGTAATTGCATTTTGATGCGTTATCATTGGGATAATTTTTATATCCGGAACATTGGATTCATGTTGGATATCAAAATTATTTTGATCACAATTATGCAACGTTTTTCAGCACTTACCTTTTGTGTATTGAATAAGATACCCATTCGGAAAACCGGCAAACAGGAAATACTACCTAACTAGGTTCATATGCAGAATGATACAGCAGATACCATTTCGGCCGATGAAGTTTTACAGGCTTTACCGGATATTTTTGCAAAACCTGTTGAAAAAATTAAGCTGCAGCACCGGGCCGAAAAATATCAATTAAAAGAAGACAGGGGCGGAATATCATATATACGCAGATCCGTTAATGAGGGTGATATTGTTTTTGATATTGGTGCTCATAAAGCCGGCTATCTTTACTTTTTTCTTGAACAATGCGGCCCTAAAGGGAAAATTGTAGCATTTGAACCTCAATCAGTTTTATATAAATACCTGTGCAGGTTAAAGAAATTATTTAGCTGGAATCAGGTTACGGTAGAATCTTACGCAGTATCAAAAAAATCCGGGAATGCATTGTTGTGCATCCCGTATAATAGCGGAAGAAATTCATCTCCCTGTGCTACCATCATTGAAAGTCTGATGGATTTTCAATTTCAGTTAAAAGAAAAGGTAAGTACCATTAGTCTGGATGAATATTGCTTTACGCATAATATTTACCCGGATTTTTTAAAAGTTGATGTGGAAGGAAATGAGCTTTCTGTGTTCAAAGGTGCCAAACAATTATTACAATCCCATAAGCCTAAAATACTTTTCGAAAGTGAGGCACGTTTTGTGGGGGCAGCTACTGTGAATGAAATTATTCGTTTTTTAACAGACTTGGGTTATAAAGGATCTTTTATACAAGGCACACATATATTGCCGATTGAAGAATTTGATATAGATCATCACCAGAATCTGGCATCAGGTATTTATTGCAATAATTTTATTTTTGAGTGAGCGCTGTCTCTCCTTTTCTTAAATAAAATAATGAATAGAATAGGGCAAAAAAGAATATGCCTTTATTAACATCGAGAATGTTTTCAGAAAAAGAGACAACTGCAATAATGATCAGAAATGCGCAAAAAGTTAGATCCTTATTACGTATTGCCATTTTAAACCCTGTCAATAGTACCATTAAAAAAACAAGTAATCCTATTATCCCGGCTTTCAATAACATACTCAGGTATTCATTATGGGCATTCAACTCACTGAGATATGAGTGATATAATTTTCGTTGAAAATATACTTCTTTCAATAAGGCAACCTCACTTCCGCTTCCATGCCCAAAAAAGGGCGCTTGCTTTATTAATTGCCAGGCACAATCCCATCTCATAGCTCTTGGCTCCACCGAATTTCCAGCTGTACCCAATACGGTAAGATCTTCTTTCAATTCAATGGTGAACCGGGTTTTTAAATTATCTATCCGGTTTACTACAACAAAAACACCCAGAGAAAATATTACAGAAATCAGCATAAAAACAAACCGTTTCTTTTTTTGAAAAATTAATAAAGGGATTGCCACATTAAGAATTACCGCAAAAGCTATAAATACCGCTCTGGAGGAGAGTTGTAAAAGTCCGGCTAATAATATCAGAAGCATTGAGCCAGACACCCACCTTAGTTTACCGGAATTGTTTTTTAGTAAATGATTTAGCAATGCTACAGCGGCTATAGCAATATACATGGAAAAATAAGTTGCATGCATATCAATGGGTGCTGAAAAGTTGTGGTTGAGGAAGGCTTTATTAAAAATAGAAGATAATGGTAAATGATTAAACCGAATAATAACATAGGCAGAATAATACAAATAGATAAGTGTAAGTGTACAACTCACTGCCAGTCCATATAAAATATTTGACCTGTATTTTTTAAAATCAAAGGAATTGTAAGACACAATGAGTGGAAACAGGAGAATGGCCAATTGTCTTTCCCATTCATAAAAAGCTTCGTCCTGAAAATGGGTATACGCAGTGCCTATCATGGTAAGCAAATAAACAGATGCAGGTATCAGCATCTTTTTAAACTGAACCTTTTCAATATCTTTTTTTGTGAGGTGAATAAGTGTATGAATACTTAAGCTGATTAAAGCCAATTCGCTATATAGCCTGTCAAATGGTAATGCCATGGCAAATAGCAACACATGATAAAAAGTGATTTTATGCGCAAGGCTTTCTTTTATAAAGAATATCTTTTTCATTTTTTATTTTGAAATGCCAGAATAAATTGTTGTTCATATTCAGAAATGATCTTTCGCCATGAATGATCATTTTTAATTTTTTCAAGGTTATTCGCTTTCATTACTTCTGCCGGGTATTCATTTAATTTTTCCACTAATTCAGCTACTTCTTTGGAAGAGCTAAAATACAATGCATCTTCTCCCAATACGGCCCTGTTAAATTCATTATTATGAGAAAAGATGAATGCCCCGGCGGCCATGGCTTCCAGTAATGAAGGATTGGTTCCACCCACACTATGTCCATGAAAATAAGCCCTGCAGCCTAAGCGCAATGAATTAACAACAGCCGTATCATAAATAGCACCGGGAAACAGTATATGAGCATTCGAAGCATATCTGGCAATCATTTTCTTTCCATAACCGTTTGCTGTTCCGCTTATAACCAATACTTTTCGATCCTGTCCAGCTGCACATAACCCATCCAGTATCATTTGAATATTATTTTCCGGCTCCATTCTTGTGATCAATAAAAAATATTCTCCCCTTACTACTCCGTAACTATCTGAAAAAGCATCATCTATTTGATACGTCAGATCTGCACCATAAGAAATAAAAACCGGATCAATATGGTATTTCTCAATCAGGTATTGCTGAACAGGAATAGAATCTGCAATATGAAAATTGCTGTATTTGACTGCCAGTTTTTCTGCATATTTTAAAAACTGCTTTACCAGTTTTGGGTATTTAGATCTTTTCCATTCCAACCCATCCATATTCGTGATCACAATCGATTTGGATGGATAATATCTTCCCCACACAGAACTACTGGTATACCCCAGAACCAGCAGGATATCGAAATTTCTTTTTTGTGCATCATGGATACAATTCAGGTCATAAATAAACTGGCCCGCAGTTCCTATCAAATATTCCGGATCAAAGCAATGAATCAGATTTACACCAAACCATGTATTTTCCTGGTATGGATGATTGTGAGAATTGTATACACTTACTTCATGGCCTTTTTCAACAAGTCCTCTTGAGAGACAGGAAGCAAACTGTTCGAACCCGCCATATTGATTGGGGATTCCTCTGGTTCCTAATATGCCGATACGAAGCCTCATGACTTTCCCAAAATTTTAGTGTACGCATCCATTGTAGCTTGGGCAGCTTTACTCCATGTATAATTTTCCAGGACCTTATTTCGCAAAGATTCTTGAGCTATTGCTGATGAAGCTTTTTCAACTGCAGCGAGAATACTTTCCGGAGAAGCGGGATCGCAATAAAAAGCATCTGTTTGAAAATATTCTTTAGCATCGCCTCTGTCAGTGATCACTATACTACAACCCATTGATGCAGCCTCCAATGAACTGAGCCCTGTTGTTTCAAACCAACTTGGTAATACATGCACTTTTGCTTTTTTATAATAGACTACTAGTTCATCCTGCGGTACCTGATCAATAAAGTTGATATTATTACCAGCCAGTTTTTTACAGTTTTCATAATAAGAAAACTGATTAGGGCTAGGAGATCCAATCAATAACAGGTTGTATTTGGTTCCGTTAAGTGCACGAATCAGATTGAGCTGGTTCTTGATCCCTTCTATTCTTGCAACACAAAGAACCAGTAGTGAATCTTTTTTATACGAAGTATCTGCTTTAAACAAAGAAACCTCAATACCATTTGGCACAATTTTACAGGCGGTACTGCATGGATATTCTTTCATCAAACGCTGGTATTCTGATTGGGAGTTTGGTAAAATCATGGCTGCTTTTTTCAATAACTCCTGAATACTTCTTCGTTGTCCTTTCCATAGATAATCTTTACTCATTAAACGATCCTGCCCCAATATCCACCGGGCAACTGTTTTAAAATATTCAATATGATTGCCAGACAATGCAGAGAATAATACTCCTGAAAGTCCTGTACGGTTAAATTTGTCATACTCACTATAATCAACAAGAATCGTTGAAACCACAAATTGGGTATTTATTCTTTTAAGGTGATATAAGATATCAGCAGGCCGTATAATATTAAAAAAATGAAACAGTTGATACTGAGAATAATCAATTTTTTCGTGCGAAAGTATGATGTCTACCACAACACCGAGCATACGCAAATGAGAAGCGGTTTGCTCTACCTGTATAGTATCTCCACCTCTTACAGTGTAAAATGTGGATCTTGTTATCATAGCAATTTTTATCATTATACTCTCACTTGTTCTAAATTTTGTTAGGGCTTAACCGATGAAGCCACTGAAGTATTTTTTCGGAAAATCCGGTTGCGGCCAATAAAGCATAGTTATCCAACCTTCTCGGATTTATCTTAATCGCTTTTAGAGCATATGCTCTTGCTTGCAAGGGTTGGTAATTATCTGTCAGAAATTTTTTAGCACACAATGCGTAATAGGCTCCTTCCTTAATTCGCCTGATATTCTGCCGGCGAATGATAGACAATAGTTCATCACCTTCGTGTTCAGCTATAACTCCTTTTCTAATAATATTTCGTTTTAATTCCCGAAAGCGTTTTCCCCTCCACTTTTCATCGATAGTAACCGATGCAGGATTAAACCTGATCCGGATAATGATCTCCGGTAAATTATACAACTTGCCCATAGTAGCCAAACGTGTCCATAAAAAATAGTCCTCAAAATTGTGTGCCAGTAAAGAATAACCACCTGCTTTTAACACATCATTTTTTCGATACATTACACTCGAATGAATAAAAGGGCAATAGAAATATAGTTTTGCTATCAGGTCTTCGTGTGTATGGCCAATACAGGAAAAATTAAAAAGATGCTCACCATTTTCCAGCATGTACTCTGCATCGCTACCTACAATCACATAAGAAGGGTTGGTTTCCAGAAAATCCAATTGTTTTTGTATTCTTTCAGGGTAACAAATATCATCTGCATCAAACCTTGCGATATATTTTCCTCTCGCCAAAAACAATCCTGTATTCAAAGCTTTTGAAACGCCCCCATGTATTTGATCAATTAAAATGATTCTGTCATCTGTATAAGCATTAATTACCTGAACGGTATTATCCACTGAGCCATCATTCACAATTATCAATTCGAACTGAGCAAAGGTTTGTTTTAATACCGAATCGATTGCATCGCCGATATATTTTCCTGCATTAAAAGCAGGCATCAGTATGGATACTTTTATTTCGCTCATACTTTGGTCAGATTTTCTTCATCCAGTTCTTTCCGGTTCAGTAAAATCATCAGTTCAAATATTACTACTATTGAAAGCTGTTCAAACCAATATTCTGTAACCAATGCTCCGGCCATAATAAACAATACAGGCAATCCATAGGTTAAACGAAAAAAACGTTTCGCAAAAAAAAACACGTACAATCCCAGAAAGCAGATTACCCCTACTATGCCATATTCACCCAATAACTGACCATAAAAAGAGTTGGGTGAATTGGCTATTGAATGCATACCGGTATCTTTTCCAAAATAATTCAGATACACGGAGAGATGGTTATTCTTAAAATTTTCATCCACATAAATATATCGGGCAGGATAACCACCGGCAATTTTTAAACCTGTTGCCCGAAAAGCCAGTTTGGAAGAAAATCTTCCCATGCCATTTCCTGTAAATATTTTTTTAGGATGTTGTTGTAAAAATCCAGCCAATTGCTTGAAAGCTGTGATCTTTCCCGGTGCCTGATTGATGCGCAAAACAGTGTCAATTTTTTCAGATTTGGCTTCCGCCTGTTTTTCGATCTGGTTTAAATAAGTGATTGCCTGCATCCTTGCTTCAGAAGAATCCTGCCGATGCTGGTATTCCGGTGCATGAATATTTACTTTAGGTATAATGGGTTTGAAAACAGGCTGACTATCCTTTTTTATTTGTGTGAGTGGTTTGCTAACCACCAATGCCAGTGACGGAGCCTGTGCAACACTGTCTAAGTACAATTTGGCAAACTTCACTTTTTGCTCAACAGGATTTAAAATACTATCCGGTTTGGCTGTAATGGGGATCTCGATTGTTGGTTTCAGGATCACCGTTTTTTTTCTGCCTAAAGTTTTGTCTACAATATTGAGAGAATAGTTATTATTCTGTGGCGAAATATTTACCATGAAAACTATCAGTAACATCAATTGCACCACTATTATACTCTTCTGATCACGGTTGCTTCTGAATATAAAGAGAAAGATCAGGCAGGCAATAATTAACAGGTTAGTAAAATTACTTCCGGTAAGTAAGAGCACTACCATGCAGGCAACAGATAACAACATCTTTTTTCTCTGAAGAAAATATACCAGTCCAAAAGCATTTAGTAATGCGTTGGTAGTAGAAGTATCAAAAGTGATTCCTCTGATATAGTCGCCAGTACCTATAAAATATTTCTGGTAGTTACCCTGGTATCGGTATGGGTTCAACTCTCGGATCTCAATAAGAATTGAAGAAATATTAATAAGAGATGCAGCAATATTTATCAGGAAAAAGAGTACCAATGCATTATTCAGTTTCTCTAAAGAACCCTCCTTAACAAACAAAGTGATCTGGTGCGAAGATAGTATACACATTACCCAGAATACAATACCGGTTATCATTAAAAGGGAGTAATTATTCTCGTTATATAAAGAATATAGAAAATAATTAACCACTGCAATACAGATCATAGCCGGATAAAAAAGTGACACTCCGGTATTTTTAAAAGAGAATTTAAACGAAAGATCAAATCTCCGCCAATAAATAAACAGGATGGCCGCCAGTTTAACAACCAGCTTAACATTCAGAAACAGCAATAGAAATATCAGCAGGTTCAAGTCAACTTGTGCTGTTTTTTCTTTCCACCATATTTTAAAATCATCCAAACGCATTCGTTTTTTTTTAAATTGACGATACAAAAACACGCTTCATTGTGATCCAATCTTTAAAACTCAGCTCTTTCATTATATATAATAGAAAAAGATACATACCTGTTGCAATAGACAATTGCCAAATGAATGGATTAACCAAATAAACGGATATTAACCCCGCCAGTAATGCTGATGCCATAACCGGAAACAAATGAAAAAATGCTTTTTTTATAATTGGCACATCGGTTTTTCGATAATAAAAAACAGTTTGTGCAGCCAGAGCAATTACAAATCCGAATGCTGCACCTTTTGCATGAAATAAAGGAATTAATACAGCGTCTGCGGTCATATTAATCAGAAAAGCGAAAAAAAATATCTGAAACAAAACATTCATTTTCCCTTTCGCAAAAAGAATATTCCAGAAAATATTATTCAGGTAAACAAGGGGCATAGCAAATGACATAATAAAAATGATCTCACTGGTGGATGATCCGTATTTATAATTTGTGAGAGGATCTATAATATCCTTCCAACAAATATTCATGGCCATGGCTACCCATACTGCAACTACTATTTCGGCCTGAACCAATATTTTCAAATACTGTATTTTTTTTTCAGGTATTCCATTCTCTTCACTTGCAAACATTTTTGAAATCTTTGGAAAAATAACAGGTGCCAGTATTAACAGTGGTAAGGTAGAAAGTTCAAATAGTTTATTGGTAAAACTATATTCGGCTACCATTATTGAGGTAGATAATATACCCAATAATATCCAATCCATTCTTGCCAGCGCAGTATTAAATATGGTAATGCCCAATTGAGGTAAGGCTTCTTTTATAAATGAGAGATATCCTTGTCTGTTATATCCCGGAATAACAGGTAATTGCAATGAGACTCTATAAATAAAAATACAAATGCCAAATTCAATTGCTGATGCCAGCAGGTATACCTCAATGATCATGATAACGGTTACCTGCTGCATAAAAGCAAGCACAAACAAAGCCAGTACTTTAATAATATTAGCGCAGGAAGACATGACAAAAAGAGCTTTGAATTTTTCCAGTCCGCTTACAATCTGGCGGAATGGGGTAGCAAAAAAAGACAGGCACTGACTAACCGATAACAGAAAAAACAACTGCTTGTCAAAATATACGCCAGGGATCCAAAATTGAATGATGAATAACATCGCCAGAAATCCACAGCCTACCACTAAAACGTGAAAAAGGTAGGCTTGCAATAATAATCCGGTATTCGTCCCGGTTGCAGCTTTTTTAACGGCCACATGTTCCAGGCCAAATCCCAGTATAGAAAAAATCACCATAAGCACAGCAAGTGACCAATTGATCTGCCCTAACCCTGCTTTACTTAGGTATTTGGAAAGGATAAAAAAAACGATAATGCCCGAAACCTGGTTAAGCACAGCCTGAACTGTACTCATAGAAATATCCGTTAGGAATTTGTTTCTGCTCATCAACTGGGGCTTTTGGGGCAAAATGTTAAGCGGGTATCTACTGAAATGGGCTTTTAGTAAATCCCCTGCTCTTAATACGATGTTATAGTATACTTAGGTTGCCTGATAATCAAAAAGATAGGGTGTTAAATCGTTTCTGAAAAAGACCATAAACTTTACAGCAATCTATCCTCCTCAGCCATGGAAAGTTATTTACCTTCACGCCGGAAAAAAGTAACTACATTATGACATACGAAGAATTGGTAAAGAACCATGCAGGTGAAATGATTGAGAAACTGGTAGCCTGGGTGATATCCAAGGACCCGGTTGAGGTTAGATTTGATTTTCTGGAGCAAGACCAGTGGTCTATTATTACCATGCATATTTATGATGAAGACAAAGAGATCTCACTCAGATTACATACCGGCGATAATTATGATCTTTATTTTGGGTATTATGATGATGAAGACGAGTTCTTTGAGATCATTCACCCATTGACCGAAGAAGATAAAAAAGTAATTCCCGAAGGACTTAAGAAAGTGATGAAGAAGGTATTGGATGATGAACAGGGAATGCGTTTGTCCGGGAATTTTCTATCGAGATAAATAAAGTAACCGGAATTATCGGGATATATTACTGCAAAGCCAGCTGCCTTAAATAAACCCAATCTGATTTTCTCAGTTGTTTTCCATATATGATCAGGATGACATAAATGGCCAAAGCGATTCCTGATTTTAGTAGTATGGAAATGTGCAACCAATGTACCAGTAATCCGCTTACAAAAGAAGCTCCGAGGCAGATTAATAAAGACATTACACTTGTTTCCGAGCTGGCAAAACCAGAATGCCGTACATAAATACAATATTGAACACTGATGGCTATCAGATAAACAATAGCCGCACCTTGAGCATTCATTAAAGGGATCACAGTAAGATCACCGATCACAATTATGATACAGGTGATTGCTGTTATACGGAAGATCAGTGACAGATGATCCATAGAAAAATGAATGGTCCAGAAAAGATTGATCAGGTATTGAATGGGGATACAAATGGATAGCAGTAAAAAAGTAAGTTCATTTGAGGCCCCATATTTATTACCGGTACAGGCATCGATCAATGGTGACCATACGAGATTCATAGCCAGCGGAAAGATCGTGCCTATTATCATTTCAATGCGTATCAATCTATCTATTTCCTGTTTTCGGTCTAGAAAAGCCTCTTTGCCATTTTTACTAAAATAAGAAGAGAACCTTGTAACCAGCACCGGGCCAATGATCAAAAGCGGGAAAGGCAATAATTGAAATATTTTATACGCAAAACTATATTCAGCTGTAATGATCCGGGTGGAGAAAAAACCGAGTAAAATAATATCCAGTTTACCGATGCACACATTCAGAAATACAATTCCCATTTGGGGCATACATTCTCTGAGCAGATCAATATATTGCGCAATGGTAGAACTCAGGTCCAATTGAATTTTTATTCTGTATCGCATCAGGTAAACACATACCACCAGTTCAACCATTGATGTAATGATATATACCAGAATCAATTGTTGAATATTTAATGAAGAAAATATAACGATTCCGATAATCCATAGAGACCTGACAATAATAGATATGGTAGACATCAAGGCCAACCAGCCATACGCTTCCCTGCCATTGGCAACCTGCTTATACGGCGATGTGAAAAATGAGAGTAAATGACTGATCCCGATCAGCAACAAAAGATTGTGCTGTTTAAAGAATGAAGGAAAAAGAAAACTACCCGCTATCAATACCAGGTAAAAGAAAAGTCCGGAAAATAAAATATGTGCCCCGTATAAAGTAAGCATTTTTGATGCATCTTTTCCGGCTGCAACATTTCTTACCACCACCTGCTCAATGCGTAGACTCAGAATTGTTGTAATAAATGTGAGAAATGAAAAAGACCAGTTCATCTCTCCATATACATCCTTATCCAGAAAACGGGATACCAGCATGAAAACAAAAAGCCCCAGCACCTGATTAAGTACCACCTGAACCGTTCTTGAAGAAATATCTTTCAGCAGCTTTGATTGCATAGCAGTTTTCCTCTACACTAAATTGTTTTCTTCTGATAAAATTTGAAGTACCATAAAATAACTCTACAACAATACGGTTTATTAATCGGTAACGTTGCTTCAACAATCGATTCATCAATCTTACCTTTGTTAATACACATCAATTACCCCAATTACCTATTTACTCTATCTACTTAATTAACTAACTTACACCTGCTATGTGGCTCTATTTATTAGTTTTTCTTGCTACGTTACTGGTAGACCTTGTTCCCTTCATTGGCCCGCCTGCCTGGACTGTGATGGTATTTTTTCAGATAAGATATGGACTTGATATTTGGATGGTACTAATAATCGGGGTTCTTGGCTCTACCATGGGCCGATATTTATTAAGCCTCTATATGCCCCGCCTCTCAGATCGCTATATTAAACAAAAGAAAAATGAAGACCTCAAATATATAGGTAAGCAACTTTCTACCAAAGGCTGGCAGATACAATTGTTTGTATTGATCTATACTTTAACGCCTATGTCTTCTACCCCATTGTTCACTGCTGCCGGCATGGCAAGAATAAAACCCATACAAATTCTCCCTGCATTTTTTGTGGGGAAATTTATCAGCGATATGCTGATGGTATTAACGGGCGATTATATTGCTCAAAATTCAAAATCAATTTTAGAGGGATTATTAACCTGGCAAAGCTTTCTGGCAATATTGCCTGGCATTGTAATTATCTGTGCCCCACTGTTTATTGACTGGAGAATGTTACTGGAAAAGAAAAAATGGAAACTAAATTTCCGCATTTGGAAATAGAATATAACATGTGCATTTAAATTTAACAGCGAAGTCGCGAAGGCACTAAGTTTCGAAAGGATTTTTTAGTACCCAACCTTGCTAAACTTAGTGCCCTTGCGTTCTTGCGGTTAAATATTCCTCATGATAAAATCAAAACATCGGTTTCAGCCCTTCCCATTTCACTTTCCATGTACCATCTTTCGGGAAGCCGGGATTGATTGTTTTACATCCATCATATCCGGCACACATTAAAGCTATGGCAGACAAAAGCCCCCCGTTTCCAGGCAGATAAATGGTTAATCTGTCGTCCTGGTAATTATGACCATTCACTAAATAGGTATTGGTTTTGATATTCTTAAAAAGCCCTTCCAATGCAAGTGCCGGTTGTTGCAAGCGTGTTGCTGTCATAGCTATCAAAGGAAAGTCCCAACCCCATGTATGATCCCAATGCCAGACTTTTTCAATCAGGTCATAGGTTCTATGCATCACAGCGGTATCTAATTTATTTTCTGCTGGAATGGTAGACAAAGCCGCAAGTACCGCCGGATGATCTATTGTGAATTTACTATCAGCAGCATAAGCATCAGGTGTACTTTCTGTTGGCAAGTAAACACCATTCCGGATGGGCAATGGTGCAAGTTTCTGTAAGATCAGATCCCATTCTTTTTTACGTTTCATACCCAATCTTTCCCGCCAGGCCTGAGCAGTTTGTAAACCCCAACTCCAGTAAGTCAATTCATACGTGGGATTAAAAGTAGTTACTGCATCAAAACATTCCTGAGCGGGTATCAAACCTTTTCCCAGATTGTATTGGTCTTTTTTTGCATCGTAGGTTGTGAAAGATGCCATAAAATCGGCCGTTGCAAAAATGAGGTCTTTGTATTTGTTAAGGATCTTTTTATCTTTGGTATTTCGGTACACCAGTTCTGCGAGATAAATAAGATGCGGCTGTTGCCAGATCAAAAATGCACCAACAGATGAAGGTGTTTCACTACCGTTGTTATCAGTCATTTTTTGCCAGCGCATTCCTTCAAAACCTTGTCGCTTTGCAATGGCTTTTGCTTTTGCTGCGGAAGAAAAATACCATTGCAGGTTTTTCTCTAACAATTCGGTACGGTTCCACAAAGCAAAATGTGCTGCATGCCACCAGAGCATTTCCATATGAGGTTTTCCGTACCAGCTATTATAGGTAAGCCCTGTTTCCTGCGGTGGAAAATTGCCGGCACATTGTATTTTGGTAAGGTATTGAGAGAGTACCACCCGCCTTTCTAATTCAAAGGCTCTTTTGTCTGTACTGCCTGTAAAATCAACCGCTCCGCCGGATAACCAGAATTGCTGCCAGGCTGTTTCACTATTATTTTTGGTGATGGAATAATCCGGTGCTGTTTTTTTACTATTGAGTGAAAACAAAATACCAAATTCAAAATCAGCTGTTTTTGCAGGGGTGATAATGAAATCATGTTTTGCTCTTTCTTTAACAGATGCCACACCTTTCCAGGATGCATGCACATAATACACGGTTGTATCTAAGATATGTTTGATAGTAGCATTATTTGTCAGTGCACTTGTAATTACAGAAACATGTTTATCCTCATTGGCATAATTGGTACCCTCATCTTTAAAACCGCCGGTTGGGTATGGTAAACGTATCCTTACTTTCAATCTTCCTTCGGTTAATAATGGAGAACTGATTTTAACAGCGATTGCATCTACAGATTGATTACCATAGGTGGTCACAGTTACCGGAATATTCTCTATGGTAAAATGGCTGGTAATTTGCCCTTTCCATACATTCAGTTCCTGATGTATATTTTGTATATCATTAATAGTGATTTGTGAACCATCTTTTTTGATGATATTGAGGCCAATATTTCCTAACTGTAAACGGTGTTGATTAATCCTGAAATAATCTGAAGCCTCTTTTTTTCTTGCCGGTGCCTTGGGTTGGGTAGCATAGCTGATTTTTTTACCTTCCAGTTGATATTCCTGCAAAGCTTCTTCCTCTGTAAATTTTTCTTTGTTGGGAAAACTATGCCAGCCCCACTCACTTTGGGTACCCAAAGCCACGCCTTTTGCATAGTATTCGGGAAATGTTTGTAATCCGGTAACATCTGCTGTAAAAGCGAATTTTCCATTACCCACCGAAAGCGAAGCCAGCGGATCAATCGAACTTACAATTACTGTATGCCGCTCTGCAAGGGCTTTGCGGTCAATTTTGGATTGGGCCTGCGAATTTGTTTGAATAAGTAACCCTATGAATATTCCTGCTAAAAGCAAGCTGGTATGTTTATGAAAAGAGAGTGTGTACATATACGGTGTAAAATAAGAAAATGATTGTAAGGAGATTCATCTGGAATAAGATTCAACGAAATCTGATATTGATACTAAAATTTATCAGTTTACTGATAGTATCATCTGATACTATCAGTAAACCGCTGAACTAAGTAATACTTGCTCAGTTTCTAAATGAAAAATTGAATATGAAGAATCTCTTCCCTGAAAGAATCATTAAATTTAAATCTCCCCCTTCCCCATTTGCTTAACTGCATAATCACAAGCCCTTGCAGTTAGTGCCATATAAGTGATGGAGGGGTTCTGACAACCACTGGAAACCATACATGAGCCATCGGTTATAAATACATTGGGTACTTCATGCATCTGGTTAAATCCGTTGAGAACAGAGGTTTTGGGATCCTTACCCATTCTAACGGTACCCATTTCATGATTCGCATTCCCGGGTGCTGAAATTTCGGATGTATCCGTTACATCCTTATAACCCAATGAAGTAAGTATTTCTATACCGGTTTTTACCATATCATCATGCATAGCTTTCTCATTCTCCCGGAAAGTGCAGTCAATACTGATCATAGGCAACCCCCATGGATCCAGTTTTTCTTTGTTCAATGTAATCCGGTTATCCTGATAAGGCAAACATTCACCATAACCATAAATCCGGATTTTCCATTGACCCGGTTCTGACAATGCCTCTTTAAAATCTGCTCCAATTTGTGCAATTGGCCTGGCGGTACTTCGGGAAGCCGTAGCATTCATATGATAACCCCTAAAAAATCCTTCATTAGGTTCCAGTACATTTTTGAATTTGGGAATGAATAGTGGATTGGGTCTGCGTCCGGAATAGTATTTATCTTCAAAACCATCCACAGAAGCCGAAACTGAAATTCCTTTATGATGGTCCATCAGGTTACGACCCACCTGGTCGCTCCCATTCCCCAGGCCATTGGGAAAACGGTTGGAGGTTGACCTGAGCAATATGGCTGCAGTAGCAACAGTAGATGCATTCAGGAAAATAATCCTTGCATAAAAAGTTTCCGTTTTTTTAGTTTCTGTATCTATGATCTCAACCCCACTGGCTTTTCCTTTTTGTTCATCATACATCACTTTTGTTACCATTGAATTGGGACGAACCGTAAGATTACCCGTAGCAATTGCAGCCGGCATGGTACTGGCATTGGTGCTGAAATAAGCTCCGAATGGACAACCGCGATGACAAAGATTTCGCGCCTGGCATTGCGTACGGCCATTTACAGGTGCTGTTAAATTAGCTGTTCTGCCAATGATCGCTTTACGTGTGGCATATTTGGCTTCGAGTCGTGTTTTAAAATCCTTCTCCACACAATTCATTTCAAAAGGTGGCTGAAACTGCCCGTCAGGAATTGAATCGATACCATCTTTGTTTCCGCTCACACCTACAAAACGTTCCACATAATCGTACCAGGGAGCAAGGTCTTTGTATCGGATGGGCCAGTCTACGCCATGGCCATCTTTTAAATTGGCACCAAATTCATGATCGCTCCAGCGGTAACAGGCACGACCCCATAGGAGTGATCTTCCTCCAACAATATCACCACGTACCCAATCGAAACGGTTAATTTCTTCGTAGGGATTTTGGGTATCGTTTATGTAAAAATGTTTATTGTCTTCCCGGTAAGAGTAATGTCTGCTTTGTATTTTGTGGTCTTTGATCTCTTCCTGCGTAAGTGCATTCCGATGCGTAAATTCCCAGGGGTCTTTTGTTGCAGTTGGATAATTAGGATGTTCTACATTTCTGCCTCGGTCGAGTAGTAATACTTTCAACCCTTTTTCGCAGAGTTCTTTGGCAGCCCACCCCCCACTGATACCAGACCCTACTACAATTACATCAAAGGTATTTTTATCTTTTGCTATTTTATGTATGTTAAGGCTATCTTCTGGCATCGAATTTTATTTGACAGATTTTCGTATTGACCAAATGTATCCAATTCTTTTTTTCTTACAAACAATTATAGGTAAGCCCCCGTCTACCCCGGCTAAACTTAAAAGATTTTTTATTAAACTCATTACTGAAAGCATGAAAAGGGATGGTTTTTTACTTTTTCCGTTAGTATGCTCCTGCAGGACTTACAATGAGTCATTTTCAAAGAAATACCTCAGAAAACATTTTGTTATTTTCTGAGGTATTATTAAATATGTGTTATTTAGGATATTATCCTTTTGCTTTAACACCTTATCAGCCATAGATCGAGTTAAATTCACTTAAAAAGTGATACTCTTCCATCCAATTATCTCATTACTGGGAATGGGAATGCCTCAAGCAATTAGACACTGTCTTTTCATCAACATCTTTTAAAATTTATCAGGATGTGCAACAGACTTGTTCTTGCTTAATCTTGTAAATTCATAAAGAATCAATGTTTATTAATTCTTACATATTCAGAAGGAGACATTTGGTATTTTTCTTTGAAACATGTGCTAAAATACTTGGTGCTTCCAAAGCCTACTTCAAAGGCGATCGTTGCAATATTGTCTTCTCCTTTATCCATCATTTCTTTACCTCGTTTCACTCTCGTATCACTAATGAATTCAATTGGTGCGAGGTTAGTAAGGCTCTTGAATTTTTTGTAAAATGTAGTCCGGCCCATTAATAATAATTCAGCCAATTTATCAATATTAAATTCAGAATCATGCATTTCTCTTTCCACAGTTTCAATTACCTTTTTTAGAAATGCTTCATCTTTGGAAGTGATAACGATCTGATCTTTTCTTTCTGAATGAACACTGACATTTTCATTTTCATCTGTGCTCGCGCTTTTTTTCCAGCTATTTGAATTTGAAATATTTTTATTCAGAAGCAATGATTCAAAAATCTTTTTCCTTTGCCTTATCAGATTGTCTATCGAAGCCAGAATAAAACTGGTATTAAAGGGCTTTGTTATATAGTAATCAGCACCATACATTAGCCCTTCAATTTGACTTTCCACTGATGATTTTGCCGTTAATAAGATAACGGGTATATGACTGGTAGTTATATCATTTTTAAGTTTATCCAGCAATTGTATCCCATCCATTTCGGGCATCATTACATCACTTAGCACCAGGTCGGGTATTAAGGCTATTGCTTTTTCCCAGCCTTCCTTCCCATTTTCAGCTGCTGCTATCCTGTAGTAACCGTTCAACTGGTCTGCCAGGTAATGCCGCAATTCAATATTGTCCTCAACAATCAGCACAAGTGAGCTTTCATCAATTGATTGCTCTGCACCGCCTGTTGTTTTAAATTGCATATCAGATTGCTCTTTACTTTCATTTTTATGCGAAGGATGGCTAATAAGATCCTGCGCCGCAAAATGCTCCTTTTCTGTCTTTAATTCTATTGCAACGGTTAATCCTCCGTTTGAATTATTACGAGCCGAAATCTTTCCATGGTGTAACAGCACTACTTCTCTGGAAAGGGCGAGGCCAATACCGGTTCCGGCGTGGTGCTTATTTTGTACTTTATCAATTTCATAGTACAATTCAAAAATATCCTCCAGTTTATCTGGTGCCACACCTATCCCCTGATCGATTATCTCAATAATAAAATTTTCTTTATTAACAAGATTGATATTGGCTATCACTGTTTGGCCATTACCCGAGAATTTGAAAGCATTTGACAACAGGTTATAGATTACGATATCGATTTTGTCCGGGTCAATCCAGGCAAACAGTTCATTTACATTTGATGTGACGCGTAGTTCGATATACTTTTCATAAGCTGCTTCTGAAAAATGACTTGCTACATTTTTTACAAACGAAACGATCTCAACTTTTTCGATCGTAAGTTTCATCTTGCCACTTTGTAATTTTCTGAAATCCAGCAGTTGATTGATGAAACGTACCATCCTGTTGATATTCTTACGGGCCAGGGTAAGATGTTCGTGTCCTTTTATCGAAAGTTTCTCTTTTGCCAGCACTTCGTTAACCGGATTCACGATCAATGTAAGAGGTGTTCTTAATTCATGAGAGATGTTTGTAAAAAAATTCAGCTTTAATTCCGTAAGACGCTGCTCCATTGATATCCTGTTTTTCAGACGTATCATAGTAGACAGGGCTCTTCTTATTGTTTCTATGATAATTACCAGCAGTATGAAATAGATCAGATATGCCCATACAGTTCGCCACGGTGGTGGAAGTATCGTGATGGATACTTTTTTAAAGGGTTGTTCGGTGTAAAGCTCTGTATTCAGATTTTTTACTTCAAAAACATAATCCCCGGGAGGCAGGTTAGTATAAGTTGCCTTATGCTGATCTACTACATTATTCCAGTCTTTATCAAAACCAACAAGGCGGTATGCATACGTCTGTTTGTTATCAGAGCGATAATCCAATACTGTAAAATCGATACTGATCACATTTTCATCGTAGCGTAAATTTATTTCCTTCGAATCATTTATATCTAAGTGCAGTGAAGACTTATCCAGGGAAGGCAAAATATCTTTATTGTTTACCTGAAACCCGGTAAATGCCAATGCTGCTTTAATTCTTTGATAGGTTATTTTTTCAGGACTGAATATTAAATAGCCCTTAATACAACCGAAAAGCAGGTTACCATTGGAAAGCCGCAATGCAGATGCCTCTGAAAATACAGTCTGAGGCAGCCCGTCATACGAGTCGTAGTTCCTGAACTGAAGATTATCTGTACTGAACCTTGAAAGGCCGTTTTCTGTACTCATCCACAGATTCCCATTGTTATCTTCCGTTATGCCCAAAACATAATTACTCGGCATTCCGTCTTCTTTTGTAAATGATCTGAACTTTAACCCCTTTTCTACATTTCCCATTGCATGGTTCAACCCTCCACCTGAAGTGGCAACCCACATCCTATTTTTAGAATCGCGAAAAATAAATTGAATATCATTGTTACCAAGACTTTCCTTATCGCCGGTATTTTTTTTGTATGACTGAAATCTGATATCCGCAGGATTAGCAGCCGAAATAGTAGATACAAGTAACCCATTTGTCGTGCCAATCCAAAGATTACCCGTTTTATCCAACTGCATATTCCGCACTTTGCCGGCAGTTATTATTGGATAATTCTTAAACCCGTTTCTTGCATTAATAAATTGAGTTTTGCCGGCTTTTACCTCAAGCAGGTTAATTCCATTTTCAAATGTACCGATCCATATTCTTCCCATATTATCTTCTACCAATGAATAGACGAGGTTACTGCTCAAACTATATATGTCGTTTTTGTCCGACGGGTAATGGGTGAGTTTATACCTGGTATTTGCAGAATCCATTGGCTCTGCTTTGAACAGTCCATTGCCTTTTGTACCCAACCAGACAACCCCTTTTTTGTCTTGCAAAATGGTATATACACCGCCAATACCACCCGAGGGCTCGTTGCTAAAAAAAACAGGCATTCGATTTCCGTCATTATCCTGCAGATATAATTTACCTGATTTTGTAGCAATCCATACTCTTTCTTTGTTGTCGTTATACACACCCCTTACCTCATTATCCTGCTCCTTTACCGGATTATAAACCAGGTACCTGGGGGCAAAATCATTTCTTTGAAAAACAATTTTTTCAAATCCCCGGCTAATGGTACTAATCCAAAACACACCTGTGGTATCAAAATATTTACAAGTGATAACATTTGAAAGTATATGATTAGCCGAGCCAAGATCACTGTCAAAATATTCTATTTTGTCAGTTTCGGTATTATAATATCCCAGACCTCCTCCTTTGATCCTGATCCAGACCCGGTTCTCATTATCCTCAAAAACATCATAACTGGTTTCCACTAAGGAAGGCACGCCTTTTTTAAAGAAACGTTTAAATTTTTTTTCTACCGGATTGTACTTAACAGTTCCCCGGTTTTTTGGTTGCAGCCATAGTTGGCCGGACCTATCTTCGTAAATGGCATATAAGGGTTCTGCTTCCGGCATGAGAGCAATGTTAACTTTCCCGTTGAACGTGTTTAGTGTTATCAGCTCACCGCCTGAAGTTGCGGCATATAAAGTATTATTGTTTTTAGAAAGGCATAGTACATTTATCTTATTAGCAGATATTGTTTTGACGGAAAAACTTTTCAATGCCTTTTCATAACTATACAATGTTCCTGAACCTGTGCCCAGCCACACCCTTTGCGCATCTTCACCTATGCAAGTGAATAACTCCTGTTGAATTTTGTACGTTTCGGTATTTTGACGTTTAAAGGATCCAGATTTTTCCGGGGACAGGAAGCAGAGCCCTTTATCTGTCCCAATCCAGATATTCTTCTCGTGGTCTTCAAAGAAAAAATTGATATTATTAGACGGCAAATTGAAATTGCCAGCGTCACTGGTAGTATATCGTAAAATCTTGGGGGTGGTAGAATTTGTATTAGTAATATGAAATATACCCTGATTGGTGGTTAAAAGCCATACCTGGCCCGTATCGGTTATGATGATCTTATCAAAAACAATGTCTTTAATATTGATCTTGGCAAGCATATCTGCAACAGCTAAAAACTGGCCTGTTCTTTTATCAAAACGATATACCTGGTAATCATACGCTTTTAGCCATAAGTAGCCTGACCTGTCTTCAACAATATAATCAATTCTTGTACTCTTTAAACTTGAGCTATCACCGGGCCTTGATGTATATGTTTTGAAATTCCTTCCGTCAAACCGGCTGATGCCATCCCAGGTTCCAAACCACATAAAGCCTTCGCTGCACTTGGTTATGCACATCACATGATTATTGCAAAGGCCATCTTCAGTTGAATAATGTTCAATCTTGCTATTTAATTGAGCATGGAGCTGCGTCAAGAGCAACACTAATGAAAACGTCAAAAACAATTTGAACTTAGACAGCATGATCTGCAATAAATGTATTTAAAGATACTAACAATCATTTCCTTAATGACCTCTTTAAATATAAGGTTCTATAGAAATTTATAGCATAACATCAGTCAAAACTTATTTCATTTCAACAGCAGAAACAGTTGCATCGTTTGTAAATAATGTCTTTGTTTTTGCCTTTGTCATATCTGTATTACTAAGTTTTATTGCTTTTGATCTTTCACCACTTACAGTAAGAAATACATTGGTATCTGAATAATTAATGGAATCAAAAGAAATCCTGTTGCTATTTTCTACATATATCAGGGAACCGGCTTTCGATCCCTGAATTTTTATGTTCTTTAAATTAATGCCTTCTGCTTCCATAATTTCTACACCCAACATTGATTTAATAACAATATTGGTGAGGCTGATATTCTTAACACTCATTTCCGGAAGCCCACGGATAAATATGGCTTTGCCGGCTCCGTCACAAACAATATTCTCAATCTTAAAATTCTGAAATTGCGGAGTAGCTTCCGTTGCTATTGGCATTTCTATTTTTTCGCCGGCTTTAGGCGGGGTGGTAAAGTAATACATATCAAAATACACTGCTTCCTGTACAATGTCTTTCATGAAAATATTTTTACAGTAAATATTTTCAACAATACCTCCCCTGCCCCGGGCTGTTTTAAATCGTAAGCCTTTATCAGTGCCCATAAAAATACAGTCGTATACAAAAATATTTTTAGCCCCTCCACTCATTTCACTTCCAATAACAAAACCGCCATGGGCATGGTATACGGCATTGTTTCTGATCACAATATTTTCTGCCGGTTTGCCTCTTTTTCTTCCAGCTTCATCTTTGCCGCTTTTAATACAGATGCCGTCATCTCCCACATCAAATTTGCAACCTTCTACCAGAACATTCTTACAACTCTCTATGTCTACACCGTCACCATTTTGTGCATAGGCAGGATTTTTTACAAATACATTTCTGATCGTCAAATCTTCGCACAACAAAGGATGCAGGCACCATGCTGCTGAATTTTGAAAGGTTACATCTTCCAGTAAAACTTTTTTACAATTAGAGAATACGATCAGATTGGGCCGTAAATAATCTTTGATGGCTTCAAAATCTTTTACTGTTTTTCCTTCTGTGATTACGCCGTTTAATTTTTCTTCATGCGCTTTTTTTGTTTTTGCTGAAGGGTACCACAACTTCCCATCTGCACTTACCAATCCCCCGGAAGCCAGTTTCTTCTTCCATTCATTTTCTGTTAACCGGTCCTTTCCTACCATCCGCCATACATCACCATTCCCGTCAACAACCCCTTTGCCGGTAATAGCAATATTTTCTAATTGATCCCCTGATATAGGCGATTGATTTCTCATTTGAATGGACCCTTCCCAATTACCCTTCACCAGATGGTATTGATTAAAATCGTCTGAAAACTGCAAAATAGCTGCCTTACTTATATGCAGGTTTACATTGCTTTGCATAACGAGTGGCCCTGTTAACCAAAAACCCGTAGGAATCAATACAACGCCACCGCCATTTTTATGACAGGCAGTAATGGCATCATTGATGCTCTTCGTGTTTAAGGTAAGACCGTCTGCTTTTGCACCAAAACCTACAATGCTAAAAGTGTCTTTTTTAAATGTGGGCTCTACAGCTGTAGGTAAATTATCCCATGAATATTGGGCAATTGATTGGGCAGCCAAAAACATAACTACTGTTGCAATGACAATCTTCTTGATCATTATTATTCATTTATGATTTTTATTTATCGAAAATTTTTGTCAGGAAGTCACCGGCAATTTGAATAACACTGTCAACCCATGGATGAAACAACCAGAATGGATGCATTTTTATATCAAATTTATGCGTCTCGGTATATATGTTCCATTCCTTCATCATTCCTATCAATTCATCCTGACCCGCATGGAACCTGGAAAACCCGCTGTTCAGGAACAATATGGGTACGGCCTTTTTTTCTGTTGCCCAGAATATCGGAGACGCTTCCTTCCAGATCGCTGGTTTCTGCTCATAAGATCCACCGAGCCATTCAATATCAGGTGAGTTTTCCTTTCGTTTTAGATTTAAGGAAGACGGCGCAAGGAAATCGATAACGCCATCAATATCTATTACAGCCTGCACAGCGCTGCCCGTACCGGCATTACCAAGCTTGCCTTCAAACAGGTCAATTCCATTTGTCATGCCAACCAGTGCCGCAAGATGGCCACCGGCAGAGCATCCGGAAATAGCAATGTGTGAAGTATCAATACCGTATTTCTCAGCATGTAACCGTATCCACCTGATAGCAGATTTGATATTGAAAACAGCCACAGGATATTTGGCTTCGAGTGACAATTGGTATTCTACCGGGATCGTTACGAATCCTCTTGCTGCAAGCATTTCTGCCATCGGCACCTGCATGGACCTTGTACCCGAACGCCAGCCTCCTCCATGAATCATAATTACTGCAGGAAATTTGCCGGGTTTGTCTGGGCGAAAAATATCCAGGTGCAGATCCCGTTTCCCAAAATCTGTTTCTGCAAGCGTAGCGTAAACGATGTTGCGGTCTGCAAGTACACCTGCCGGCGCGCTGTCTTTTGCTGGGACAGCCATAGGAAATTGTCCCTTAACCTGCCGCAATACTGCATTTACGTTGTATGAAGTATCGTATGGTATTGCTTTTTGTTGTGCCTGTGCCAATTGGGTAAATGAAAGCAATACAACTAAATGATATACCCGCTTAAATTTCATACGCTGTTTTGTTTGTTTAGGGTATCTCTGTGGGTATTATAAGCCCGTACAGTTGAAGCCTTTATCATACCACAGTTTCAGGTTGTGTTCCGACAGCATTTTTTCCGGATGGAAAATCAGAAAATATATCATACCCGTAGAGCAAGAATGTTCTTTTCCGGCAAACTGTAGTGAGTTTCCTGTAATGATTAGCAAAGTAATGTCCTCCTATTGGGACGGCAGACAATTTTTGACCCTTTTTTGCCAAAAATTGATATAATTGAAATTTGGAACGATATAATGTCTGTTAATTAATTGCCTTAGCGCATTTCTGATTCTGTTTTCCTTTTTATGTCAATTTTTGACCCTTTTATGTCAATTTTTAAACCCGTCTAAGGGTGCAGTAGAATAATTTCGTAACCTATCAATCGATTGCCAGCCTTAGCAACTATAGCTGACGGCATGGTAAAAATAAATTTTTCACCATGCTGGTTATTAAAAATGCCGGCTTTATAAAACTATCAGTTATGAGAGTTATGAGAAAAAAACTTCTTTTTTCCCACCCGCTTTTGACGTGCTTTTTTATGAAGGCACGGTTATTCGATATCAGGTATTGGCGGCAAAAAAACGAATCCCTTAAGCGATACTCTTTTCTTAGCCTTGTTTTTGTTCTGATCGCCGCATCACAGGTCTGTGCCCAAACAGGAACTACGACAGTAACCGGTGCAGTTCGTGACGAGCGCGGACAAATCCTGTCTGGTGTTAGTGTAAGCCTCAAAGGCACAAATAATGGAGCAGTTACAGATGCGCAAGGGCATTATGCCGTGAAAGTTAACAACACTACGGGCACACTGGTATTTTCTTTTATAGGATACGACAGCAGTGAAGAAAAGATTAATAACAGAACAAGCATAGATGTTACCCTGAAAGATAACCTTAAAAACCTGAGCCTTAACGATGTTGTTGTTATCGGGTATGGTACTGTTAGAAAACGTGATTTAACCGGCTCTGTGGCTTCGGTAAGTGGAAAAGACATTGCCGCTACCCCTGTGCCTAACATAGCACAGGCTATGCAGGGTAAACTGCCGGGAGTAAACATTACTTCACAGGATGGCCGCCCTGGTGGAGCTATTAATATTCGCGTTAGAGGCGGAGGTTCTATATCGCAAAGTAATCAGGCTTTGGTTCTCATTGACGGTATCCCGGGCAATTTGAATGATATTGCCCCTGATCAGGTAGAGAGAATTGACGTACTGAAAGATGCTTCATCTGCTGCAATATATGGATCGCGCGGAGCTAACGGTGTAGTACTCGTTACCACAAAAGCAGCTAAAGCAGGAAAAACTACCATAACTTATAATGGCTACTCTAAAACTAACACACCAACAAAATATTTAGACGCTTTAAGTCCCTACGATTATTTAAGATATGTATGGGCCAATGCGGCTGCAAACGCAACTGCCTATCAAACACCATTTGAGCAATTGTATGGCCTTGGGGCAAATGCAGGCAGTAATACCGGCGGTATTGAAAGTTACCGGGATTTGCCATCGGACGATATCCAGAGGCAGGTATATAAAGAGTCCGTATCCTGGAGCCATGCACTGACCTTGACGGGTGGAACAGATAAGACAAAAATACTGTTCTCAGCTTCCTATACCGATGACCAGGGGATGAAGCTACATTCCTATCAGAAGCGTGCAAATGCCAACGTTAAAATTACCCATAAAGTTGCTGATAATATTACATTTGATTTGAATGTCCGTTATACAAACACCCCTACGTTTGGAGATGAAGGAACAACGAGCGGCAGTGGGTCTATACTGTCTTCTTCCTATCGCTTCCGCCCTATCGCAATGAATCATATTTTAGGCAACGTTGCTGTATTGCAGCAAAGCAATAATATATCACAATATGGTAAAAATGCACTTTGGGATAATTACAGTGCTGTTGCGCGTATCAGCGATTATAACCCGCTTACCGTTAGCCAAAATATTGTTGCAATAGCCTCTTTAAATTGGGGAATTATAAAAGGTTTATCCTATCACACCGATATAAGTGGAAGCGGTGCATGGGGACAGCGCAAATACTGGTCGGGCGCTACTTACAATAATTATGTAGATGATGTTACCGGTAATAAATTGTGGGCAGGTAGTGCCGACTACCGCAAAACGGATAGCTGGGGCATGCGCTGGGCAAATACGTTAACGTATGAGTTTCTCATTAATAAAAATCATAAACTTAACTTGTTAGCAGGTACAGAAGTTGCTAATTCCGGCGGCACTGGCATATCAATACTAGCTAATCATTTCCCTTCAAATTTTACCGAAGCAACTGCTTTTGCACAGATCAATCAATATGACGCAACAGCCGGTTCGGCTGTGTTTTCCTCGAGTGTAGGTACGCCAGATCGTCTTAATTCCTACTTTGGCCGTGCAACTTACTCCTTCATGGACAAGTATTTACTTACTGCTACATTTCGTGCTGATGGCTCTTCCAAATTCACAGCTAATAACCGTTGGGGATATTTTCCTGCCGTAGCGTTAGCCTGGAAGGTAAAACAGGAATCTTTCATGCAGAAGGCCGACTGGGTTGACAATTTAAATCTCAGGGTTGCTTATGGTGCTGTTGGTAATAATAATATTAACTCAGGTTCGTTTACACAAGGCTGGGGGTCAGTAACAGATCAGCGTGCGCAGTACGATATCAATCACACCCGCCTTGCTGCTTACCAGCTCACTACTCCTTCAGTACTTGCCAATCCAAATTTGAAATGGGAAACTACCATTACACGCGATTTTGGAACTGATTTTACTTTGTTTGGCAATAAATTATCCGGCACTTTTGATGTGTACTGGAATACTACCAAAGACCTGCTGCTGCAAACCACTATCTCCGGGATCACGGGCTTTACTTCAACGCTTGGCAATATCGGGCAAACAAGTAACAAAGGGATAGAGATTTCGCTTTTAGGAACCATCTTAAAAAATAAAGACTGGCGAATTACTGTAGGCGGCAACATTAATTTCAACAAAAACAATGTAGATCAGCTTGCCGATAATGTATCACCGCTTTATGGAACAGCCTGGGCAGGTTCGGCAACTTACCCAGCCTCAGACTTTGTGCTTGTACCCGGCAAGCCCGTTGGCCAGGTTCGTGGATTAACATATATTGGTTTTTATACTCCTGACGATTTTACTTACACCAATGGTCTATACACGCTTAAATCCGGCGTGGCCGATCTTACCAGCTTTATTGGCGTTACACATGGTATTGCATCAGGCACCGATCGCCCTGCAAGCCAATTTGCTTACCCGGGAATGCCTAAATTCAAAGATGTAAATAATGACGGTAAAGTTGATGATAAAGATCTTTCTGTTATTGGGAGTACAACCCCGGTTCATACTGGTGGTTTCAATTTTAATGTGTCTTATAAAAATATAGATCTCGGGATAAACTTCAATTGGAGCGTTGGAAATGATATTTATAATGCCAATAAGCTGGCTTCACTTTATGGCCCTAAAGAAGGAGGTGTTTATGAAAATAAGCTGGCTATCCTGAACGATGCCTATAAAATTTACAATGTTGTTAATGGACAGCTCATACGATTGAAAACGCCGGATGAGTTAAACGCAGCAAATACAAATGCCAGTTTGCCTTTAGCATACAGCGAGATTGGTGTTGCGTCAAGCCTGGGAATTGAAAAAGGCTCGTTCCTGCGCCTCAATACGCTTACTTTAGGATATACTGTACCTAAATCTGTATTATCAAAAGCTGGAATAAGCGGCATCCGTATATATGGCAGCATTTATAATGTATTCACAATTACCGGCTATCGTGGACTTGATCCCGAAGTAGGTGTTAATGATAATGCGAACAACTCCATTTATCCTACAACTGGCCTTGATTATGGTGCTTATCCCCGCGCACGGTCATTTATTATGGGCTTAAACATTAATTTCTAACAGTTAAACACAAAAAGAATGAAAACTTATATTAAATATATAGCAATTGTTGGCTTGTGTATCTCTTCGGTTCATTGTAAAAAGGAATTTTTAGATGTAACTTCTCCATCCAATGTTGATGATAATTTCGTTACATCCACTACAACAGAAACGTTTAAGTCGCTCTCCTGGTGTTATGCTAATTATCGTCAAAACTGTATTATGGGCGCTTACAGGTGGAATGACCCTGTTGGATCGGATGCGGAATACTACCCTGAGGATGGTTCAACCAATAACCTGAATGCCATTTTAAGGTCTGATTTGTTAGGGGTTGATGCGATCAAAGACCCTTTCAACGGACTTTATCAAACGCTTGCCCTGGCAACCCGGTTAGCCGACATTATTGCCACAAAAGATGTTTATACAGCTGATGTTGCCGCTGCAAAAACCACCGACTGGACGCAGCTTTATGGAGAAGCAGTAACTATGAGAGCGTTCTGTTATTTTCAATTGTTGCAGCATTTTGGAGATGTGCCTTATGGTTATGAAAATAAAGGTGTTGCAGAATATTCATTAACATCTCGGTTTGTTATTTACGACAGTTTGATCAGTAGCCTTCAAAGAGCAGAACCGTTGATGTATAAAATTGGACAGGGCGGTATTAATGCCGAACGTATGTCTAAAACGTTTTGTGATGCACTGATAGGGGAATTGGCACTTTTTGCAGGAGGATATCAAACCATACGTACTGATGTAGACGGCTTATACGGCAGTGTAACTTTTACCAAAAAAGGTAATACCGCCAACCAATGCGTTTACGCCCGTCGAAACGATTATCTTGCTTATTACCAAATAGCTAAAACCTGGCTACAGAAAGCAATCGACAATCAGGGAACATCCGGTTTAATTACTGCTGATGCAAGAGGTTTTGCAAACAACCCTTTTCAACGTCATTTCCAATATTTTGCAGATCTGGCTGTAAGCCCGGAATCATTGTTTGAAATTGGAAATATACAAGGTGGAACACTTACAACAACCAGTGAATATCCGTATGCTTTTGGTCGCCCATCTGATGGTGGTAGTTCCAATGCCGCTCCCACGAAAACTTTCGGTGCCCTTCGTATTATTCCTACCGTTTATTATGGCGAGTATGAAATTTCCGATCACCGGAGAGATGCCAGCGCAACCGTTACGGCAAGTAATGGTGATGGTAATGAGAAGATGATCAGTTTTGTACCAGGCAGTAAAAGTCTCGGTGGAATAGCTACCAACAAATGGGACGAGAACCGGATGAACCCGCCTTACGTTGCAGCCCAAAGAAATTCCGGTATGAACTGGCCTATATTAAGGATGGCAGATGTTATTTTACTGCTGGCAGAAGCTAAAGCTGAACTGGGTGAAGCTGACGCTGTTAACCTGGTTAATCAGATTCGCCAAAGGGCTTTTGGTAATGCACTGCATAACATTGCACTAACAGGACAGCCGTTGAAAGACGCTATTTTTCAGGAGCGTAAACTTGAACTGCTGGGCGAAGGCCAACGCCGTTGGGATATGATCCGTTCAGGCAGTTTTTCTGAAAGAGCAATCGCTGTTCAACAGGAAATGGCAACAGTAGTCAACAATATTAAAACCCTTGGGTACCATCATTTTGCAAACGGGAACGACTTACCCGCTTACATATGGATAAAAAAGGTTGCATTAACCAATCCGTTAACATATGATTGTGCCGCTACTGATACCCTTGCTAACCCCGCCGCTTTCCCGGCATGGAGAGGGCAATACAATTACCTTACACTTCCAGCTGTAAGTAGTAAGGTAGTAGGTACCACCCGCAACGTAGCAATACAGGGTTTGTTCCGCTATATTAATCCAAGCAGTGCTGAGGCGACTGCTTTGGTGGCTGCCGGATATGCTAAAACGAATTGGGGAATTGATTTAGCCAATGCAACTGCTGTATACCAAAGAAACATTCTTTCAGGGATAACGTCCGCTGGTGATCCGCCGAGGTATTACTGGCCAATCCCTGCAGAAACACTTGCTAAATCGAATGGGAAAGTGACAAACGGATATGGCTTGGCACAGCAATAATAAAATAGCTATAATCTTTGTTTTTTTAGGTGATGCCATGTTTTTATAAGAGACAATGATAACTGGGCGCCGGATGAATTATCACTACAAAAGCCGCTTAATCAAGTGGCTTTTGTAGTTCAGTAGCTCTTCCTCAATCAATAACTATATTGGAGTAAGGTATTGGCTATACTCAGTAAGTATAATTCATCTTTAAAAAAGCAAGTGGTGAATTTTATTTGGGGAGGCTCGAGCAATCAGAGCCAATAGTATTTTCGCTGAAATCCCTTTACTGGTGGGCTTTAAGATTGACAATAAAGAAGGCGGTTCTTTACAGAATCGCTTAAGATCTACTCAAGTGCAGTGAAGAGGATTCGAACCAAAAGCACATTATTAAGCAATAATAATGCCCTAACTACAGTCCATTTGTGCCAAATTTCTAAGCAAATCGCAAAATCGGATTCAATTGGCTACTTGATTCCAGTGTCTTGTTCCAAAAGACCGTGGAAGTAAGCTACAAAAAAAGGGGCATTATTTCCTGGATCTTTGTAATCCCCAATAACTACTATGGAACGAAGTTATTGGAACAGGCATAACAGATAAAGTTGAAGAGGATTTCTTTTTCTTTATTACTATTATTTCATTTTGTTTCATAGTGAATTGAAATGATATTTTTGAATTGCTTTTTTTAATTGATTCTCTATTTGTTTTACCTAAACTGGAAAAAAGGGTAACATCACTGTCTTTCATATCTGTTTCAATCAGTACACGTCCACCATAAGTACTTTTCACTTTAATTAATTCGGTTTGTCCATTTATTTTAATAGCACTAACCAAAAAAGCACCCTCCGTTCTTAAATTTTCAAAACTCACTTCTTTCCACGAATCAGGAATGGCGGGAAATACTTTTATCACTTCTCCTTGGCTTTGCAGCAACATTTCAAGCATACTTGTCACAGTAGCCATAGGTGTTTCAAAACAAGGACCGGATTCTTTGTAAAGGCCATTAGCTTCTCCATGTCGGTTAAGAAATTTATTCAGATAATCATAAGCATCATTTCCTTTACCCAATAAGGAAGACATAGATGAGGCTCCCACATATGAATATCCGGCCAAAGCTTTATCCAACGACTGCCAATGATTTATTGAGCGATTTATTAATCCCAAACTTGTGGAATCTATTATAGAAACCTCCCTGAATGGATAGATCATTAAAAGATGTGAGAAATGCCGGTGAGAGGATGTTAAAGCAAGATCCTTTCCCATCATATACCCCGTTTCATTCACATAATATGGCACCAGGTTTTTGTAAACGTCTTCCCATTTTTTTCGTGTGGCATCATGCAATGCAAGCATTGAATCAATTCGCAGAACGGTTCCCAATCCCCATCTCAAACTACTTAATGTATAATGTGCATCTTCTGTATTGGCATATTCAGGTGATTGGGAGGCAGGTAAATGATAGATCCCTTTTTCATCTTTATATAGCAGATGAACTAAATAATTTACAGAACGTTTGAGCAATGGGTAGATATGCTTCTTTAATTCAGCAGTATCAAGGGAATATAGAAAATATTGATAGTAATAATAAAGGGTCCAGGTAAGGTCTCCGGGTTCAAATCTTCCATTGCGAAGGTCGCCGCTAACTAAAGGACTGACAAGATCATAACTTGAAATTCTGCCTATGGCAGCTGCATCATTCCGCCATTCAACAGGTACGTTATTGATCAGATTCTGAACATTTGAATTTAATCCATCAAATAGTGATCTTCCTATTTCTAAATGGTTGGAAGTGAATATAGGTGAGTAAGCGAGTTGTGTATTTAAATTCCACCATATAGCTGGCCACGGTGTTTTACTGGTAAACCAGGGGCCCATCAGATCAACCATTGGCTTACCCTGTCTTGTGGCAGATGCAAGATTGTATAACTGCATCCAGTAATAGCCTTCCATTCGAGCATCGGGTATGGAAATAAAACTTTTTTGAAAATAGGAATTCCACCATTGGCGATGAGTTCTTTCCATTTCACTATTTTTCTTTAACTCACATTTTTGCAGATAAGTTATTGCTTCTTTTACTGAGTTTTTTTGATTTGCAAATTGATAGCCAACTGTAATAGTAACAGAAGCTTTGTTTTGATTTTTTGTTGTCTTCCAAACTGTGGCATACGATCCTTTGTTTAACAAAGGCTGGTAGCAAATAAAATACCCTGCAGAATCTTTTAGTTCTGCTGAGGGATTATTTACATAATTGAATCTTTGGGGGTTAACAGAACCAAAACTGATTCTTGGGCTGGTACTTTTTTCGGGTACCCATTGCCAATGGGTATTTATTTCACCCGCGGATTCTACAACAGTAAGTCTAATAACTTCTTCACCAGTTGGCACGATGGCAGTAAACTGAATTTTCCCTTTTGTGGTTTGAATGGTTCCTGAAGCTTCTGCATTGTAGATATCAAGTTTCATTTGTGCACTTATGATCCTTCCATTCAATACCAATAACATTTTACCAATCGGTAGTCTTGGTCTTGATACCAATTGCTCTGCAAACATACTATCCGGATAATGTGGCCGCTGATCAGTTACATCAGATCGTCCAATATCAAAGCGGATGGATGAATCATTTTCTTTATAGATATTGGTGCCCAGTCTTCCATTACCTAATAATATCCCGGTATAATAATTGGTACTGATACTGTCCCAATGCAACTCCTGTTTCTTCATGTAATCAGCCCATTTAAAATGCGGCTCTTGTTGAGCATCAATATATTCACAGGAATAAAAGGTTGCGAACAAAAAACAAATCCATTTCATGAGAAAAGAGTATTAATGCTCCTTAAAAAAAATGACTATCGCACGTTACAATAAATATAGTATCATCTACACTGTTTCCCATATCAGGTAGATTTTTCAATCAATATAATCGTTTAGGAATAATGTTTACTATCTGTTGAGCAGATAATTCTTTACTTGTTAGCACCGTAGTGAACAACAAATGATTACTGCGCAATTTCATAAAACAAGTATTAGCTAATTATCAGTCACACCGGAACTATTTTTTTACTGATTTATTTACAGTTAAGGGTATACAAACATTGAAAGTATTATGTTTATAGTCCACATGCAACGGATCTCCCTGATTGGGTGCTTCATAAGAAGCTGCGGCAAACAAAGCGATTGGTATCCCTTTCTTATCTCGATATATAAATGGTCGTTCCAACCTATTTAGCAGCATTTTATTACCATCTTTAAAATTCAGTTCGCGTTTGGATACTTCCGGGTTGTTGGGGAAACTCCACTCCTTTCCATCTTTTGACTGTAACATCACCAATGACCCGAATTGCAACCCATATTTTTTGCTTTGAGAAAAATATTTGGCAACGGCATAAAAGCTCTTCTCTTTATCATCATACCACATACATGGATCCTCACAAGCCATATCGGCATCTGAGGTAACATTTGAAATAGTTGTGAATGGAGCATCCGGTTTATCTGCTACAGCCCACCAGAACATCATATGCCCGCCGGGTTTTCTTGATTTATACATCATAAAATATTTTCCACCCGGGCCTTTTGTAACAGATGGATTATTTACCACTTCGAAAGTTCTTACTTTGTCTACCCGCACGATTGGCTGTTCGGGCATTTTAAAATTTCCGGTAATAAAATCTCTGATGGTTTTCACTTTCACTACACCGATAGACTGTGCGCAATTATACCTAAACCATTGTGTTTGCTCCTTTGTTTGATTTGCTCCTACCGGAACATAAGCAGAATCATAGGCAGTACTGATAAAATAGAGATAATAATATCCGTCGAATTTTTGAATATGGGGGTTGTGCATGGTAAACCTATCCCATCGCCCGGCCTTACCTGTACTTTTCAGAACAGTGGTAATATGTTTATAGGGGCCTTCCAATTTATCAGACACAGCAATGGCTATTTCGGAATATTTCTGCCAGCCGGCAAACCCATCAAAAATATAATTCAGCGAATCATCATCCAATGCCCGTTTACCATGTGGCCAGCGTGAATAAAACATATAATATTTCTGATCATCCCCTTTGATCACTGAACTGCACCATGTATAATAATCTTTTGAAATAAAAATATTAGAAGAATCCACTTTACCCAGTTTTTGACTCAGATTCAGGTTATCCTGAGAAATGGCAAGCAAAGAAAAAAGGGAACTGAAAATAAATAGGCTTATTGTTTTTTTATGAGTATGATGATTCATTATTGATTGATTGAATTGGTATACAATTTAATTAAGATGAAAAATTTCCTCCATCCCACTCCATATCTGTTTTTTAGATGCTGCATCCGGCAAAGGTTGCTGACAAGGATCTGTTTCTTTCCACCAACGTTTTGTTGCTGAGTCTGCGGCCATTTTTTGCATATCGGCATTAAAATTCTGTCCGGTATATTCAAAATAGCTGAACAACATGGGTTTGCCATCCATTTCTTTAAGGTAAATAGAATAATTATGGATATTACATTCTTTGATTTTTTGCTGAACAGCGCGCCATACAGCAGCATGCAATTGTTTGTAATATTCCATTTTCCCGGGTTTAAGTCCGGTTACCATACCAAACCGTTGAACAGTTTTGGTTGCTTTTATTATTTGATCAGTTTTTGATGAATTTTGTTTTTGCGTACAGGAACTCGCCCCTGTTAAGACCATACAACAAATCGCAATTCTTATCAAAGAAAACATGACGGGATAGTTTTATGCTAATGAAATATTGTATAGAGTACAATCATCACCCCTAACAATACGATAGATAAGGTTTTATAATTACCAATACCACTCCATCCTTTGTCCTGCAAGGGTTCTAATGGCGATTTCCAATAAAGGGTTTCACTTTCCCTGGTATGTTGAACCGGGAAAATGTATGACAGACCTATCTGCAAAAGCACGCAAGTCAGAAACAGGTAAAAAGCCATCATCATAAACGGTATATGTGCAATGGTGGTATTTGGGAATAGTTTATTCAAAATAAAAATACCGGCTCCTAAAACGGATCCTACCCACAAAGTATATTGTGCAGATAGTGCAGATGCTTTCTTCCAGAAAATACCTAATAAAAAAACAGTTGTAATGGGTGGTGCGATATGTGCTATCACATCATTGATACCATTGAATAAGCTTTCATATTGATTGATCAAAGGCAATAAAGCAAGTGAAATGAGCAAGGCTATCACCGCAGATATTCTTCCGGCACGAACCAATTGTTTGTCGGTTGTTTCCGGACGGTAACGTTTATATAGATCATAACTTACCAAGGTGGCTATCGAGTTTAAAGCACCTGAGATCTGACTCATCAATCCCGACAATAAGGCTGCCACTAAAATACCTACAAGCCCCGTTGGAACAAGTTGGGTAATCATTAAAGTATAAATGCCCTTCGATTCAGTGATGGTTTTACCGGCCGCACTTATTGTTTGTACAGAACTGATATCAAATAATCCTTTTTGTGCAAGTACCCAGGCCATTAATCCGGGCAGTACAAAAATAAAAACAGGAAGTATTTTTATAAACCCACA
>CANBSW010000021.1 GCA_947372235.1 Chitinophagaceae bacterium | reverse complement strand
AGGATATGTGTTAAGCCATCCATTTTTTCAAAGAGGTTATCATCGTTGATGAATGTGTCCCAGTCTTTTTCTATCAGCAGGTAGCAAACGGTTTCTTTTTCAATTACTATGCCTTGTTTTGTTTTGTATAATTTCATAATACTTATTTGCGTGTTTAAAATTTAATACTTCTTAACTGTGCCTTCGTGCCTCTGTGTGAACATTAAATGGCGCACGGAGGCACGGTTTTATTTACTGATCATCACATCGCTCCATAACCATTGCAGCGTTTCAGGCAGAATGGATCCGCCATGTTTACCGCCATGGCCGCCTTTGCCTCCCACAAACTGGTAATCATAACCTCTGAACTTAAATGCGGAAGCCATTTGCTGGTTACTGAGCCACCAATCGCCAAAATTATTATTTAAATCACCGGTGCCACTTTGTATAAATACTTTGATATTTTTCTTTGTGGTTCTTCTTACCAGATCGGGATAGATATGCCCGCCACGAATGTTTGTAAAGCTACCTACATGGCTCATTACTTTCTGAAAATAATCCGGTCTTTGCCAGGCCGCAGTAAACGCACAGATACCACCGGATGAAAGTCCTGAGATCGCATGCATTCTGGCATCATCAGAAATATTGTATTGTTTTTTTAGTTCAGGGATTAGTTCATCAATCAGGAATGCTACATATTTATCGCTCATATCATCATACTCTGCACTTCGGTTAGAGCTGCTGAAAAGACTTTCCGGATATTGGGTGTTGAGATGTCCGGGGTTGATAAATAAACCGATAGTAACCGGCATTAATTTTTGCTGGATCAGATTATCAAACACGGTAGGTACCCTGAAATCACCATCTTCTTTTACATAAGTGAATCCATCCTGGAAAACCATGAGTGCTGCAGGTTTGGAAGGATCGTATTGGGCAGGAACATAAATATAATAGTCGCGAAAATTGTTGAACAACCTGCTTTGCCATGCGTATTTTGTTACAACTCCTTTCGGAACACCATTCTGTGGTTTGGAGAGTGGTCCCAATTTATATAATGAATCTTGTGCAAATAAGACTGCTGGTAACAGCATTGTCAGAAACAATAGAATTCTATATGAATATTTTTTCATGGCTTGCGTATTATTTGTTTAGCCTAATTATTCTCTTCTCTGCGAAACATCTGCTTCTCTCGTTCTCTGCGGTTGGAAAAATTTAGCACTATCGGTCATCTTCAAATTTCAAACTCCCTCAACCGCAGAGAACATGAGAAGGGGAGTAGGCGCAGAGGTTTTCTACTATCTTAATTTCACTCTCAATACATTCATATCATTGGTAATATACAAAGTCTTTTCATCAGCAGAGAAAGCACAATTGGAAGTAGCTTCCGGCACTTTTATTTTTCCTGCTAATTTTCCGTTCTTGTTAAAGATCCATACACCACCGGGGCCGGTAGCAAAAAGATTTCCTGCTTTGTCTGCTTTCATGCCATCGGGCAATCCTTTCAGATTTTTGTCATACCCTGCACAACTGTAAAATATTCTTCCGTTTGAAAGACTGTCGTTATTAATATCAAATGCATACCAGTTAGGCTTTGCTGGGTCTGAGTTTGCAACCAGTAATGTTTTTTCTCCCGGCATCAATACAATACCGTTAGGGCGGGTAAGTGTATCAGTTAATAATATTACTTCACCATTTTTTTTAACTTTATATACGCCCTGAAATGGAATTTCTTTTTTAGGATCATCCATTTTCTTTTCCAATCCATAAGGCGGATCGGTGAAGAAGACTTCGCCTTTGCTGTTAACGATTACATCATTAGGACTATTGAATTTTTTACCGAGATAAGTATTTGTGATGCTGGCATATTTGGGAGAAGGATTTGCAAGTGGTGCATCCATTCTTGCTATCTGCCGGTTTCCGCATTGGCAAAGAATTAAATTGCCTTCATTGTCCAATGTTAATCCGTTAGAACCAATTTCGCCACCACGTTTTACTGTATCTGTATAGCCGGAAGGAGTTAGGTAAACTTCTTTTCCTTTTTCTTCTGTCCATTTAAAAATAGTGTCTCTTGGTACATCAGAGAAGAGCAACATCTTTTCTTTCTCAAGCCATAAAGGGCCTTCACTCCAGTCTAATCCATCTGCGATGATCTCGACTTTTGCATTGGGAGAAATGATACTGTCAAGAGATGTATCCAGTCGTTCGATCTCACCAATGGTTGGGTATGGTTTCTTTGTTTGACATGCGGAGACGCATGCCACGAGTAAAATCAACAATAACTTTTTCATATTAGTTGTTTTATAAAACAGTGTAATGATTGTTATAAGGATACTCTTTTCACAAATTCTGTTTTTCCGTATCTGTCAAATTGAAACCCATCTGTCTTTCCATTTTTATTACTAAAATGGAGATTGCAAAATTCGCTTGTTGCATAAAAATCTTTTTCTGTAGCTGCGAATAAAATATATTTATTATTAGGGCCAAGATAGCAGCTGAGTCGGTTGTTTTCTAATTTTATTTCTATGGTATTTCCGTTGATGGTTTGATATTTACCGGTGTATTTATTTAGAATTGGTGCATCCAGGTTTAATGAAGTCCGTTCATAAGCAAATTGTAAACCACGGCCAAAGCCTTCTGTTTTTGTGCCGGAGTGGCCGGTGTTTTCCAATACTTTCGATCTTATCTGAAGGTTCTTGTAATTACGGCCTGTTAAATGGCTGCTTAACTTTTGAAAACCGGGAACACCACGTTCCACTTCTCCGATGGTCATATAAAGCTTTGCAGGTAATGTGGATTTTCTTTCAAAATATGCTTTCTCATATTTATACAATACTTCTCCATCCCATCCATAAGCAGGGCTGGCGGCGATATAACTTTTAAACATATTCGGGTGAGTAAAAAGTGTGTAAATGGCAAATAATCCACCTAATGAACAGCCCATCAAAATTCTATCCGTTGTATCTGTTTTGTATTTAGACTGGATAAAAGGGAATAGTTCTGATTGAATAAAGGAAAGAAACTTTTCAGCACCCCCACTTTGTGGTAATCTTTTTTCATTGGTGGGTGTATAGTCCCTTGCACGCAGGCTATCCGGATTCGGATTCACACCACCCCAGGTAATTCCTACAATAATCATTTCGGGAATAAAACCGTCAAAATAATGTTGCCCGTACAAAGATTTGGCAAGAGGGAAATCCCATTGTGAATCCATCAGATATAGTACCGGATATTTTTTGTTACTGTTTTTGTATCCCCCCGGTAACAGTATATCCAATTCATATTCCTGACCTTTCACGATTTGGGAGGTTAGTTTCAATACCTGGGAACCAGGAATATCAACCCTTGGCGCTTCCTGTGAAAAGCCAATAACCAATGATGTCATTAAGCAGGTTGATAACAACAATATTATTTTCATGTTGTAAATTATTTACTTACTAAAACCTCTTTCTTTAAAAAGTTTGAACTGGTTTTCAGTTGTGTATCCGGTTGACCACCGCCAATGCTGATGATTGCTTTGCCTGTCATTAATTTTGTTTTGCCTGCAGTATCATTTACTGAAAAATCCTGTGGCGATAAACTGAATGTAACCAATTTGCCTTCTCCTGCTTTCAGTGAAATCCGTTTGAATCCTTTTAATGAACGGATCAATGGATCTGACGTTTTAGAAGGGGAAATATATAATTGTACCACTTCATCTCCATCTCTTTTGCCTGTATTGGTAACTTTTACACTGATCACTATTTTCTTATTGCTATTGATTGCTGTAGGAACTGTTATATCGGAATATGAAAAGTTGGTATAGCTTAATCCATATCCAAAAGGGTATAGAGGGGTTCCTTTAAAATATCGGTAAGTGCGGTTCTCCATTGAGTAGTCATTAAAATCCGGAAGGTCTTTATCGCTTTTGTAAAAGGTAACCGGTAAACGTCCGGCAGGATTATAATCACCAAACAATACATCAGCAATGGCTGTACCTGCTGATTGTCCGCCATACCATGCATTAATAATTGCAGGAACAGTAGCATCTTCATTGGTGATGGCAAGAGCGCTACCTGTCATCATTACAAACACAACGGGTTTTCCTGTTGCGCGTAATGCTTTCATGGCTTCTGTTTGAACGGCTGGCAGTTGGATGGAAGTTCTGTCGCCTCCATCAAACCCCGGATTGTTCACACGCATTTCTTCTCCTTCCAGTTGAGGTGAGATACCGCCAACAAACAAAATAACATCTGCATCTTTTAAACGATTGGATAATGCAGAGAGATCTGTTTTCTCGAAATTTCCGGCGCGTAAACGAACGGTGGCTTTGCCTTCGGCCTGGTAATATTCGAGTGTGAGTTTATAAGTTTTGTTTTTTTCTGTTTTGAGGCGATAAGTTCTTGCACCAAAACGGTTTCTTAACCATGCATTGATCACTTCTTTATCATCTACTAAAAAACGATAACCATCATCGCCTTCTACTTCAAAAGTGGTTTCACCATCCTGATCGGCTTTAAATTCTGTGGTGTAACGGGCAGAGAAATTAGTAGCCATTATCTTCCCCACAACTGCTTCACCTTCCTGCCAGTTATGATCTACGATTGTTTCTGTTTGTACAATTTCAGGATCACCTTTCAGGTCTTTATTAGTAAAGTATTCTGCTTTAAAACCCTGCTTGCCATTGATGGTGTATTGATTCTTTAAATCTTTATAAACCAGTAAAGTATCGTTGGTGTAATTCACTGCCTTTTCATACACTACTTCTACATCTTTGCCCAGTTTGTTTTTAATGCCTTGTAAGGGAGTTACAATTTCAGAAGGTGTTCCGTTGTAATTGCCGAGAACGGAGATGGCATTATCAGCATTCGGACCTAGGATTGCGATCTTTTTTATTTTTTTACTGAGTGGTAAAGTGTTGTTGGTGTTTTTTAATAATACAATAGACTGCTGTGCCATTTTTAATGAATGTGCTTTGTGTGCCGGACTTTCCAGTTCATTTTCCGATGTCTGCGCATATTTTACCATTGATTCAGGATCGAACATACCTAACCGGAAACGTATACTGAATAATCTTTTAACAGAAACATCAATTTGCTTTTCTGTGATCTTTCCCTGTTTTACTGCTTCAACCAATGCTTTAAAAGCGGCGTTACCACAATCAATATCGGTTCCGTGTAAAACAGCATCGGCTGAAGCGCTTACTGCATCGGGATGTGTTTTGTGGTTTCTGTAAAAATCATCAATCGCTCCGCAATCAGAAGTTACATAACCTGTAAACTGCCATTGGTTGCGAAGGATATTTGTCATCAACATATCATTTCCGCAACAAGGTTGGGTTTGATAAGCATTGTATGCGCACATTACACCTGCCACTTTTGCATTTACCACCAGTTCTTTAAATGCAGGTAAATAAGTATTCCATAAATCATAATCACTGGTTACAGCATTGAATACATGTCGTGATGGTTCTGGACCACTGTGAATGGCGTAGTGTTTGGCACATGCCGCTGCCTTTAAATATTTAGGATCGTCGCCTTGTAAACCATGTACAAAAGCTTTTCCGAGCATGGCAGTTAAGAAAGGATCTTCTCCATAAGTTTCCTGTCCTCTTCCCCAACGTGGATCGCGGAAGATATTGATATTGGGTGTCCAGTAAGTAAGACCTAAATATCTTTCATTGGCTCTTCCCAGTCTTATTGCTTTGTTGTGAACAGCTCTTCCTTCAATAGCTGAAAAATCTGCCATGGTAAAAAGAGAACTTGTATCAAATGTGGCTGCCATGGCAATTGCCTGAGGATATACGGTTACTTTAAAAGGTGTTCTTGCTACGCCATGTAATACTTCATTCCACCAATCATAGGCAGGCACGCCAAGCCTTGGGATGGCCGGCGCCACATTAAGCATCTGTGCAACTTTTTCTTCGAGTGTTAAACGGCTTACCAGATCAGTTACCCTTTGATCGAAAGATAAGTTGTAATTAGAAAAAGGCATTTTGCTGATATCTGTTTGCGCATTGCTTGCTATTGTTAGCAAACAAACAGCAATCGATAATAACGCTCTTGATATGGCAAATCGTTTATTCATGATCAATAATTTAAATTCAATGTTTCTCGGCAATCCCGATAATAAAAATCTCTTAGTGCCTCTTCGAGCTTGGTGACTTTGTGGTTACGAATATTTGAACCACAAAGTCACAAAGGCGCAGTGGAACATAAAGGGTTATTTCAATTCTAATACCACTACAGAAAACGGAGGCAGTTTTACTTTCAGGGTTGAGCCTTTTAGTTCTGCACCATTGAAAGATGCCGGTTTTATTTTATCAGGGTTTTCAAAACTGTTGTAGTTCTGAATTTTGTTGGATGATAAAATTCTTCCGGTAACATTTGAATAATTAGCTCCACTCACATTAATAGAAACTTCCTGTTCTTTTGAATAGTCAATGTTTACCAATGAAATATGGGTAAGCCCATTCTTGTCTTTAGATGCTGAAGCAGAAATGGCTTTTAATTTTTCTTTCCCCATTTTATAATCGGCACTGGTAACCGTTAATGGCAGCATGGTTGCATCCTGGTGCACATTGTACATTTCCATTACATGATAAGTAGGGGTCAGGATCATTTTTTCTTCATCCGTTAAGATCACTGCTTGCAGTACGTTGATGATCTGTGCAAGGTTTGCCATCTTAACACGATCACAATGATTATTAAAAATATTCAATGTAGTGCCTGCGATCATAGCATCGCGCATGGTATTTTGTTGATATAAAAATGCGCCGTTAGTGCCCGGTTCTACATCATACCACCCCCCCCATTCATCCACTACCATCGCCACTCTTTTTTTAGGATCATATTTATCCATTACGGCACTATGCTTTGTAACCAGTTCTTCCATTTCCAATGCACGTTGCATGGTGGTATAATATTCTTCTTCTGAGAAAGTAGTAGCAGGTCCTTTTTTATTCCAGTTAATTACAGAATAGTGGTGTACACCAACTGCATCCAGCATATTGTGTGGAATATCGCGCATCAATACTTCTGTCCAGTTATAATCTGCATCACTGGCGCCGGATGCGATGCGGAATAGTTTTTCTTTCGGATCCCCATTGGTCATAAATGTTACATACTGACGGTAGATGTTTGCATAATATTCCGGTTTCATATTACCGCCACAACCCCATGCTTCATTACCAATACCCCAATATTTTACATGCCATGGATTGGCGCGGCCGTTTTGCTGGCGAAGGTCGGGCATCGGGCTGCTATTATTAGGGTGAACGGTGTATTTAACCCAATCAGATAATTCCTGTGGGGTACCGCTTCCTACATTACCGCTTAAATAAGGTTCTGCACCTAGTACTTCACACATATTTAAAAACTCGTTGGTGCCAAAGCTGTTATCTTCTTTTACATTGCCCCACCAAACATTTAACATGGAGGGTCTTTTATCTTTCGGACCAATCCCATCTTTCCAATGGTACGTATCTGCAAAACAACCTCCCGGCCAGCGAAGCACCGGCACTTTCAATTTCTTCAATGCGGAGATCACATCCAAACGGATGCCGTCTTTATTAGGAATCTTCTTGTTGTTATCACCCACATACAAGCCACCATAAATACAATGACCAAGGTGTTCGGCAAAATGACCGTAGATATTTTTATTGATGATCTCTGTTCCTTTATCAGCACGCAAAGAAATTTCATTTTGCGCGTTTGCTGCGAATGAGAATAAAACGAATAAGGGTAAGAAAACTTTTTTCATGTTACTGGATTATAAGCGTGGTTATTTTATTTATATGCTTCAATTGGAATGATGGTGCCGTCTGTATTATATTTCAATTCGGTTACTTTTACATTTCGTAAATGTGTTTTGCCTGAGATCTGAACATCATGATAAAACAGATACCATTTGCCTTTTACTTCTATAATTGAATGGTGGTTGGTCCAGCCTTCTACAGGTTTTAAAACTACTCCTTTATAAGTAAATGGGCCGTAAGGATTATCACCAACAGCGTAACAGATATTATGTGTGTCGCCTGTTGAGTAAGAGAAATAATATTTTCCTTTGTATTTATGCATCCATGCTGCTTCGAAGAAACGCTTGTCATTATTCGATTCGAGAAATAATTTTCCATTGCTATCTACAATTTTAATATTTCTGGGCTCTTCTGTAAAGCTTTTCATATCTGCCCCCAGTTTGGCAACACGTGGAAGAATGGCTTCCTCATTGGGTTTGCGGAGTTGAGCATCTGCTATGTATTTGCCGGTTGTCCATTTTTGTAATTGTCCGCCCCAGATGCCACCGAAGTACATATAGTAACTGCCATTATCATCTTTAAACACACAGGGATCAATACTGAAACTTCCTTTGATGGGCTCTTTCTCAGCCGTAAAAGGCCCTGCAGGGTTTTTGCTGCTGGCTACGCCGATATGAAATACATCTGATTTGTCTTTTGCAGGAAAGTATAAATAATAGGTTCCATTTTTAAATGCTGCATCAGGCGCCCACATTTGTCTGCCGGCCCAGGCTACATTTTTGATATCCAATGCAATTCCGTTATCCGTTACTTTTCCGCCAACAGAATCCATGGAAAGGATATGATAATCGCGCATGGCAAAATGGCTGCCGAGATCATCTTCTTTGATACCGGCTTCAAAATCATGTGAAGGATATACATAGATCTTTCCGTTAAATACATGTGCGGATGGATCGGCAGTGAAAATGTGTTTTACCAAAGGTTGTGAAATGGGTGTTTTTTTCAAAGTACCTTTTTCCTGTGCAGTAACAGTGGCTGCAATTAAAAGCAGGGCTGCTGAAAATATCTTTGATCGCATGGCAATGGGTTTATTGGTTTAATGGTTTATTGGTATGTTTTATTTTGATCTGGTGGATCTGGTTTCCGGCGGTCCCAAATAACTTGGTTTAACACCACCCATGTCGCCCACTATTTTTTGCAGCACAACAGCCGGACTCACCATCCAGTATTTGATCGTGTGTTTGCCTCCTGTTGTCAGCTTATGTGTGGTTGTTTTAATAATAATATTATTCGCAACCCATCCTTCCCATACACGTGTGTTGTTATCCTCTTTATTGATCACAACTATTTGAGGTGCCTCATTGTCTATTGATATCGCATATTTCAAACCTTCATCATTGTTGAAATTTAAAGTAGGGGAGAAATATGTCTGTAGTTTTACAGTTCCTGTATCATATACATATATATCATATTCAAGATGCGGCGATTGGTTACCGGGTGTTTGTGCAGCAGCAGCAACCGGCATCATTGTTATTGCACTTCCTGTTCGACCATGATCTGGTAAGACCTGCCATTTGATGTTATTCGCATTAATAACTTTTGTGTAATGATCCGCATCTATCGAAATATATTTATTCTGCTCAACGAATGCATTGCCTTTAACAGGGTTAGGCCCTTCATCTGCTACTGTCTCTGTATCTGATACAGTTTCTGTAAAAAATCTTTTTTCCTTCGAAGGATCAACAGTAACATATTGTACTGCCGGCATATGGTTTACAGGTGGTTGCTGCCAATAAGTGTACCCAATATGTGTTTGATCCATCATGTGATTCCATTTCCCGTTTGCTATATGATTGTATTCAATGGAAATCAGGGAATCTTTTATATAAAAAAGTTTTGCATTCTCTGCATAACTGTTGGCAACAGGTGAATTTTTCAATGCATACATTTTGTTATAAGCAACTGCTGTATATAAGTCTTGCAAATTAGAACAGGCTTTTATTGGGTGAAACACCAATTCAAAAAATGCATCTCTATATTCAATAGGTAATGATTGATTTATTTGTTCAGCTCTTTTTAAAAGATTCTGAAAGTCAAGCATAACCATTGCAGATTCACTATAATTCTCTGTACTATAAGTGTTTGCATCCAGCAACTCCGGTTTCCGCCTTCCATTGTATTTGCTGTACTTTGAAATAATATCAGCAATTTCAACAGCATACTTACTTCCAAACTGATCAGCCGCCCATTTCTCCGTATAATGCTGAAGATCTGCGGGTCCTATCCTTGTTGGGTTCCAGGCATAATCGAGAAAAAAGGAGATGGGAAATTCCATGGGTTTGATATCACCCACATTCACCACCCAAATATCTCGTACATTATATTCGTAAGCTAAATGCATCTGTTCCCAAACACGGGGAATCGGATTTGTATTGAGCCATTTATAATTTCTCGGCCCACCCACGTAATCAAAATGATAATAAATGCCATAGCCACCTTTCCGGGGTGGATCAGTTAGTTTGGGAAGTTTGCGAAGGTTGCCCCAGTTGTCATCGCATAATAACAAAGTAACATCATCCGGAACGCGCATCCCTTTATCATAATAGTCCTGCACTTCTTTATACAATGCCCATGATTGCGGTGTGGCTGATGCAGGTTTGCCTGTTACGTCTGCAATAATTTTTCTTTGATCAGCAACAATCTTTTCAAGCAATGCAATATTACTTCCCTGCGTCATCGGCATATCACCGTCTCCACGCATGCCAATGCTTACAACACTTTCATGGCTGCCCATATTTTCAATTCCCTTTTTCCAGAAACTTCTTAAAACTGTATCGTTAGTTTGATAGTTCCAGGCTCCTTTGCCATATCGTTTCCATTCCTGTTGCGCGCGAAGCATGGGTTCATGATGTGAGTTGCTGATCACGATACCATATTTATCTGCCATTACAGGATTCAATGTATCATCATCAGCAAATGCATTGCCCCACATGGCAGGCCATAAATAATTTGATTTTAACCGAAGTAACAATTCAAATACTTTTTCGTAAACAAGATGGTTTACGCCGCCGAATTTTTCTTTTGTCCAGCCGGAGAATGCAGGCGCTTCGTCATTAATAAAAATGCCACGGTATTTTACCATGGGTCTGTCCTGCAGGTGAATGGTATTTGATACATACAATTCCTTTTTCTTTTTCACCGGAACATCCGCCCACCAGTACCATGGCGATACACCGATCTGTTTCGATAATTCAAAAACACCAAATGCAGTTCCTCTTCTGTCGCTGCCGGTTATTACCAATGCTTTGTCTACTCCCGGAAATGGATTGTTTACGATTTGTGTAAGACCAGCTTCCCATTTTCCGGTAATACTGTCAACTTTTATTTTTTTGTTTTTGATGAGTGATGCGATCAGGGGCGATTGATCAATAGAGCCAATAAGGATAATATTTTTTTCACTCCCTGTCTTATTAATGAGCACAGGTTTTTTACCCGTTACACTTTCTATATCTGATTGTAAAAATGAAGCTGCTTTTTGTACCAGCCAATGATCATTCGAATCTACCAGAATAGGCGTTGCTGCTGTGGTACCGACAATCGCAAAAGAGTTGACGGCTTTTTGCGTTGTAACCAAAGTTTGTGCATAGAGTTGCCCAAGCAATAGCCATGTGCATGACAGCAGAAAGCATTTTGTTTTCATAGAAAAGCAATTGTTGGCTTACAATCAGTTATTGCCACCGTTACCCGGTACAAACTGAAAACGTAAACTTTTATAATAATCCAATGTTTGATTGGGTTGCTCAACACCTGCAGGCAAAGGCATTTTCGAAAATGTCTGGAAATACAATAAACAGGCATTTCTCCACCAAACAGCTTCTTTCTCCTGCACAGCCAGTAACATTTTTACATGCTCAAATTGTTCTTCATCAATTTTTCCTTTGATACTGTTCCAGTTTTGCTGCATGGTACGAACTTCATTTACTCCGGAATAATATTTTGCACAAAGTTCTTCCCACAATGTTTTGCCTGATCTCATTTTGTAATTCCATGGTGTGTGATGAAACCATAATAAATATTCTTCAGGACATGTATTGATGTCTTCATAGATCTTTCTTATTTCCGGTGCATACTGCTCCAAAGCATTACTTCCTTTTGCTGTTCTTTCAAAACCAACTCCAATTGAATCTGCGCGGTGATAGTAAACAGGATTCCAGTCTGCACGCCCCAATTTATCAGACCATGGTGAAGGACCGTAATGATGCCCGTCACCCATGATATGGTGCAACCCCAATGGTGTCATATAATGCACCATGGTTTCTCTTGAACCGAGCATAATTTTTTTTGTAGTAGTTACAAATGAAGCATCATTTGTAAAAGTCATTCGGATCCAGTCGTCTGCAATTTTTTCTGAGGATAAGGTATGATCCCATGCCAGTTTTCCAAATGCATACCAGTTAGATTGTGCGAATGGATGCCCGCACCAGTTTTTATCATCACCAATATTACTCACACCTGCAATGCCGGTAAGTTTATAATCATTAGTTGATCCATCAATGATCGAAGCAACCGTTGCGCCTTTGCCATTTGCATAAGTATCTGCATCAAGTACTTCTTTCATTAATGGTGCTTCGTAAACCAATTGTGTACCCTGGCCTAAATATTCCTGCGTAATCTGAAATTCCATCATCAATGGTGTTTTCGGCATTGCTCCAAATAAGGGATGAAAAGGCTCCCTCGGTTGAAAATCCAATGGCCCGTTTTTCACCTGTACAATTACATTGCTTTTAAATGTTCCATCAAAAGGTTTGAATTCGTCGTAAGCCTGTTTGGTTCTGTCGGTAGGGGTTTCATTGCTGTAAACAAATGCGCGCCACATAACAATGCCTTTGTGCGGTGCCAATGCATCCGCTAACATATTTGCACCATCTGCATGTGTGCGTTTGTAATTTTGCGGACCGGGCTGACCTTCAGAATTTGCTTTTACAATAAAGCCACCGAAGTCGGGGATATAACTGTAGATCTCATCTGTTTTTTTTGCCCACCATTCTTTCACCTGCGGATCAAATGGGTCGGCTGTTTTAAGTTTGCCCAATTCTATCGGGGCACTGAACTTAGCTGCCAGATAAACTTTGATACCATAAGGCCTGAATGCATCTGCCAGCGCAGCTACTTTGATTAAATAGTCTTTACTGAAAATTTGAACATTCGCATTTACATTATTGATAACGGTTCCATTAATACCGATGGATGCATTGGCTCTTGCGTAATCTATATAACGCTGATCAATATAACCGGGCAGTAAATGCCATTTCCAGATGGAGAAACCCGCATAGCCGCGCTCTACCGTGCGGTTCATATTATCCCAATGGTTTAAAATGCGCACTTTTATTTTGGGTGAACTGGAAATATTGAGAGAAGAAATATTTTGTTGCGTTTGTATCAGTTGCAAGAAATGGAATGCGCCGTACAAAACGCCAGCATCAGTAAGTGATGCTATTACTATACATTTTTTGCCGGCAATTACTTTGTTAACAATAAGAAACCCCTCACTATTCGTTTTTTGAATTAGGGGCAAATTTAATTGAGCAATCAGGCTTGAAGAGTAAGGTGTGCCGGCAATCACGGCTTGATCTTCTAAACTGTCTGCAATTTTTATTTTTGTTCCCAACAGCCCTGATAAACCATTGCTCAATTCCTGTTTCGCCGAATGAAGAACAGGAGCGTGGTTGTCGTTTATATAAATGCTTTTGATTTGCGTTTTATAGGCTGTCAACAAAACAGGGTCGGCAATTTTATCATATCGTAACCATAAACGATAACCATCCTCAGCATGAAGTTGATAAATGAATAAGGAAAAGAATACAGACAGTAAACACAATAGTTTTTTCATGTGTAACTTATTATTTGGGTTATGCTTTCTTTCTCTTCGATGATTCCCGGATGATCAATTCTGATTTGATGATAATTGTGTTGGTCAGGTTAATATTGGTATTGCCTTGTAAATGATTAATCAGGTTGCGTGCTACAATTTCGCCTATTTCATTTCCCGGGTAATTGATTGTACTCAGTTTGGGTTCAATGATCTTGCTGATCACATCATTATTAAAGCCTACAATTGCAATATCTTCCGGAATACGTATTCCGGCATCTTTTAAAGTTTGTATACAAACTGCCGCACAAAAATCATTAGTAATAAAAATGCCATCGGGCATGGGCCGCATTGCCAAGATCTTTCTGGCAGAATGAATACTGGCTTCTTCACTCAGATCATCCACGATCACATATTTATCATGGTACTTCAATCCCTGTTCTGTAAGTGCCTGTTGGTAACCTTTCAGACGCTCAGCATATACATTTCGTTTCAGGTTGGCGGTAATAAGTGCAATTCTTTTACAACCCTGTTCTATCAAATGAGAAGTGGCTTCATAGCCGGCTTTACGGTTATTGATAATTACTTTGGCTCCCTCACTGTCTTCAAATACACGATCAAAGAAAATAACCGGTATACCTTTTCTTTCAAAGGGTTCGAAGTGTGCAAGGTTTTCTGTATCCATCGCTAAAGAGGCGATCACACCATCCACCCTTTTATGAAAAAGATTCAGTGCGTTGGCTTCTTCTTTTTTAAATGTTTCCGATGAGTGGGCAATGATCAGGTCGTAATTTGCTTCTGTTGTAATTTTTTCGATTCCGGCCAATACAGATGTCATGAACTGGCTGCGCAACTCATGCAGCATCACGCCTATTGTATTGGTTTTTTGTTTTCTTAAATTGCTTGCGAAATTGTTGGACCGGTATCCTAATTTCAATGCCAGATCGGTGATCTTTTTTTTTGTATGTTTATTGATTGCCGGATGATCTTTTAATGCACGGCTTACGGTTGCGGCCGAGAGGTCGAGTTGTTTGGCAATATCGTAGATGGTTATTTCTTTTTCCCGCCTCATAAATTACAATCGGTTGCAATATAGGTTAATGTAAAAAATTACTTCAATTTTTTACATTTTTTTTCAGAGACGAACCACGGATAACCAGTTCTGAACGTAAAATGATGATATTGGTGGCCGTTAAGCCAGATAACCCAGCAAGATGGTTGATAAGCTGTGTGGCAGCAGTTTCTCCCATCGCAAAACCAGGATAATTGACTGAAGTAAGATTGGGTTCTGCTACTTTACTCACAGGGTCGTTATTAAAACCAACAAAGCCTATATCCTCGGGAATCCGTAAACCGGATTGTTTTAGGGTTTTCATACAATACACCGCACAGGCATCATTGGCCGCAAATACTGCATCAGGCCTTTTTTTTATTTTGAGAATGTATTCTGCAGCTTCTATTCCCGCTTCCTCACTAAGGTTGCTGAGCAGAATATATTTTGGATCAATAGCAATTTTATGATCTAACAATGCCTGTTTATAGCCACGTAACCTTTCTGAATACACACGGCTGTTTGTATTCCCACAAATATGTAGAATATGTTTGTAACCCTGTTCCAGCAAGTGTTTGGTAGCTTCATAGGCTGATCTGTAATTGTCGATCATGATACCCATACATTGCTCATGTTCATGAATTCTGTCAAAGAAAATAATCGGTATTTTTTTGCGAATAAAAGGCTCAAAGTGATCTACATTTTTTGTTTCCCCGGAGAGCGATACCAATAACCCATCCACACGGCTGTTAAACATGGTATCTGCATTTGCGATCTCTTTTTTCAGTGTTTCCAATGATTGACTAATAATTAGATTATATCCTTCTGCAGACGCAACGTGCTCCATGCCCGCCAACACGTTCGACATAAAATAACTGCTTAGTCTTGGAACGATCACTCCAATGGTACGTGTATTCTTTTTGCGAAGGTTACTGGCAAATGTATTTGAGCGGTAACCCAGCTGTTGAGCCAGATCCTGAATCTTTTTGCGCGTTGCTTTATTAATAGCAGGATGATCCTGTAGCCCACGGCTTACCGTAGCCGCTGAAATGTTTAGCTGGCGGGCTATATCATATATGGTGACCTCCTTCTCGTTGGGCATAATACAGGGAACTTTGTGAAACTAAGTTATGCCTTTTTAAAAAAAAAGTTATGCAATCGGTTGCATTTTCGAAAAAACTTCCGATATTGGTTTTAATTACATAAAAAATCGTCGGTTTGTGTAATAAAAACGATTGCTTACATGCAGAAAATGCAGCTCATATTTCTTAATAAACCCAAAGCAGGAAGGCATTTCCTTCATCTTACTGTTTTCATTCCTTTTGTAAATACTTGCTATCAATGCATCACAGCGATATTCCGAAACAACGCATGCATCAATAAGCAACTCACTTTTTCGGCAAGTTGGTTTTTTCATCACCCGGTGCCTGGCAAGGTGCCGGTTTTTTCAGAATCATTTTTTAAAGAGAAAAAAAGCAGGAACAGCTAAAAAAGTATGCAATAATACAGGCTAAAATACCATTTTCTATATATGCAACCGATTGAAATTTAATAAAATAGAATCAGTAATACCGGAAAATAAAAAATACTTCATTTCGAACCAACAGAAACCAAATCTTAAACAGCCAGAACCCAACGATTGCTATATGAATAATACCAGCTAAATCCACCCGCCAGTCTATTATTTGCGCTGCATATAATGCAGTGAAACCGGTCATTCAACAAGGTAATGGCCATTCTTTCACATTATCAAAAAAAACACTTATGAAATTATTGCTCATGCGGCAATCTGAAAAAAAGACACAGACAATGCTCAGACTATTGAGTATGATACTGGCCTTTTCTGTATCAGCCGCTTTAACGGTTATTGTACCAACCAACAGTTTGTATGCCCAAACACAAAAGAGAACAGTGAAAGGGCATGTATCCAATGAAAAAGGAGAAGCTATCAATGGTGCTTCAGTTCTGATCAAAGGAACTGCCACTGGTGTTAATACAGATGCGAAAGGCGATTATAGTATTGCAGTTGTCGGTAATTCTGTACTCGTAATTTCTTATGTTGGTTACGACGCACAGGAAATCAGGATCACTGCAGGCATGTCTTCTGCAGATGTAAAACTCAGGTTAAATGACAAAGAACTGGACCAGGTAATCGTGATTGGTTACGGAACACAGCGTAAAAAAGATGTTACGGGTTCTGTGGTTTCCATCAAAGGAGAAACTTTGCGCGAAGTACCTTCTCCCAACCTCATCGCACAATTGAAAGGGCGTACAGCGGGTGTTGATATTGTAAGCAATAGTGCCACACCCGGTGGCAGCGGACAGATCCGTATCCGCGGTAATCGTACCATTACCAGTTCATCAGGATCAAGTGATGCATTGGATGGCCCTTTACTGGTAGTAGATGGAATTCCTTTCGGAGGAAGCATTAATGACATTGCTCCGGATGATGTTTCGAGCATGGAAATATTGAAAGATGCATCCGCAACGGCAATCTATGGAGCAAGGGGTGCGGGTGGTGTGATATTGATCAGCACCAAACGCGGCAGAACAGGAAAGGCTGTTTTGAGTTATGATGCATTTCATGGTATTTCCAGTGTATTGGGTAAGTACAATGTTATGAATGGTGCTGACTATTCACAGTTCAAAACAGATGCTGCTAACTATAACCGTTCTAACTGGCCAACTTCTGCGGGTACTTCTTCGTATCTGTTAACACAGGCAGAGAAAGATGCACTGGCAGCAGGCGTTTCTACCGACTGGCAGGATCTTATTTATCAGAATGGATTTACCACCAGTCATCAAATAGGTTTATCAGGAGGATCAGACGGAACGCAATATGGCTTAAGTGGAGGATACTATAATGAAACAGGCATTATTCCAAACCAGCGTTTTGAAAGATATTCCCTGCGCTCAACCATCGATCATCGTGTAAGTAAATATGTGAAGATCGGTTTGAATACGATCAATACGTTAAGTTATTCCAATACACCCGGTGGTGGTGGTGTGCCAAGCGGATTGATGCGCCTTACACCATTGGCATCGCCTTATAATACGGATGGAACCGTTAACATCAATCCTGCCATCGGTTCTATCGATGCTGCAACAGTTAGTCCATTAACATTGATCACTAAAAATGCATCTATTCTTGCACGTAACAGAAGATTGCGTTCATTCAACAGTTTATATGGTGAGGTACAGATCATGGATGGATTGAAATATCGTTTAAATGTAGGTCTTGATTATTCCCAGTCAAATGGAAATGGTTATAACGGACCACTTACGTATACCAATTCTGCTACGGTACAAAGCTCTTCCAATGCAAGTGTGAGCAATACAGAAAGCTGGAGTTATAATATCCAGCATATTGTTTCTTACAATAAAGTATTTAACCAAAAACACAGGTTAGATCTTACAGGATTATTTGAAGTAACCAAAGATCATAGCCAGAGCAGTGGCTTTAATGTAACAGGTGTTCCGGCAGATTATATTCAGAGCTCCAATTTTGGATTGGCAAGTGGTCAGCCAACAGTTAGTGCCGGTAGCTTTTCAGAATCAGGGCTTGTATCTTATATGGGCCGTGCGAATTATGGGTATGATAACCGTTACCTCTTAACAGCAACCGTTCGTGTGGACGGCTCTTCCAACTTATCACCCGGCTACCAGTATTTTACCTATCCTGCATTTGCTGTTGGATGGAATATTGCGAATGAAAAATTCATGAAGTCTGTGAACTTTGTTTCCACGCTTAAATTAAGAGGCGGATGGGGTATTTCAGGAAACCGTAACGTAGGTGCTTATGCTACCCTTGGTGCACTAACGGCAAGTACTTACAATTTTGGGCAAAGCACTTCAGGAAACCAACTTGCCTATACCGTTACCTCATTGGCTAATAAAAGTCTTACCTGGCAGTCAACATCCCAAACCAATATTGGTGTTGATTTCGGTTTGCTGAAAAACAGGATCACCGGTTCGGTGGAAGTATATAAACAGCAAACAAAAGATATTCTCTTATCTGTTAACCTGCCTGCCAGTAACGGTGCAGGAAGTACTTTGAAGAATTTGGGAAAAACAGAAGGTAGTGGAATTGAAGTAAACCTGAGCAGTTTGAATATTCAAACACGTACAGGATTTACCTGGAGCACAGATCTGAATTTTTATTTCAATCGTGAAAAGATCACACAGTTAACAACGGAAGCAGAAAAAGAAAATAAAGGAAATGGCTGGTTTGTAGGGCAACCTCTTTCTGTTATTTACGACGTAAGAAAGATCGGTATCTGGCAGTTGTCTGATTCTGCGAAAGGATTGTTGGCCGCTCAAACTTCACCCTTACAATATCCCGGACAAATCAGGGCACAGGACTTGAATGGTGATGGAAAAATTGATGCGAATGACAGGCAGGTCTTAGGAAATTTTCAACCGCAATGGGAAGGTGGTATCACCAATCGTTTTAGCTATAAAGGCTTTGACATGTCGATCGTGATCTTTGCAAGAATGGGAATGAAAGTGCTGGTTCCATACCTCACAGCCGATGGTGGTGCACAGGGCTATCCTTTTTATAACCAGGGACGTGTAAACCAGTTGAGAACGGATTACTGGACACGCACCAATGCTACCGATGCTTTCCCTGCACCGGATGCAGGAACCGACAGGTTATTGTTTGGTTCAACACTGGGATACCAGGATGGATCATTCATCAAATGCAGGAGCATTAATCTGGGGTATGAGATACCTGCTTCTGTATTAAAGAAAACCGGAATCAGTTCCTTCCATTTTTATGTGAATGTGACCAATCCGTTTATTATTTATGCTCCTTTTGTGCGGGATGGTTTTGGGCCTGATCCCGAAGGGAACGGTTATGGTGGCTCTGTTGCTGCAGCAGGTTCTGATGCGGGAGTTCCATCACGTCAGATCAGTGTGAATGCCAATAACCCGTCACAACGTCAATTCACGATCGGTGTGAACGTAAAATTCTAAAACGAATAAAACAGATAATATATGAAACGCTACCATAAAATACTTTACACTACACTACTCATAAGCGCTACGATGTTTATGAACAGTTGTAAAAAGCTACTCGAAGAGCATCCGCAATCAAGCATTGTTCCATCTTTCTTTAACAGTCCGGCGGGTGTGCTCGGCGGCATCTCCGGTGTATACAATGATATCCGCAGTGCATGGGGTACAGAGGGCTTCAGTGCACAGATGGTTGCAGGTACCGATGAGCACCTTGCCGGTGCCAGTGCCAGCAGCCTGCCTTTGTATAATTACAATGGGTTGAACAGTTCAACAGTAGAAGGTTGGTGGAATACGGCATACACAGATATCAATACACTGAATGGTGTATTGCAGTACGGACAATCCATTGATCTGCCCGATGCAACACGAAAACAATATTTGGCACAGGCAAAATTTCTTCGTGCGTTCTGGTATTTTAACCTGGTTCAATTCTTTGGTGATGTGCCCTTGCATATTACTTTCATCACGGCACCCTCACAGGCAGATTCGCGCCAGCCGGTTGCCGATGTGTATGCACAGATCATCAAAGATCTCACCGAAGCATCAGCTGATCTTCCCAATACACCAACCGATCCATTCCTCGGTAAAGCCGCTACTAAACCGGTTGCTTTATACCTGTTGGCAAAAGTGTATTTAACAAGAGGCTGGTTGAATGGTACACAAACTGATTTTCAGCAGGCATGGACCATCGCGAGCGGAATCATTACAAACAAAGCCACGTATGGATTGGATCTGTGGGCAGATTATGGCGATGCATTTGTTCCGGCCAATGATTATGGAAAAGAAACCATGTTTGTAAGTGATCACAGCAGCGATCCCAAATACGGACAATATACTGTTGGTGGCGGAGCAGCAGGTGGCGGGGCACAGAATTTAACGCCATGGTTCTATATCTGGAATTATCCTTCCAACAGTGGGATCAATTCTAACAAAAATGGATCGGGTGTATTGGTAAATAGTGGTACATCCGATATGATCCGTGATGCAGCCAATGGACGTCCGTTTATCCGTACCCGTCCTAACAGTGCATTAATTGCCAGTGGCGTGAATGCTGGTAAACGTTATCTGCTCGACCAGGCTTTTGTAAACAGGGTAAATGATTCGCGTTACGACAATACTTTTCAAAAAGTATGGATCTCAAACACAGCCATTACCAATACTGCTGCAGCTGCGGGTAATACGCGTGGTATTACTTATACAATGACCCCGGGTGTTGACACAGCCATCTGGATCCCTGATACAGAAATTACCGGCGCGCCACAGTTTAACGGAACCACTCCTTTTAAAGGAATCATCATACCGCCAAGTCTTTGGTCAAATACTTATTTCCCTTCCGTGAAGAAATTCATGGACCCAAGCAGGGGAGCTAATTTTAATGACCCTTCCACAAGGCCGGTAGTCATCTATCGTTTTTCTGATGTTTATATGATAGCTGCAGAAGCGTATTTTAAAGATGGAAAATTGACAGAAGCAGCTAATATGCTGAACGCAGTACGACAAAGATCAGCATTTCGTAAAACCAATACAGCTGCACAAAATACAGCTGCGGCAACTGCATTGACCATTACTGCATCAGATGTAACATTGGATTTTATCCTTGATGAACGCAGCCGTGAATTCTTTGGTGAATGGCAAAGGTGGCTGGATCTGGTGCGTACCAAATCTCTGCTCAACCGGGTAACTTTATGGAATCCTGAAGCGGCTCCCAATATCAAACCTTTCCATGTGCTGCGCCCAATACCGCAAACACAGATAGACAGGGTGGTAGAAGGTCCGGCGTTTCCACAGAATACGGGTTATTAATGTAAAAGAAACAGTAATTTGTTACTTAATAAAAGAGGCAGAATACAGAAAGGTTTCTGTATTCTGCCTCTTTACCTTTGGAATAATATTTAAAACTACCGGTTAGGTCAGCAAGCACTTATTCATTTACGCATCCTTAATTTTTTTCAATGAATTATTTGTTAAAGAAGCCAGTCTGTTTTTTTTTGGTTGCTATGCTGTTTTGTTCTTCTTTGTTAGCTCAGCCACCAAGATTATCCCCGGCAGATAGTATTGCCCGCAGGCGTTCTGCTGATAGTGTTCGGCAACTGACCGAGCAGGATTATAAAAAGATGTTGGATCTTTTACACATCAGTTCTATACGCCAGGGTGCCAATGGCAATGACCCAAAAGCCCCCAATGCGGCCAACTATGATGAGGCAAAAGCCAATCCTTTTCCTGATCTGCCTGATCCCCTGGTTTTAAAGAATGGCAAAAAAGTGACCACTGCAAAAATGTGGTGGAACCAGCGCAGGCCGGAGATCGTGGAAGATTTTGACAGAGAGATCTATGGGCGTGTTCCAAAAAACCTTCCTTCCGTTAAATGGGAAGTGGTGAGCACTGTTAATGAAACCAATGGAGCTATTCCGGTGATCACCAAAAAACTGGTGGGGCATGTAGACAATTCTTCTTACCCGCAGATCACCGTTGATATACAATTAACAGTAATAACACCCGCCAATGCAACAGGCCCTGTTCCTGTGATCATGGAATTTGGATTTATTTTTCCTCCGGGATTCCGAATGCCTGCACCATCCGCCACATCTTCACAAAAGCCGGCAGAACCGGGTTGGCAACAGCAACTTTTAGCAAAAGGATGGGGTTATGCCATCATTGTTCCCGGAAGTATTCAGGCCGATAATGGTGCCGGTTTAACACAGGGTATTATTGGATTGATGAACAAAGGTCAAACACGTAAAGCCGATGATTGGGGTTCCTTACGTGCATGGGCATGGGGTGCGAGTAAAGCATTGGATTATTTTGAAACAGATAAGGCGGTAGATGCCAAAAAAGTAGGTATTGAAGGACATTCGCGTTATGGTAAGGCAACGGTAGTAACCATGGCATATGATCCGCGTTTTGCGATTGCTTTCATCAGTTCATCAGGAGAAGGTGGTGTAAAACTACACCGTAGAAATGCGGGGGAATTGGTAGAAAATGTGGCAAGCTCAGGCGAGTATCACTGGATGGCAGGAAACTTTATCAAATATGCCGGTCCGCTTACCTGGGGAGATATGCCGGTAGATGCTCATGAGTTGGTGGCTATGTGTGCCCCAAGACCTGTATTTATCAGCGCCGGTGAAAAAGGCGATGGATGGGTTGATGCCAAAGGAATGTTTTTAGGAGGGGTTCATGCTGGCCCGGTTTATAAACTGCTTGGCAAGAAAGACCTGGGAACTGTCGATTTTCCACCCGTAGAAACTACTTTAACAGATGGAGAAATTGCTTTCAGGCAACATACTGCGGGTCATACCCCGGTTCCCAACTGGCCTACTTTTATCAGGTTTGCCGAACGATATTTTAAATAATGATGGTAAAAGAAATGGTAAATCGACAATAAAAAAAGAGTAAGAAAGGCTTTCAAAAACTAACGAATGAACGGTAGTTTTTCTGTAGAAAATAATTACCGGTTTTTCATGTAAACAATATGCGTATATTGATCGGTTATAAGGAATAAACTGGCAGGGATAATAGATCAAATTGCCCGTAAGCCATAAAAAAGAATACATGTTATTATTAGGAATAGACGTAGGCACTTCTTCGATTAAAGTTTCTGTGGTAGATGCAGCCACCCAACAATCCATTGCCTCTGCACAATACCCCGAAACAGAAACAGGTATTACCGCTTTACAACCCGGATGGGCAGAACAATCGCCAGAAATGTGGTGGCTGCATGTGCAGGAAGCTATCCTGAAAGCCAATTCAACAAAAAAATACGATCCGAAAGATATCAGTGCGATCGGTATCGCTTACCAGATGCATGGATTGGTATTGATAGATAAGGACCAAAAAGTTTTACGGGATAGTATTATCTGGTGTGATAGCCGTGCAGTAAGTTTTGGAAACAAAGCATTTCAGGAAATTGGAGAAGAGCAGTGTTTATCGCACCTCTTAAATTCACCCGGAAATTTTACCGCTTCCAAACTCGCCTGGGTAAAAGCCAATGAGCCTGATGTGTATGAAAAAATACACCAGGTTTTATTGCCGGGAGATTTTATAGCGATGAAATTAAGCGGTCAAACCACTACAACCATCTCTGCATTATCAGAAGGTATTTTTTGGGATTTTGCTAATCATGAATTATCAAAAGATGTGTTCAGTTATTATGGATTTAATGCCTCCATCATACCAGAAATAAAAAATGTCTTTACCACACATGGTTTATTGAGAGAAGATATTGCTGCAACACTTTCTCTCAAAGCCAATATTCCCGTTTCATACAAAGCAGGCGACCAGCAAAACAATGCTTTATCACTAAATGTATTGCAACCCGGCGAAGTGGCAGCAACAGCAGGTACTTCCGGTGTTATTTATAGTGTTAGTGATTCTCTGGCGTATGATAAACAATCCCGTGTAAACAGTTTTGCGCATGTAAATCATACAACAGAACAAAACAGGATCGGGATCTTGTTATGCATCAATGGAACAGGGATCATGAACAGTTGGGTAAAAAATATTACAGGTAACCAACTCAGCTATCCGCAAATTAATGATGCCGCAAGAAATATCCAACCCGGAAGTGATGGTTTATCTATTCTTCCTTTTGGTAATGGTGCAGAAAGAATGTTGAACAACCAAACCGTTCAGGCTCATCTTCAAAATATTGATCTTAATAAACATACTGCCGCTCATATTTTCCGTGCCACACAGGAAGGTATTGCTTTCTCTTTCCGTTATGGATTGGATATTATGCGTGGTAATGGTTTACAACCCAGCGTTATACGCGCAGGTAAAGCCAATCTTTTTCTGAGTGATGTGTTTGCTCAGGCTTTTGTGAATGTTACAAACACACCGGTTGAATTATATGAGTGTGACGGTAGTGTTGGTGCGGCTATTGGTGCAGGTTTGGGGGCCAATATTTATTCGAATGAAAAAGAAGCATTTGTAAATATGAAATGTTTACAGTTGATTGAACCCAAAGAAGTAAAACTTCATGATGAGCTGTACCTTGCATGGAAAGAATTGCTTCTGCAAAGAATTAAATAACCTTATCAGTAAAATATAAAATACAAAAACATGAAAATTGTAACAGGCGAACATGAATTTTTCAAAGGCATTGGCCAGGTAAAATTTGAAGGAACAGGATCCGATAATCCACTTGCATTCCGCTGGTATGATGAAAATAAAATAGTTGCAGGCAAACCCATGAAAGAATGGTTACGTTTTGCCTGTGCTTACTGGCATTCCTTTGTAGGCAATGGAGGAGATCCTTTTGGCGAGCCAACGCATATCTATCCATGGAATGTAAAAACAGATGCAGTGGAGCGTGCAAAAGATAAAATGGATGCAGCTTTTGAATTCATCACAAAAATGAATATTCCTTATTATTGTTTTCATGATGTTGATGTGGTTGATTATACCAATGATGTAATTGATAACGAAAGAAGATTACAGGCATTGGTAGATTATGCCAAGCAAAAACAAGCCGAAAGCGGTGTGAAATTATTATGGGGTACTGCCAATCTCTTTAGCAACAAACGTTATATGAATGGTGCTGCTACCAATCCTGATTTTCATGTATTGGCACATGGCGGTGCACAGGTAAAAGCGGCACTGGATGCAACCATCGCTTTGGGTGGAGAAAACTATGTATTCTGGGGTGGACGTGAGGGTTACATGAGTTTACTCAACACCAATATGCAACGCGAAAAAGAACATCTTGCTAAATTTCTACACACTGCAAAAGATTATGCAAGAAGAAATGGGTTTAAAGGAACTTTCTTTATCGAACCAAAACCTTGCGAGCCAAGCAAACACCAATATGATTACGACAGTGAAACCGTAATCGGATTTTTACGTCAGTACGATCTGTTGAATGATTTTAAATTAAATATTGAAGTAAACCATGCAACCCTTGCCGGACATACTTTCCAGCATGAGTTACAGGTGGCGGCAGATGCGGGAATGTTAGGAAGTATGGACGCCAATCGCGGAGATTATCAGAACGGTTGGGATACCGATCAGTTTCCTAATAATATTAACGAACTGGCCGAAACAATGTTGGTTGTTTTAGAAGCAGGGGGCTTTGCCGGTGGTGGTATCAACTTTGATGCAAAACGCAGAAGAAATTCAACCGATCCTGCTGATCTGTTCTATGCTCATGTTGGCGGTATGGATGTTTTTGCGAGAGCATTGATCGTAGCAGATGATATTTTGCAAAAATCTGATTACAAAAAAATCAGGGAAGACAGGTATTCTTCTTTCGACAGTGGCTTAGGTAAAGATTTTGAAGCAGGAAAACTAAGTCTCGAAGCCCTTCGTGATTTTGCTGTAGCAAATGGCGAGCCTTCTGTAGTAAGTGGTAAACAGGAATATTTAGAAAATGTAGTTAACCGTTTTATTTAAGGATAATAGACAGATGACAGCTGTTAGGTGAAAAAACTCATTACTAATACTGTCATCTGTCAACTAATATTCAACATCTAACACTCAGCATTCAACATAAAATAACTAACATCTCTCATCTCAATTATGCAGCAACAAAAAGCGTTTTTATTCGATCTTAATGGAACAATGATCGATGATATGGATTTTCACATTAAAGCATGGCATACAATTCTCAATGATCTTGGCGCAAATATTAGTATGGCAAGGGTAAAGGAAGAGTGTTATGGAAAGAATGGGGAATTACTCGAAAGGGTTTTCCCGGGAAGATTTTCTGAAGAAGAAAAAACAAAAATGAGTTTTGATAAAGAAGCGGCTTACCAGAAAGCATTCAGGCCATCATTGAAATTACTGGATGGTTTGGATGATTTTTTGGCGAAGGCTTCAAAAGAAAATATCCCGATGGCCATTGGTTCTGCAGCGATATTGTTCAATATTGATTTTGTATTGGATGGATTAAATATCCGCCATTATTTTCCAACAGTGGTGGCCGCAGAAAATGTAACGATCAGTAAACCGGATCCTGAAACCTATACAAAATGTGCAGATCAGATCGGCATAGCATATAAAAACTGTGTGGTGTTTGAAGACGCGCCCAAAGGCGTTGAAGCCGCGCAGAATGCAGGAATGCCCTGTGTGGTATTAACTACCATGCATACCAAAGAAGAATTTAGTAAGTACACAAATATTGTTTGTTTTGTTAACGACTATACCGATAGTCAATTGAATCAGTTATTTAGTTAGTAAGCTATGTTAAGTGAAAATTATGTAATCGGCGTAGATTTTGGAACCGACTCAGTCCGCTCCATTATTGTAAATGCAGCCAATGGCGCAGAAATTTCCGCATCAATATTTTATTATCCCCGCTGGAAAAAAGGATTGTATTGCGATGCCGCCAATAATCAATTTCGTCAACATCCTTCTGATTATGTAGAAGGGTTGGAATATACCATCAAAGACTGTTTGCAAAAAGCAGGAACTGCTGTTGCAGCCAATGTAAAAGGAATTTCGGTAGATACAACAGGATCAACTCCAATAGCGGTTGATCAAACAGGAACACCGCTTTCATTCTTGCCGGGTTTTGAGGAAAATCCAAACGCCATGTTTGTGTTGTGGAAAGACCATACTTCAGTAAAAGAAGCGGCCGAATTAAACCAGCATGCCACAAAATTTGAAACCAATTATTTACAGTTTGTAGGCGGAATCTATTCATCAGAATGGTTCTGGGCAAAGCTGTTGCATGTTCTTCGTGAGGATGAATCAGTTCGTAACCAATGCTATTCATGGGTAGAGCATTGCGATTGGATTCCTTATCTGTTGACGGGTGGTAATGATATTCATCAAATGAAGCGCGGTGTTTGCAGTGCGGGCCACAAAAGCTTATGGGCAGAAGAATTTGGTGGTTTACCTCCCGAAGAATTTTTCAGTTCATGGGATGGATTGTTAAAAGGCTTTACAGAAAGATTGTTTACAGAAACTTCTACCGCATCTCAATCAGCCGGTAATTTATCTGATGATTGGGCTAAACGTTTGGGTTTATCAACCAATGTTGTAATTGGTATTGGTGCATTTGATTGTCACATGGGAGCGGTTGGTGGACAGATAGAACCCTATCACCTCAGCAAAGTAATGGGAACATCTACCTGCGATATGTTGGTGGCACCTTTTGAGGAAGTAAAAGGTAAGCTGGTAAAAGGAATTTGCGGTCAGGTTCCCGGTTCTATCATTCCCGGAATGTTGGGTATGGAAGCAGGACAGTCTGCCTTTGGAGATGCTTATGCATGGTTCAGAAATGTACTGGCATGGCCATTGGAAAATATATTACTGAAAACAAGTTTGGTAGATGCAGAAACCGCAGAAAAATTAAAAGCAGAGATCACAGATAAGATACTCGCCGAACTCAGCAAACAGGCAGATGCATTACCATTAAATGAAGACGATGAACTGGCAGTAGATTGGTTAAATGGAAGAAGAACACCGGATGCCAATCAATTATTAAAATCATCTTTCTCAGGATTGGATCTGGGCAGCAATGCACCCCGTGTTTTCAAATCATTGGTAGAAGCCACTTGTTTTGGGGCAAGAAAAATTGTAGATAGATTTAGAGAAGAAGGTATTCCCGTAAAAGGATTGATTGGTTTGGGTGGAGTGGCCAAAAAATCACCCTTCATCATGCAGATGATGGCCGATGTAATGAATATGCCGATCCGCATCCATAAAAGCGAACAAACCTGTGCTTTGGGTGCCGCCATGTTTGCTGCAACAGCCGCCGGCATCTATCCAAAAGTAGAAGATGCCATGGTTGCCATGGGACAGGGTTTTGATGCGGTATACCATCCTGCACCATCCCGTGTGCCAATCTATGAAAAAAGGTACCAAATGTACACGCGTTTAGGTACTTTTATCGAGCAGGAAACGATCTTGTAAATAATTTGAAAATTTGAAAATGTGGTAATTTGAAAATTGGGTACACAAAATTCAAACTGCTTTCATTTTCAAATTTTCAAATTTTCAAATTTTCAAATTAATGAAATACAAACATATTCAACAAGCCGCCTACGATGCAAATATGCAATTGCCTAAACTGAATTTGGTATTGTTCACGTTTGGTAATGTAAGTGTGGTTGACAGAGAACTCGGTGTTTTTGCCATTAAACCAAGTGGCGTTCCTTATGAGGATCTTGCTCCGGAACAAATGGTGATCGTAGATCTGGATGGAAATACAGTTGCAGGCGATCTTCGTCCATCGTCAGATACATTAACGCATGCCGTTCTTTATAAACACTGGCCAAAGATCGGGAGCATTGTGCATACACATTCCACGTATGCAACTGCCTGGGCGCAAACACAAAGGGATATTCCTAATTACGGTACTACACATGCCGATCATACAACAGTAGATATTCCCTGCGCACCACCGATGAGTGATGAAATGATCAAAGGAAATTATGAGTATGAAACCGGTATTCAGATCTTGAATTGTTTGAAAGAAAAAAAACTGAATTACGAAGAAGTGGAAATGATACTGGTAGGAAATCATGCACCATTCAGCTGGGGAAAAACTGCTTCCAAAGCGGTTTATAACAGCGCGGTGCTGGAAGCTGTTGCAAAGATGGCTTACCTCACAGAACAGATCAGGCCCGATTCTCCAAGATTAAAAGATGCGCTGATACAAAAACATTACGAAAGAAAACATGGCCCCGATAGTTATTATGGCCAGTCTTAATACCAAACCAACGATTGCATAAAAATTGCCCAAATGAAAAAACAAATCTCTTTATGGTTGATCGCAGCAGTTGCTTTACTGGCAGCCTGTAACAGTAATCAAAACAAAACACCTGAAGCCGGTAAATACAGTGTTACCGAAAAATCTTTTGGTGTTTTTGAAAACCAGGATGTTACTCAGTACACCATTACCAATCCATCAGGTATGCAGGTAAGTATTATTAATTATGGCGGCACGGTTACCAGTATTTTAACGCCAGATAAGGATAAGAAAATGGGTGATGTGATTTTAGGATTTGATTCTCTTGCCGGTTATCTCCAAAAAGGAAATCCATATTTCGGTTGTTTGGTTGGCCGTTATGGAAACAGAATTGCCAAAGGAAAATTCACTTTGGAAAAACAGAATTACCAACTCACGGTAAACGATCATGGCAATACTTTACATGGCGGATTAAAAGGCCTGGATAAAGTTGTTTGGAAAGCCAGCAAACCCTCAGGCGACAGCAGCTTAAAACTTACCTACACCAGTAAAGATGGTGATCAGGGTTTTCCCGGTAACTTAGAAGTAGAAGTTACTTACACTGTAACTTCTGATAATGCATTGGAAATTTCTTACAGCGCAACTACCGATAAACCAACTCCAGTTAACCTTACCAACCATTGTTACTTCAATCTTTCCGGCGGAAAAGAAGCTACCATTCTGGATCATGAATTAATGATCAATGCAGATAAATTTACTGCGGTTGACAGCCTTCTGATTCCAACAGGATTATTGCCTGATGTAAAAGGAACACCAATGGATTTTACATCATCTAAAAAAATAGGAAAAGACCTCGACTCTGTAAAAGGCGGTTACGATCATAACTGGGTATTAAATCGCAAAGGAAATACACTCGAACAAATTGCAACCGTTTACGATGCAGGCAGTGGCCGTGTACTGGAAGTATTCACAACCGAACCCGGACTCCAGTTTTACACCGGTAATTTTTTAGATGGTACTCTGCATGGAAAAAACAATTGGGTATATGCACAACATGCTGCCCTTTGTTTGGAAACACAACATTTTCCTGATGGTCCAAACCAAACATCTTTTCCAAATACTATTTTACGTCCGGGAGAAAAATATAGTCATGTAACACGTTATAAGTTTTCAACAAAATAGTGAGTTGTGAGTAGTGAGTGGTCAGTATTTTTTACTCACTACTCACTACTCACTACTCACAAAATCTCGCATGAAAAAAACGATTGTCCTCCTCGCCATACTTTCTACCGCTGTTCTTTACGGACAACAGAAAGATTATGCCATACAATCCGTTCCATTCACGCAGGTTTCATTGACTGATAATTTCTGGTTGCCCCGTATTCAGGTAAACCGTTCTGTAACCATTCCTGCTTCTTTTGAAAGATGTGAGAATACAGGAAGGATCAAGAACTTTGTAATGGCCGCACAGAAATCCGGGAAGTTCTGTACCAAGTATCCTTTTGATGATACGGATATTTATAAAACCATTGAAGGAGCTTCTTATTCATTGGCTTTGTATCCAGATCCTGCCCTGGAAAAATATATTGATTCTCTCATCGTCATCATTGGCAATGCGCAGGAGCCAGATGGTTATCTGTATACGGCACGTACCATCGATCCCAAAGCCGTTCATTCATGGTCAGGTAAAGAAAGATGGGAGAAGGAGCGCGAATTAAGTCATGAACTCTATAATGCAGGTCATTTGTACGAAGCCGCTGTTGCACATTTTATGGCAACTAAAAAAAGAAACCTGCTCAATATCGCTTTAAAAAATGCGGATCTGGTTTGTTCTGTATTTGGTCCCGATAAAAAACACGTAGCACCCGGACATGAAATTGTTGAAATGGGTTTGGTAAAACTCTATCGGGTAACCAACAAGCCTGAATACCTTGCCACGGCAGCATTCTTTATTAAAGAGCGTGGCCATTATGCCGGCTACGATTCTAAAAACAAAGATCCCTGGAAAAATGGGGCGTACTGGCAGGATAATATTCCTGTAACCCAACAGGATGAAGCCGAAGGCCACGCTGTTCGTGCAGGCTATCTCTATTCCGCCATTGCAGATGTGGCAGCATTAACCGGTGATGATAGTTTGATTGCAGCCATCGATAAGATCTGGACAAACATGGTTGAAAAGAAAATGTATGTGCAAGGAAGTGTTGGTGCAATCGGAAGTGGAGAACGTTATGGCAACAATTATGAATTACCCAATGCTACAGCTTACAACGAAACCTGCGCCGCTATTTCAAATGTTTACTGGAACCAACGCATGTTTTTATTGCATGGCGATTCCAAATATATTGATGTGTTGGAGAAAACATTGTACAACGGATTGATCTCAGGAATTGGTCTTGATGGAAAATCTTTTTTCTACACCAATGCCATGCAGATCACCGGTAATTTTAAACATGCCGATATTGAATATACACGTTCTGGTTGGTTTGAATGTTCCTGCTGTCCAACCAATCTGGTTCGTTTGATTCCATCCATTCCCGGATATATGTATGCGCAGAAAAAGGATGATATTTTCATCAATCTATTTATCAATGGAAAAGCAGATCTGAGCATGCACAAACATGGAGTTCAGATTGTACAGGAAAATAATTATCCATGGGAAGGAAGATTAAAGTTCACCATTAATAATTCTTTTCAGGAAGCATTCAATGTGCGGATCCGTGTACCGGGTTGGGCGCAGAACCAGGCGGTTCCATCTTCTTTGTATCAATTTGCTTCCAACAAACCTCAGAAAATAAGCATCAAAATCAATGGAGAAGATTTCCCTTACGTGATGGAGAACGGATATGCATTACTCAACCGCACCTGGAAAAAAGGCGATATTATTGTAATGGATCTTCCGATGGATGTGCAGCGTGTAACCGCCAATGCAAACCTTACCGATGATATTGGCAAAGTAGCATTACAACGCGGCCCCATTATGTATTGTGCGGAATGGGTGGATAATAACGGCAAAGCTGCCAACATGGTAGTTCCTGCCAATACACAGTTTACCACAGAGTTTAAACCCGATCTTTTAAAAGGAGTAACCGTATTAAAAGCACAGGTTCCGGCCATAGTGATCGAAAATGAGAACAATATTTCAACAGTAAAACATAACTTGACGGCTATTCCGTATTACAGTTGGGCAAATCGCGGCCAGGGAGAAATGATGGTCTGGTTTCCAACCGCAATAAAAGGGATCGAATTACTGGCAAAATAAATGAACAATTGTAAATTGAATTGATATGATAGACTTGAAAAAGAAAGAAGTGTGGTTCCTCACAGGAAGTCAGCACTTATATGGCGAAGAAACATTGCAGCAGGTGGCACAGCATTCTCAAACCATTGCCGCATCCTTACACAATTCGAGTGAGATCCCGGTTAGTGTGGTATATAAGCCAACCGTAAAATCGGCCGATGAAATTTATGCCGTTTGCATGGAAGCCAATGCAGCACCGGATTGTATCGGTGTGATCGCATGGATGCATACGTTCTCTCCAGCAAAAATGTGGATCGGTGGATTGAAAGTGCTGAACAAACCCATGCTCCATTTTCATACCCAGTTTAACCGCGATATTCCATGGGCTACCATTGATATGGATTTCATGAATCTGAACCAGAGCGCCCATGGCGACCGTGAGTTTGGTTTTATCATGACGCGTATGCGCCTCAACAGAAAAGTGGTGGTAGGTTATTGGGAAGATCCTGAATCATTGGGAAAGATCAATGCATGGGCAAGAGCCGCTGCCGGATGGAATGATTGGCAGAATGCAAAATTTGTACGCATTGGCGATAATATGCGCAATGTAGCTGTTACAGAAGGAGACAAAGTGGAAGCTGAAATTAAATTCGGTTATAGTGTTAATACCTATGGTGTGGGTGATCTGGTAAAAGTGATCAACGAAACAACCGATGCACAGATCGATTTATTGGTAGAAGAATATGAAGCCAGTTATGCATTGGTAGCTTCTTTATTAAAAGGGGGAGAACAACGCCAGTCGTTGAGAGAAGCCGCAAAAATTGAGATTGGCTTACAAACATTTTTAGAAGCCGGAAATTTTAAGGGATATACAGACACTTTCGAAGACCTGCACGGCATGGCACAATTGCCGGGTATTGCCTCACAACGTTTAATGGCAAAGGGTTACGGATTTGGAGGAGAAGGCGACTGGAAAACGGCCGCCCTTGTTCGCGCCATGAAAGTGATGGGTAGTGGATTGAAAGGCGGTAATAGTTTTATGGAAGATTATACTTATCATTTCAATCCCGATAACCGCATGGTACTCGGAAGCCATATGCTTGAAATTTGTGAAAGTATTGCTGATGGAAAACCAAGTTGTGAAATTCATCCGCTGGGTATTGGTGGTAAAGCAGATCCGGTGCGTTTGGTATTCAACTCTGCACCCGGCCCGGCATTAAATGCTTCTATCGTTGATATGGGCAACCGTTTCCGCCTCGTAGTAAACGAAGTGATCGCCGTTGCTCCAATGCAAACCATGCCAAAACTACCCGTAGCAAGGGTTTTATGGAAACCATATCCCAACATGCACTCCGGCTGCGCAGCCTGGATCCTGGCAGGAGGTGCCCATCACAGCTGCTACAGTCAAAACTTAACCACCGAACACCTCACCGATTTTGCCGAAATGGCAAACATCGAAATGGTACTCATCGGAAAAGACACGACCATTCCACAATTTAAAAATGAATTGAGATGGAATGAGATGTATTATAGATCGTGAGTAGTGAATCGTCAGTGGTGAGTAAATAAAATAAATATACTCACGACTGACGTCTCACGTCTGACGAAAAAAAGTTTACAAGCAAATCCCCTAAACAACCCAAACAAACGCCGCCATTATGAAATCATTGCAAACAGCCGATTACATCGTTTTCCTCGTTTACTTTATCATCGTAGCCAGCTACGGATACTGGGTTTATCGTCGTAAGAAAAAAGCAAGCACTACTGCTTCGCATGATTATTTTTTGGCAGAAGGATCCCTTACCTGGTGGGCCATTGGTGCCTCACTCATCGCTTCCAATATCTCTGCCGAGCAAATGATCGGTATGAGTGGTAACGGTTTTAAAATGGGTCTTGCTATTTCTGCATACGAGTGGATGGCCGCAGCAACATTGATGATCGTTGCTGTATTCTTCATCCCCGTTTACCTGAAGAATAAAATTTATACCATGCCGCAGTTTCTTAACCAGCGGTATAACAGTACAGTTGCTATGATCATGGCTGTGTTCTGGTTATTATTATATGTGGTGGTTAATCTTACCTCCATATTGTACCTCGGTGCACTGGCCATTCACGCTATTTCAGGGTTGCCATTGTATTTATGTATGATCTTCCTCGCAGGATTTGCAGTGATCATTACTTTGGGTGGAATGAAAGTAATTGGATATACAGATGTAATTCAAGTGTTCTTCCTCATCGTTGGCGGACTGGCTACCACCTATCTCGCATTAAGCATGGTGTCTGATAAATTTGGCGGTGCCGGTGTATTTGATGGTTTGAAATTATTGACCAGTAAAGCGGATGACCACTTTCACATGATCCTGAAACAGGATAATCCAAATTTCATTAGTCTGCCGGGATTAACGGTTCTGTTAGGTGGTATGTGGATCGTTAATCTGAATTATTGGGGTTGTAATCAATACATTACACAACGTGCATTGGGTGCCGATTTAAAAACAGCCCGCAGTGGTATTTTATTTGCTGCCTTCTTAAAATTATTAATGCCAGTGATCGTTGTGTTGCCAGGTATTGCTGCTTATGTTTTATACCAAAACGGAGGTTTTCATGAAGAGATGATGTTGAATGGTGAGATCGTTCAGGATAATGCTTACCCAACCATGTTGAACTTATTAGGACCAGGTTTGAAAGGTCTTGCTTTCGCAGCATTAACTGCAGCTGTGGTTGCATCGCTGGCAGGTAAAGCAAATAGTATTGCCACTATCTTCACATTGGATATTTATCAGAAAAAAATCAATCCACAGGCCGACGAAAAGAAATTGGTTTGGGTAGGAAAGATCGCTGTTGTGCTGGCATTGATCATTGGTGTGATCATCGCGCCGTTTATGGGCATCGATAAAAAAGGTGGGTTTGAATTTATTCAGGAATATACAGGCTTTGTATCTCCGGGTATCTTCGCCATGTTCATACTCGGTTTTTTCTGGAAGAAAACAACTTCCAATGCAGCATTGTTTGCAACAGTGGGTGGATTTGTATTTTCTATTTTCTTCAAATTCCTTCCAAAGATCATGGACCTTGCATTTTTGCAACCCATGGGATTTGCAGCAAAAAATGATTCCGGTGTTTACGAAATTCCTTTCTTAGACAGGATGGGTTTTGTATTCGTATTGTGTATGATTGGTATGTGGATCATCAGTATCCTGGATAACAAACGAGGTGTAAAACCAAATGGACTTGAAGTAGACAGAAGCATGTTCAAACTCAGTCCTGCATTCACCGTAGGGATCTTAATTATTTGCGTAATACTGGCATCACTCTATACTATTTTCTGGTAGAGGGTAAGGAGTTAAAAGTGAATAGTTAATTGGGAACAATATTTTTAACTATTCACTTTTAAATCCTCATAAAATTTCTTCGCCATCGATTTCGCAGAAAAAATTAAATTTTAAATGTTGAATGTTGAATTTTGAATGAGAAAATCCATTCAAAATTCAACATTTACAATTCAACACAACACCATGATGCAACACACAATGCGTTGGTACGGACCGGAAGACCCGGTTGATCTTTGGGATATCCGCCAGTCGGGCTGCACAGGCGTAGTATCGGCCCTGCACCAGATTCCCGTAGGAGAGGTATGGACAGTAGAAGCCATCAACGAACGCAAAGCATTGATAGAAGCGGCCGGCATGACATGGACCGTGATAGAAAGCCTTCCCGTACATGAAGACATCAAACGCCAGTATGGCAATTTTCAGGAGTGGATAGAGAAATATAAGATCAGTCTTCATAATGTAGCTGCCTGCGGCTTAAAAGTAGTAACCTATAATTTCATGCCCATACTGGACTGGGTAAGAACCGATATTGCTTTCGAAATGCCCGACCGCAGCCGTGCCCTCTATTTCGAGAAAGCAGCATTCATCGCATTTGATATGCACTTGCTCAAACGCCCAGGTGCCGAAAAAGATTATACACCGGAAGAAATAGAAAGAGGCAAACAGAAATTTGCTTCTATGTCGCAGGAAGAGAAAGATTTGTTAAGTAAAAATACTTTACTTGGGTTACCCGGAAGCCGCGAACAGTTTACACCCGAACAAATTTTTGATGCCCTGAAAAAATACGAAGGCATAGACCGTGCAAAACTGAAAGAACATTTATTCTACTTTTTAAGAGAAGTAGTACCCGTTGCAGAATCTTTAGGATTGGTGATGGCCATCCACCCTGATGATCCTCCATTCTCTGTGTTAGGATTGCCGCGTATTATGAGTACAGAAGAGGATGCCAATGATCTGCGCAATGCAGTAGCATCTCCTGCCAATGGTTTCTGTTTTTGTACAGGATCATTTGGTGTAAGACCTGATAATGATTTACCAGGCATGGTAAAACGCCTCGGCGATTATATCCATTTTCTTCATTTGCGCAGTACCAAACGCGATGCAGAAGGCAACTTCTTCGAAGCCGATCACCTTGATGGTGATGTAGATATGTATGCAGTTGTGAAAGAAATTGTACAGGTACAAAAACGCCGCAATATCTCCATACCCATGCGCCCCGATCATGGCCACCAGATGCTCGATGACCTGAAAAAATCAGGAGCTTATCCCGGCTATACCGCCATCGGAAGACTGCGTGGTTTAGCCGAGTTAAGAGGATTGGAATTGGGAATTGAAAGAGCGTTGTAAACCGTCATTGCGAGGCACGAAGCAATCTGTGTCTTGCAAAACCGGGACTTCGAAAAATAAAAGGAAATGTTGAACTGTCTTTTTTTACCTTATTCTCACGTCTGTATAAACCACAGATTGCTTCGTGCCTCGCAATGACGTCCCGAAAATTAAACGTCTGAAAGAGAACATTCAGACAGAAGAATATCGAACAATGAATAATGAATGACGAAGTAGTTACACTTCGTCATTTTTATTTTTAACAGAATACATACCAAAGCACAGCACAAAATATTTCCCCCTCACCCGTGAGGAGGAGTGCCCAGCGGCTTAGCGAAGGGTGGGGTGATGAATGGGTTTCACATAATGCAACGTTAAAAAAAATCAATTAATAATTGCAAAAGTCCAAACCAACTGTTATAAATGCGATACAGTTTGCTCTATGTATTCGTATATTTAATAGTAGTTTGAAATAGTTGATCTCAACATCCCTAATGCTTACCAAATACTTTTCAAAACAGGAACTCAAAACCTGGCTCATCTATTTTACCACAGTACTCATTGCAGTATATGTACATGAAATAGGACATTGTTTGCCCGCCTGGGTTCATGGATACAAAGTAATTCCTACACCTGCCAAAGAATATCCGATTGATACTATACCAGCTCACCTGCAGCCATATATATCACTGGGAGGAATTGCAGGTTCAGTCTTATTTGCGGCGATCGTTTTCATTTTTTATCTGTTAAAAACAAAAAAGTATTCATCTGCCATTCTTGCGGGTTCGGTGGCCAGTCCGGGTTTATATACCTACCGTTTTCTAATGATGGGCCGCGGACATGATGAAACTGAATTTCAGGAATCACAGGCGGCACTTGGTTTTAGCTATGATGGCCATTCAGTGGATTGGATCTTTCTTTTCTTAGTGATCACGGGTATTTTTATCTGGATAATAAAAGCAAAACCCACCATTGCCGTTACCGGAAGATTGCTGCTTGGAATCATACTTACTTTTCTTTTCCTGGTAATATTACAAAAAGCAAACAACACCATTTTTGATCCCATCTTTTACAAATAATCCCCCGACACTTCAATGCAAGACTGTGTGTAGATAAAGCTTTTGAGGAAGTACAAACAAACAGAGTCCTGAGAATCAAACATCAAACAGGCCTTTTTGAACAGAAGAATATCAACAAAGAATAATGAATGACGAAGTAGTTACACTTCGTCATTTTTATTACAACAGAATACCTGCCAAAGCACAATAATAAAATTTCCTCTCCTCACCCGTGAGGAGGGGCGCCCCAGCGGCTTAGCGAAGGGCGGGGTGGTGCAGCAGCTTATTCTATTCGAAACAATATTTCAATCTGAGATTGCTTATATTTAGTCTAAAAAAATAAATCTATCAAACATTAGTTTGTACCCAATTCAATACCATGAAAAAAATAGTATTAGCCGCACAACTTCTATTCACCAGTAGTATTTGTTTTTCACAAACTGCCATCGATAGCGGAAGTTTCTTCCTTCACAAATTTGCCCAGAATATTGGCAGGGAAAAATATAGCATCAGTAAAAAGGATAACCAGCTTTCCTATCAGGTAGATTTTTTATTTACTGATCGCGGATCACCGGTGCCATTAAAAGCGAACCTGGTTACTACAGAAAATCATGAACCTCTGAGTCTTTTTATTAAAGGGAGCACATCCCGTTTTTCGGCCATCAATGATAGCATTCGGATTCAAAAAACAATGTCTGTTAGCTGGGTAGATAGTGTGATTACTAAACAAGCACTAAAACCTTTTTCATTTCCTGTAGCAGGCTATTCACCGGGTACTGTGCAGATGGTGTTATTACAATATTGGGAGAAAAATGGGAAACCCAAATCCATTAACCTGTTACCCAAAGGAGAAGTGAATATCACAAATGATGGTAAAGAAACAGTACGTTTTCAGAATACTGATTTGATTTTGAACAGATACATCATCAGCGGCTTGATATGGGGTAATGAAATTGTATGGACAGATCAAAAAGGCAATCTTATCTGCCTCATCACCAACGATGCCGAAGGCGATAAACTGGAGATGATGAGAGAAGCCTATGAATCCCTTCTTCCACAATTCATTAGTAAGGCTGCCAGTTATGCCATGAAACTTTTCAGCAGTTCTATGAAGTTAACTGGAGGAAAAAATAAAACATTGGCTATTGTTGGTGGAAATGTAATTGATGTTGAAGGAAAGGAGAATATCAACAATGCAGTTATCCTAATTGATAATGGGATCATCACTAAGTTGGGTAAAAGGGAGAATACAAAGATCCCGGCTAACGCAACCTTGATCAATGCAGAAGGTAAAACCATACTGCCCGGTCTTTGGGATATGCACGCACATTTTCAACAGGCAGAGTGGGGCCCGGCTTATCTTGCAGCCGGTGTTACAACGGTTCGCGATTGTGGAAATGAATACGATTATATCAATGCTATTAAAGAAGCCATCGATTCGCATAAAGGTATTGGGCCACTGATTTTAAAAGCCGGTATTATTGATGGGTCTGGCCCGATGGCATTGGGTATTGTTCGTGCCGATACCAAAGAAGAAGCGGTGAAAGTGGTAAATAGGTACAAGAATAATGGCTTTGCACAGATCAAATTATACAGTTCTGTTAAACCGGAAATTGTAAAAGCCATCTGCGATGA
>CANBSW010000020.1 GCA_947372235.1 Chitinophagaceae bacterium | reverse complement strand
CGTAGAACATTTCCTCGATTTTTGTATATTTAATCCACAACATTAGCCCGGCTATAAGAAATCCACAATACGGATTGGTATAAGAAACATCACATCTCTTCAAAAATCAACTCCTGCTTTATGCGCACTCTTTTAATAGTATTTATTTGTATTCTCTCTTTCTCCACCTATTCACAAAGCAAACTCGGCGAAGTAGCCAGTGTATATGTTACTACCGCCAACCTAGATTCGTCTGTTGCGGTATATGAAAAACTGGGCTTTCCGAAAATAGGATCGAATGATTTTCCGGCACCCTGGGCACAGGTGAGTGATGGTACATTGTTGATTACGATGCGAAAAGATAACAACCCTTATATCGGACTAACCTATTATGCAGCTGATGTTGAGAAACTAGTTGCGCAATTGGAAAAAGACAGTGTTGTATTTGCACAAAAGCCCAAAGCAGGCGATCAGATAAAAAGATATTACCTAAAATCGCCAGATGGTTTTACCATTGTACTTTCCAGTAATCCCGGTGGGTTTATGCAGCCAAAGGGAACCACTTTACTTACCATGAAACCAACTGATTTTAGTGCTGCAGATAAATATCCAAATCAGGCCTGTGGTGTGTTTGGAGAATTTGCACAGGCGGTAGCTGATATTAATCAGTCAACGGCTTTTTGGAAAAAATTAGGATTTAAAGTGCTTTCTCAAATGAAAGAACCCTATCCTCATAGCATACTTTCAGATGGCCTGATGATCATCGGTCTTCACCAGACAAAAAATTTCTCAGAACCGGCTGTTACTTATTTTGGATTGAATACCCTAAAAAGAGTTCAACAGCTACGAGATAAAGGCTTGTCTAACTTTAGCGAAATGCAGGGTAAAACCAATCTTGTTTTAAAAACATGGGAGGGGCAACATTTTTTTATTTTCGCATTAGGGATGTAAGGGCAGAAATTATTTTGAATGCGAAACGATTGTTGAAATCCTGATCGGTAAAAGACCTTATCATTAAAAATTGTATCACTAAAATAACCACAATGAAAGAGTTCATGCTGTACATCCGCAATAAAAAAGATGCGAAGGAAACCCTAACCGCTGAAGAACATCTTTCATTTATTAAAAAATGTGAACACTATATTGGCTTGTTAAAAGAAGAAAATAAACTGATAGCCGCACAGCCATTGATCAGAGAAGGTGTTTTTATTTCAAAAGCTAATAATGAATGGATAGAAAAAAATATTTCAAATGATCCGGAAGTTCAGGTAGGTTATTACCATATTAGAGCAACTGATCTTACCGAAGCCATCAACATTGCTAAAAATAACCCTGAATTCGAGTTTGTGCCCTCTGCAAGCATTGAAGTTAGACAGGTTAAAACAAAAGAAAAAGAAACAGGTTTTGTTTATCCAAAAAATAGCTAACAAGCTTTAATACAGTTATTCGCTAATTGCAATTACATGATAAAAAGTATTGGTTTGCTGGTAAGTATACTACTTTCTCTTACCTGTTTCTCCCAAATCGCTGTTGGAGACAGCCGCAAGAGTGTGAAAAGAAACCTTGAACAGTATGTAAAAAAATATGAACTGCCGGATAATTGTGTTATTGAAACAGACTCAAGCCTGCATCTGCTCCTTCGCGAACCAAAGTTTAAAAAAGCAGATTTTATCTACCATTTTGATGCTGCCAATAAATGTGATTACGAACTAAGAATTGCCTGCGACAGCTGCACGCTCACTTACCTTAATGATGCGATCGATCTGAAATATTACGATTTTAAACAGATCAGCCATACTACATTTCTTTCCAATTATTATAAACAGGTATTGATCGAAATATTTAACAAAGATGATACTTACTCAATTCGTTTCAGCAAAATGCATTTCACAAGAGAAGATCATAGAAATATCTGGAAAGAATTTAAACAATAAAATATGTCGTACTGCAGCGCAATAGAAACCATGTCGGATGACAGGAAAAAATTACACAAGGCTTATCACGATAAACAATATGGTTTTCCCATTGAAGAAGATAATGAATTGTTTTGCAGACTTGTTCTGGAAATTAACCAGGCAGGTTTGAGCTGGGAAACCATATTGAAAAAGGAGGTTACTTTTAGAAAAGCCTATCACAATTTCAATATTAAAAAAGTAGCTGCTTATGCAGAAGCAGATACTGCAAGACTTTTAGCTGATGCCGGTATTATCCGCAACCGTTTAAAAGTTCAGGCAGCCATTGAAAATGCCAAAACGATTTTAGTATTACAAAAAGAATTTGGTTCTTTCCGGCAATGGCTGTTACATCATCATCCTAAAACAAAAGAAGAATGGGTAAAGCTATTTAAGAAAACCTTCCGTTTTACCGGTGGTGAAATAGTGAATGAATTTTTGATGAGCATTGGTTATTTGCCCGGGGCACATACAGAAGATTGTAAAATATATAAGGCAGTAGCAAAAACAAAACCTATGTGGTTGCAGAAAAATAAAATACAATGAACATTCGTATCAATCATCTTCAACATATCGGAATACCGGTAACCAATATCAGTGTTTCGCAGGCTTTTTACGAAAGATTGGGTTTTAGTAATGTAATGAGCTCCACTTTCTTGCATGAGGGAGAACAGGGTAAGGTAGCCATGATGAAAAGGGATGCCATGATCATTGAATTATACCAAATGCCCGAACCGGAATTGAATAATGTGCGACAAAGAAAAGACGGGCGTATTGATCATATCGCATTTGATGTGAATGATATTGAGGAAACATTTTCAACACTTAAAAAAGAAGGATTTACTATTCTTGAAGACAGTCCGGTGTTTTTGAATTTTTGGGAGAAGGGTTGCAAATATTTCAATATTTCAGGACCCGATGGTGAACGCTTGGAGTTTTGTCAGATCTTATAACCCAATGTTTAAAACTTTCAAAGAAACAGTTGAGAATAATCATTTAGTATTTAACCTAACTTGACAGATGTCATGGTTAATGAGCCACCCACAGCTTTATCATTAAAAAAAGAAACCGGATCATTCTTATCTTTTACTCCCAACGTGTACATCAATGGTAAATAATGTTCAGGTGTGGGAATGGCCAGCATGGCTTCTTTACCCAAATTTTGGTATTGCGTCAACTGGTCAAAGTTTCCGTTGGTGATGAGTTTCTTAAACGTATCGTTCATTTGGAGGGCCCAGTCGTAACCATATTCCGGCTCATTCAATTTGTCCCATGCCACCATTCGTAAATTATGCACCATATTACCGCTGCCAATCACCAATACACCTTTCTTACGCAACGCGTAAATCTCTTTTGCCAAATCATAATGAAAGCGGGCATCTTTGGTATAATCGATACTCAATTGTAAAACAGGAATGGTTGCTTCGGGATACATATGGCGAACGACTGTCCATGTTCCGTGATCCAATCCCCAATCATGCGAAAGATCAACATTGGTTGTATGGATCATAGATGCAGTTTCTTTTGCCAATGCAGGATTACCGGGTGCCGGATACTGCACTTCATACAGGGCTTTTGGAAATCCGCCAAAATCGTGAATGGTAGGCGGAAAATCCATCGCAGTAATATGTGTGCCTTTGGTAAACCAGTGAGCCGAAACCACCAATACAGCTTTTGGAACAGGAATCTCTTTGGCAATAGAAGTCCACCGTCTGCTGAACTCAGTATCTTCAATACCATTCATAGGAGAACCATGACCTATAAATAAAACAGGCATCAGGTGTTCCTGTTCTTCCAGTTTATCTGTAAAGGTTTTAAAACTGCTGAGCGTGTTAATGCCTGTCATAATTGATCCTCCTGTAGTTAGTTGTATAAATTTTCTACGAAACATTTTAGTATGTATAAAAGCATGGAAAACGAAATATCTTAACTAATGAATAGACAATTCATCATCCTGAAGCAAAGTCGAATGCAAAGGTCGAACTAAAACCGGCTACAAATTTTCGATTTTGGAATAATTATTAGAAAAGCGGGAATACAAAGAATAAGATCTACTACCAATTAGACATTTAACTCTCACTAATTCATCAGTATTTGTATTGGTTGCTTCATTATTGTAACTGGCGTTAATTGGTATTTTTTTTGAAACCAATCATTTTCCGGTCAAATTGATATAATACCATTTCGATATTTAGGATTATCCATCTTAATTCTGAGAGTGTGTATGGTGTTAAGAATAATTGCCACAGAATACACAGAATAGCACAGATTTTTCTGTGAACTTCTGTGTATTCTGTGGCAATTATTTCAAAGCTGATTTACAACTTATATAAAATGTTTACTTACACTTACTCAATCCTTCCAGAGAAGATGCATCGCCTGGTTTATATAACAGGGCTTTTACGAATAGCAATTTTGCTTCCTGGGTTTTTCCAAGATTAACATATGTCCAGCCAAGCATATGGTTGGCATCATAATCAAAAGGATACATGTTTACAACAAGTTCTAAATATTTAGCGGCTATATCATATTTCTTTGCACTATAGTAATAAACGCCTACCCAATAATTAGCCACACTATTATAAGGATCTATTTTCAAAATTTCTTCATATTTCTCATACACTTTATCATATTTTTTGGCCTCATTGGCTGGTTTGATATAACCAAATCTTGCTTCCACACTGTATTTTTTCAGATCAATGGCTTTCTGATAATAATCCATGGCACTTGAATACTGCTTCGCAGAATATTGCAACCATCCCAAACGAAGATTTATCTCATAACTGTCAGCCCGGTACACTTTCTGCAGATCGGCAATAGCGCCTGTATAATTGGCTTTGTACTCATTTGTATAACTGGCTTTGAATGCCTTTTGAACATCGTCGGTAGATTGTGCATTTACTGAACTAACAGCAAGGGTAAATGCACAAACAACGATCATCGATCTTTTTAAAATTTCCATGTTAAACCTCCATTGATTGAATGTTGAAAATAATTAGTATTGGGAATGAAAATATTAGTGGGATTGTTATTCAATTTCTGTCTTTGCTCCAGTGTATAATTGATGCTGAGCATACATTTGGGGGATAGTAAGGTATACAGGCTGCCTCCTCCTTTAAAGAGATTAGGGTCTGCATCATTCTTTACATACAGTGCATCATTATCAAACAGGTAATTCTGCGTACCAAAAGTGCTGTTTCCCTCCAGCCATACACCTTTCATGAGTTTTGCGCCCAGTACCTGGGTAAAATTGGTTTGTGTGCCAAAACTGATCCGGCTCATGCTATACACATTTAAATTTCCTAAAGGATAAAAAGTAAGTATGCCATCAAACTGCGAATAGTTAGTATTAAAATTGCCTGTACTGGCATTAGCCTGGATACTGAAATAAGGGTGACTGTATTTTACTCCCCCTAAAAAAACATGGGTGTTAAGTGTTGAATTGGGAAATTTATCGCTGAGAAAATGATAGGCTCCGATTATGGATATATTACCGGTTGCAGTATAAGTTAATTTGGCATAATACTCGGGCTGTTGTAACCGTTGATAAAGAACCCGGTTGGTTGAAGAAAGCGGTGTATTTACTTCCAGCGTATAATAGGCAAGACTTTGTTGTAACTGAAAACGATATCCCAGTTCTGTTGTAAAACCGATTCTCGCATATTGTGCATTTCTGCGGGCTGTATCATCCGGCGATTTATAACTGAACTCGGCCTGAAATGATGAAATCTTTGTATTCTGCAGGCCTTCTTTTTCTTTGGTTTCTGCTGGCAGTAAACCGGCATAATATCTTGCGGCCGTTGTATTGTTTAAATACAAATTATTGAGATATACATAATACAATGCGGTCTTGTTCTCAGGATCGGCTTCATATACAGTATTATATTGCAAAAGACTTTCACTAAAATTACCCAGCATATACGCAGCATAACCGGTACGCATGCGCAGCAGCGGAAAATCAATTCCGGAAGTAATCGTTTCTTTACCGTATATCACCAACACCTTCCATTTGCCTTCATTGAAGAGGGTGAGTGAATGCGCATCTGCTTCCGAAACTTTTCCGGTGATCTGCGCATGCCCCGTGTATAAACACAAACAGCAGACAAACAGGATCAATAATTTTTTTGCGTACATACAGCTTTGATTGATTGGTTATTTTTTTGAAAAGTGAATGAATTGATTTTGTTATCTCTGATGTCGATCACAAATTCATTGGTGATTTTTTGTATAGATAAAAACGCTACAGTCTGTTTACTGGTAATGGTTACAGTTGTACCCATGATATCAGTTGAAACCACGGTGTTTAATGATTCGTAACAAAGGCGTTTAAAAATGATGAATGGCGAAACAATATCCTGCAGCCATTGTGTAATATTTTTCTTACTGAATTGTAAAGGAAATTTATCGGTTACGTTTACAACAGGATCTGTAGAAAGATAAACTTTATAACAAGCCTGATAAAAATAATAGAGCAGGCTATTCTTGTTTCCTTCAAAAGCGATGAAATAAAATATATTTTCATTGCGCTTAAAATATGCGGCTGATTTAGACTGGTGACAATAGATATAAGACTGGTTATACGCATCGGTAAACACTTCCCATTTGCCATCTTCCATTCCATCTGCTGAAACAGAAAGATTAAAACCAGGTAAAAATTCAAAAGCCTGTTTTAAGGAAGAATCAGAAACCGTATTATATACAATCTCTGTTTCCTGCGGTACAGAAAATTCTTCGATGCTTGTTTTGCCGGGTTTGTTTACCACATAATATGCCAGTGGATACGCAAATGTTTTACTGCCGATAGCTGGAGCTGTTTGTATTTGAAAATGCAAATGCGGCTCAGGAGAGCGACCGGAGTTACCGCAGGCGGCCACAACATCTCCCTGTTTTACATAATCGCCAACCTTTACTTTAAATGCTCCTTTCTTTAAATGGCTCATTTGGGTATATAACCCTTCTGCATGTTTGATCACGATACTGTTACCCCAGTTCTTTTCCTGGTTTATTTTACCTATTTCATTATCATCAATATAATCTTCAATTTTTTCTACAAACCCATCTGCTGAAGCCAATACCGGTTTTCCATAACAATAAAAATTTTCAGGTGTGGCTGCATATTGGTTGTAGGGTTTTAGTTCATGGTCAACAATAATAAAATCAAGTGCTTTGCCCCAATCTCCTTTATGGGTAATATTTCCATCATACCCCTGTGATACGATCCAGTTACCGATAAAAGGTAATTTGAAACGAATATTATTACTGTTCAACAAACGCTCTTTATTATTCAGGTAATTGTATAAATTCTTTTCGGGTGAATAGAACTGCAGTGGCGTTAGCACCACTCTTCCTTTTTGCGCCTTTAAAGAGAAGAAATATAACAGGCTGATTACCGTAATACAAAACGGCATGGAATAAACTGGCAGGTGCCATTGCCCGGTAACACTTCCCAATGCCATCACTATTAAAAAAGTAATGGGGATACTAATGACAGCCCAGAGATAAGTGTAAAAAGAAGGCACTACAAAAAAACCACCCACGGCAACACTGGTAAGAATAAAGTTTCCGCCGATCAGGTAATAGTTCATCCCTTCCGGATGCGCCATTACTATAATATTGAAACAATACGCCGTAACAAAACCAATAATGATCAATGAAAAAATAATACGGCTATGGATTAAGATCCCCGTTGCGATCAATAAACCTGCAAGTATATTGTTTTGAAAATACAGGGAACTCAATGCCCTGAAAAATGTTGCCATTAACGGCGGCAGATCCAGCTTTTCCATGAACATAATAAAATTCACCAGCTTCTGATCGCCCAAAGCATAGGCATCGTTTATCCAGTAAATATTACGGTAAGTAAAATGAATGGCTTCAAAATCTTTGGTAACCAGTAAAATGATCCATAAACAGATCACAAAAGGTAATGTGAGAAAAGGCAGGCCATACTTGCCCAGTTTACTTTGTAATACTACTGACAGTACCACTGAAAAGATAACCACCGTAAACAACAGTAACCAGAATGCCGCGCTGAAATTAAAGATCGAACCCATGCCAATACCCAGTATCAGGGCATTGTAACTATAGGTTCCGTTTTCTATTGAAATTTTAGTTAGGCCCGTAAAATTTGCAAACAAGATGGCAAATATTACCGATAATAAACCAGTGATGCCGGCATAAGGATTAAAAAAAGAAACCAGCAGTAGAAGCAAAGCAAACAGCCTGTTATTTGAATAAAATAACACAGAATAACTATTAAGCAATGCTTTTGTAAATGGCTTCATGTTTTATACAATCGTTTCTATCCTTAATTTTTTCTTTTCAAATGATCCGGCATTAGTTCCAGCTCCTGCAAATAATCCAGTGTTTCTGCTTTGCGGATAATATGTGTGTGGTTATTGGTATCTATCAACACAATATTGGGGCGCATGGCAATAAACTGCATCCACTGTGTCATATTATAAGCACCTACTTTATGTACTACCACATGATCACCCCGGTTTAGCAATGGCAAATTTACTGTTTCTCTAACGATATCAATATTCATACAGAGCGGCCCATACATTACAGTGTCTTCATTAAAATGGCTTACTTCCTGTGCCGGACTGATCTTATGATCATACCAGAAAGAAGTGAACATGATGTTTACACCAAAATCCATGATGGTAGCTTTTCTTCCGTCGCTCAGTTTTTTATTGGCCAATACAGTTCCTAATAAATAACCCGCATCATCAATCATTACACGGCCACTTTCCAATATGAGCAATGGCAGCTCTTCTGTATTAAAACCATAATTCAATATGGTAGATGTGATCACTTCGGCAAACTCATCTACTGAAGGTGTTGGCACCTGACCAATGGCTCCTTTTAAAGTATTGGCACTTGGGAAACCACCACCCAGATCAATATATTTAACAGCGGTATGCAATTCGGCTTTGCATTTTGTAGCCAGATCACACAACTTAGTGGCAGCAACGCCATACGCAGCAGTACTTAACATATACGTACCAATATGAGCATGTAATCCTACCAGGTGCAGCTTACCCGATTCAATAATTTTTGTGAGTGCCTGCCATGCCTGTCCATTTTCATAATTAAAACCAAAGCGATCCCACATCGGGTAAACACCGGTATCCATATTTACCCTGATGGCAACACGGGCTTTTTTATCAAGGCGGGCACAGAGATCGATCAGCAAATACAATTCTTCAAAATGATCGATATGAAGCAATGAATCATTTTCGATAGCCAGTTGCATCTCATCAATATGTTTATCCGGGCCATTAAAAATGATATTGCTGCCGGGAACGCCGTTGCCCAATGCTTTTTTATATTCAAATCCGCTCACCACTTCGGCCCAGCTTCCTTCCTGATGAAAAATATTGCAAACGGCATTGTTGTAATGCGTTTTATAACTCCATGCAAACTGCACTTTGGGATAACGTGTAGTGAACGCTCTAACCGCAGATTTATAATTCTGACGGATCTTTTGCTCACTTAACACAAAAACCGGGCTGCCATATGTATCAATCAATGATTTTACAGAAACACCATCAATATGGGTTACAGGTGTGTTCTCATCCTGTGAACCAAATTTATTCATCATACCGGCATGCATTTTTTTAATGAGCGGCCTTTCGTATTTTAATTTAGACATAAGCGTTGTTTAATTTTTTGGAGAGATAAGGATACGATCCGTGTTGCATTTTATTACAAAGATCCAAATGCAGTAAACTGCTGAAACTTTGAAACATCCACAATATGATCCCAGCTGTAACGGATAAAAAGTTTGCCTACATCATAGCTTGTAAATGGAATTACTTTTTCTCCCATCGCCAGTTTGATCAGTGCAGCAGGCTGGTTTTGTCCGGCACCCGCTGTTAAATAGATCCATGCAGGAAACCTTGGATTGATCTCCATAATATACAATTCATCCTTTGCTGTTTTCATGATCTCTACTTCAAATCCTCCACGCCATTTGGTGGCTGCTACAATTTTTTTAGCAAGATCAATTAAAGTATCATCTTCCAGTGTAATACCGGCCCATGCTTTGCCTTTATCGGTAATGTACATTTTGCGCATGGGTATAATACTGGTTGCCCCACCTTCGCCATCTCCCAGTGCGGCTATATTTACTTCAGTTCCATTAATAAATTGCTGTACAATAATGGGCATTCCCCATTTGGTGCTGATCTTATAAAATGCTTTCTGTGCCTGCTCCAATGTATACGCAACCACCGCTTCATAATATTTTCCTTTTACTACCAATGGATAACCAAACTCTTCGCCCAATGCTTCCAGTTCTGAAACAGTGTAAATGGGTTTGTCTTTAGGCACCAGTAAATTATGTTTCTTACCAAAAGCATACAGGTTCAGTTTATCTCTTGCATCAAACATCTCAAAATCGGGAAGAAATGAATGAATACCCAAAGCTTTTAACCGTGGGGCAATGGTGATAAAATTGTATAACTCTGCATCAAAATTGGGAATGATCACATCGATCTTTTCTTTTTCATGGATGCTTTTGATCACATTGTACAATACTTCGGCGCCAGCTGCGGGATAAGAGATCTGGTACGTTTTATCGCAGATGCCATCCATATAAATACCCGGCTCAAGGTTTTCATAAGCCAGTCCGATGATGCGGATAGGTTGTGTCATTCCATCACGCAAAGCCCTTATTACAGCCACACCCGGACCAGGGCTATCAATGGCATTTAATCCGGTAACGGCAATTACCAGAGGAGATTTGTTTTCATTCATGGCCAATCGGTTTGATCTTTTATTAATTACTCAAGAGGTTATTTTCTTTCAGTAAGCCTACAAATTCATCCAGGTCTTTTTCCAATATCATTTTATCTACTTCGTATTTATCGAGTAACATTTTTTTGATTTCATTCAATGAAAGGTTTTCTTTCATCAGCTGAATAATTTCAGCCGCCATAGGATTACTGCTGTAAGAATCGCCGGTAGCAGGGTTAAATACAAACCCAAATTCATTGGTAGCAATGTTTTTTTTGATCATACAAATTATTTTTAAATGTTCATGCGTTTCTTAAACAGAATAAACAATGGAGAATGTTTACAATCCCTTCCATAAGGTTGGCAAGTATTAAAAAAGGTAAGCTCTGTAAAAATTTAATTCAATAGATTTTCTGTTTAACCCATATAAAATCATCAACCAAAAGGTCATTTTTAAGAATGCCTTTTCTGCGAACAGTTTCCAGAAAATAACCATTCTTCTCCAATACCCGCATACTTGCCTTATTATAATCAAACACTTCGGCAACGATCCGGTTGATCGCAAAATTGGCGAAAACATATTCCGTCATCAATCCAACAGCAATGGTGGCAATACCTTGTCCCCAAAAAGGTTCAGCAACCCAGTATCCTAATTCAACATTCATTTTATAAACATCATCCAATAATGCAATCCCAATGCCTCCAACTATTTCTTCTTCATTTTTGATGGCAAAATTTTGAACCGGTACCAATTCGAGCTGGCTGTTAATGAATTTTTCAGAATCTTCCAAACCATAGGGGTGCGGAACATAATCCCGGAGGTTATTCCAAATATTAAGATTATTATAATAGCCGGCTAATATGGAGGCTTCTTCAATTTTCCAGGGTTGTAGTGTGATATACATTCCTCTTTTTCGTTAAACTAATACAAATATTTGAATCTTTGGTAAGAAGATACATCCGGGATCTCATTCGATGCTTACCCTTCCGGTTTATTAGACGTGCGTTATTAGAAATCCCTTCGGCGAAAACAGGATTTTTCTGAATTATTATTTGTTCTATAATAAATAGTTGTTGAACCAATGTTTTAATGCCTTTTTAAACAGTTGATCGCTGTTTTACTGAGAAAGATGGCAGCAAATACACTGATTAAAAATATTATTAGCGGGAGAAAATTAAGCCGGCTATCGTCCTTTCTCTTTTTTAAACAACCGTGGGATATGAGTCAAACTGCAAATTTCATTATCATTTTACAACCCTGTTCAGGTTTGGAGTATATCTCGAAGTTACCATTAAACATATCAACCCGTGTTTTGATATTGGTAAGCCCTATCCCATCATTCATGGTATGAACCTCAAAACCCACCCCATTATCTGCGATCTGCAGTTGCAGAAAATCGTCTGATTGGGTTAATGAAATGAATGCACATTGTGCTTTGGAATGCTTTACTATATTCCTTGTCTGCTCCTGAATGATCCTGTATATATTGATCTTTAATTCATCCGAAATAGCATATTCTTCTTTATCGGAGGTAAACTCGAAACTAATGTCTGAACTATCGTTAAATGGACGCAACAGCGTACGGATAGAATTAACCCATTTTTTCTCAATTACGGGTGGTGTAGCAATTACATGTGAAAGATTTCTGATCTCATGAACCGATTGTTTTAACAGTGTTTGTACCTGATAAAGTAATTCTTCTTTTTTGTTGCCGATATACATATCCAGATATATCTGCGATGCTGCCAATATCTGGTTAATATTATCATGCAGTTCAAGGCTGAGTGATTTGTTTTGTTTTTCCTCACCTTCAAAAACAGCTCTCATGATTTTATTTTCCAATTCTGCTTTTTCTTTTTCTTTTTTTAGTGATTCTTCTTTTTCCAATGTTTTATCTCTGCCTATCGTGTATAAACATTGGGTTTCAATGTCCCAGTTTAATGACCAGTCAATGGTTTTAATATCCCCGCCTTTAGTAATATACCGGATACTCAGATTCTTTTCACAGATATTGTTTTTCAGATTTTTAAACATCTCATCCAGGATATCCCTGTCTTCAAAATAGACCACATTTATTGCGGAAGTTCCAATTAATTCTTCCAGTTTATAACCCAGAATTTGTTCGGCAGATTTACTCATGAATAATCTTTTACCCTCTTTATCCAGTACAGAAATAATATCGGTAGTCAATTCCATGATCCTGTTCACCAGTTTGTTCTTTTCATCCAGTACCAGTTGCATTTGTTTGCGTTCGGAAATATTTTCTTTTACCGCAACAAAATTGGTGATCACTCCCTTCTTATTTATTATTGGGGAGATAATAGCATATTCCCAGTAGGTATCTCCATTCTTCTTCCTGTTTTGAAATTCTCCCTGCCATACTTTATTATGCATAATCTGTTCCCAAAGATTTTTATATTCCGCATCGGTAGTATTGCCTGTCTTCAATATTCTTGGGTTTTGCCCAAGTGCTTCTTCCAAAGAGTAGCCTGTTAATTTTGAAAAAGCCGGGTTTACATATTCGATATTCCCATTAATATCTGTAATAACAATAGAAGAAGAACTTTGCTCTACTGCCATAGATACTTTTTGCAGTTGTGCTTCTGTTTGTTTATGCCGTTGTCGGTTTTCAATAGCTTGTATTGCATAGCCCAGATTTTCAGCTACCCGTACTAATAAGGTGATTTCTTCTTCCTTAAAATAATTTTTTCGTCCCGCGTATAAGGTAAGCAGACTTTTCACTTTGCCTTCTACAATAATGGGCAAAGCAATGGATGAAAAGAAGCCCCTTTTCAACGCTTCATTTCGCCAGGGAAGCATAATTGGGTCATTCTCAATATCATTACAGTAATAATATTTCCCATCTCTAACAGCCCTGCCTGAAGGGCCTAAACCTTCCGGCAGATTTTCACTTGAAATAATTTTTATGGAAGACAGATAGCCCTCTTCTTTACCGCCCCAATATATGGGTTTAACTTTTATCTTATCCGCCTCTTCTTCTCCAATCCAGGCAAAAATAAAATCACCGGTATCAATGGCAATATTACAAACTGAAGAACAGATCTTTGCGATATCCGTTTCATGTAAGATCAGATCATTGATCTTGGCGGTAAATTTGTAAAATTTTTCGGACTTGATCGTTTCTTGATGAAATTTGTCTTTTTCATTAAAATTGATCACCAGTAATATCCATACAGAACTTAATATGGTAATGATAAAGAATACGAACAAAAAAACCATTCGATAGGTTCTGTTTATATTCAGTCCGTTTTCAGCTCTGTTGGAATTGAGTAATCTGGATTCTTCATTTTGAAATGAAGCAATTTTCGACTTTAACGAATCCATGATCAGTTTCCCGGTATCAAACTCTTGTAATTGGGAACGATTCAAATAGGTATTTGGCTGAAGTTCACGGATGTCTTTTATACATAATTGAACCAACCTATTTATGAGAAGCGATACAGAATCAAGCCTTTTTATCTGTAATGGATTATCGAAGTCCGTTTTCTCCCGGTTGATTAATTCTTCCAAATGAAGAAATACGTCATTTTGTTTCTTATAAAATATATTCAGATATGTTTGCTCGCCTGTAACCAGATAACCTCTAATACTTGTTTCTATATCAGTTGCATCAGAAACCAACAACTGTGATGTAAAAAGGATCTTATTGGTGTGTTCAATCTGATTGGTAGATTCGGTAAATTTCCTGGAAGTATTTATAAAATAGAAAGTTAATACAACTAGGTACAAAAATACTATACCAAACCCCAGAAATAATTTGTGTTTGTAATTCAGAGCAGATATGTGAAAACGATACTTCACGTATTGACACGGATTTTACTTTATGATTTAAAATAAATAAACATATGATACTGATTAATCAGTATCATTTACATTAGGCAACTATTAACGGGGGGGATAGTAGGTAGTTAGACAAAACTACCAATATTTTATGGCAAATAAAATGATATAAATCATCCTTCTGCATTTCGAAATCATCAAATTAAAGTATTTACTATTAAACTGATTTAAAGAACCAAAAACATCACACTTGATCATTTACTGAATTCTATCTATATTCAGTATCTTTTCATAATAACATAGAAAGCCCTTTATTTCATACAAATTTTAAACCGATTGCTCTATGAATTCACGTAAAAAGTTTTTACAACAGTCATCGTTATTAATAGGCGGCAGTATGCTGGCATCCTCTTTTGGCAAAAATACTTTTGCCATGTTTAAAAACCGGATCTCACCCAGCGACCAATTAAATATTGGCGCCATTGGTATCAATGGTATGGGCTGGAGTAATGTACAGGCTGCATTAAAAGTGCCTGGAGTAAATCTGGTTGCGGTTTGCGATATTGATAAAACTGTGATCGATAAAAGAATGAACGAACTTAAAACGAAAAATATTGATACTTCCCGAATCAGTGTTTATAGCGATTACCGGAAACTATTAGACCAGAAAGATATTGATGCGGTGATTATCGGCACACCCGACCACTGGCATGCACTGATTATGATACATGCCTGCGAGGCCGGTAAAGATGTATATGTAGAAAAACCTGTTGGCAATTCCATCATTGAATGCAGAACCATGGTGGCTGCTCAAAAAAGATACAACAAAGTAGTACAAGGCGGGCAATGGCAGCGCAGTCAGCAACATTTTAAAGATGCGGTAGATTTTGTACAAAGCGGGCAGTTGGGAAATATCCGTACAGTAAAAGTATGGTGCTATCAGGGATGGATGCGCCCTCAGCCAGTAGTGGCCGATAGTGCTCCACCTCCGGGAGTTGATTATAAACAATGGCTGGGACCTGCTTCTATCAGACCTTTTAATGCCAGCCGTTTTCATTTTCATTTTCGCTGGTTCTGGGATTATGCGGGTGGCCTGATGACAGACTGGGGCGTGCATTTATTAGACTATGCATTATTAGGCATGAAAGCCGGTGTTCCAAAAACGATCGATGGGATGGGTGGCAAATTTGCTTATCCTGAATTGTATGAAGAAACTCCCGATACACTTACCACCATGTATGAGTTTGATGGATTTAACCTTGTTTGGGATTCGGCCATGGGTATTGATAATGGCTCTTATGGCAAAGACCATGGTATTGCTTATATAGGAAATAACGGAACCCTTGTATTAAACCGCGGAGGCTGGGAAGTGATAGAAGAAAGACAGGCCAAAAATAAAGTGAGCAAACCCTTTGTAAAATCATCGGATAACGGTCTGGATAAACACTGGCTCAATTTTGTAAGTGTGGTTAAATCACGCAAAACAGAAGAACTGAATTGTTCTATTCAGGCAGGTGCCCATGTGGCAACTGTTGCACAAATGGGAAATATTTCTTTCCGCAGCGGACAGAAATTAAAATGGGATAAGGAGAAAGAAAGATTTACCGATGAGGCCATTAACAAACAATACCTGATGAAGGAATACCATAATGGGTATATGTTGCCAAAGGTATAGGATAGGGTAAAAGGAGTTAACATAGTTTTCTCTTGCTATACTTTTTTTCGCCGGTCTTCACTTATTGAAAGTAAAAATCATCACCATCAAATCATCAATACAATGAATCACAGAATATTTTTAAGCGGGGTTCTAATCACTGTTATTTCAGTTAACTGTTTCGCACAACAAAAAGGCGGCGATCCGAAAGAAACCGAATATTATACACCGGTACCTAAAATTGTTACGCCCGGAGCCAGCAGCAGCGATGCACCGTCCGATGCCATAGTTTTATTTAATGGTAAAAATATGGATGAATGGGTGAGTGAAAAAGACCCCAAAGCCGCTGCCAAATGGATCTTAACCGATAACGCCATGATGGTTAACAAATCGGCCGGTGATATTCAAACCAAAAGAACTTTTACCGATTTTCAATTGCATATTGAATATCAGATCCCCGCAAATATTACCGGTACCGGACAAGCCAGGGGTAACAGTGGTATTTTCCTGGCAGCATTACCTTTTGGAGCAGGGGGTTATGAATTACAGGTATTAGATAATTACAACAATACAACATACGTAAACGGGCAGGCAGGAAGTATGTATAAACAATCGCCTCCACTTGCCAATGCCTGCCGTAAACCCGGCGACTGGCAATCATATGATGTTGTTTGGACCGCTCCTCGTTTTAATGAAGATGGTACATTAAGATCTCCGGCCCGTGTTACCGCTATTCATAACGGTGTTCTGGTACAGAATAATTTTGAATTAAAAGGAGATACGCCTTATATAGGCCAGCCATCCTACCAAAAACATGGCCCATGCCCTATAAAATTACAGGCCCATGGTGATAAGAGTGAGCCTATCAGTTATAGAAATATCTGGGTAAGAGAATTATAATTATTTAAAGTATTATTTGCTTCCTGAATTTTTATGGCGGGGTGTTTTTGTGGAATTACATTTTTCTGAGCCACTATACACCTGGATCTAAACGTATTTGAATTCCGGAAAATTTCACTAATGAACGGGAACCCGTACCTTAATATTGGTTCCCTTTCCCGGCTCACTCTCTATAATCAATTCTCCAAGTATAGAGTGAACCCGTTCGCGTATTGCTATCAGACCCAAATCGTTATTTCTATTAGAAGAATCAAACCCTTTCCCATCATCCTTTACAGATATCTCTACACCGAAATCTGCTTTACGAATACTAACATTCACTTTTGTTGCCTGTGCATGACGTACAATATTATTAAGCGCTTCCTGACAGATCCGGAACAACTCGGTTCTTACATTACTTGGCAGCTGACTATCGTCATAATCTTCCGTGAAAACACATGGGATATTATTGATTTTTTGAAAATCTTCACATTGCCATTTAAGTGTAGCATTTAACCCAAGTTCATCAATCATTCCGGGTCTCAGATAACTGGCTATTTTACGGGTAGAATCAATCATTAACTGAAGCACATACAAAGCATTTTTCATTCTTGCTTTTACCCTTACATCGGAATCGGTTATGTTTAAATTTAACCAGTCGATATCCATTTTTATTGCAGAAGCAAGCTGACCCAGTTCTTCCTGTATTTCTCTGGATAATTTTTGCCGCTCCTCTTCTCTTACAGTATTTAAATGAAGGGTTAATTTTCGCAATTCTTCATTTGCATATAACAATTTTTCTTCGGCAATTTTTCGTTGCGAAATATCAGCAATCATGGCACAAGTCATATTATCACCATTGCTATCTTTGAAAATAACGGAGGTAACTTCACAACTAAATTTTTGTCCATTTTTTTTGATACCCATACATTCACCCCTGCTGCTCCCTTTAATATCTCTGTCTTTTAGCTGCTGAACCAATTTAGGATCACTAAAATCCAGTAATTGTTCACGTGTTAAATTCATGAACTCTTCTTCAGTATATTCAAACATTTTAAGAGTTGCATTATTACATTGAAATGGTTTTTCCCCGGGTCGGGCCAGAATAATGGCAAATAATGAATTATCAATTACAGCCCGATATTTATCTTCATTAGCTTTTATTTTCTCTAAAGCCATCTTCCTGTCTGTAATATCTACTGAAAGTATAAACACACCTTCAGGCACAGGCTGTATACTACATTCAAAGTATTTGACAGACCCATCATCATAAACAAATTTATCTTCAATATTTAAAGAGGCTCTTTCTTCAAAACAATGTTTGCAAGCTTTGTAAACCTCTGTTAGCTCAAAATCCTGATATTTATCTTTTACAGAAAACCCTATCAATCCCTCACGTGTGTATTTGATCTGCTTAAGCATTGAATCATTTACATAAATAAATTTCCAGTCAAAGCTTATAATCTGCACTCCTTCCATCATATTATCCAGTGTAAACCGGAATTGATCTCGTGTACTTATCAATTCATTGGTTCTTATTTTAATATGCCTTTCAAGGGAAAGTGACAACTGTCGGGCTTCTTCCTCCGCTTTGACCCTTGCATTCGTATTACGAAAAATGAATACTAAAAGAGTGATCAGAATCCAAAACAAACAGAAAGCAAAAAAATAAATGGTTCTGTCGGAGCCGGAAATTCTTTTTTCGTGCTCATTTTCTTGTGCTGTTAAATATTTTCTTTGATCAGATTTTACCTGCGCGATTACAGAAATGATTTTATAAGTTAGTGCAACCGATTCTGAAATATAGTTTCGAATCTGTGGATCATCTTTGAATGATTTTGCTAATAGTTCTTTATCAAAAAGTTGAAACCGGTTTGATATCAAAATTGAAAGAGAGTCAATTCGATTCTCTTTTTCCTTTGTATCTGCAGTAAGACTCTTGAGTTGTCCGAGTTTACTATATATATATATTCTGATTGAATCCGCTGTATTTAAAATTTCTTTGTTTTCTGTAACCAAAAAACCCCTCACTCCGGATTCTGCTTTTGAAAGCATGAAGAGTATATCATCAGAAACAGACAAAGCCATTTCTGTATTTGCTTTATGTTTTGCTATATCAATAAACTGTTCATCGTTTTTATTGTCTAAATAAAAAATTACAATAAATGCGATGGCTATTCCTAAAAATCCTATAAGGAGCTTGTGTTTAAAAGTACCTGCTATTTCATCGAAATAATTTGTTTGAGAAATTCCCACACAAATAACAATAAACAAAATACTTGTATGCAAGGCAAGTGTGGTAAGTGACCCAACACCAATCATATTTTCGATTCCAAAAAGATAACTGATAAAAGAAAATACACCAATTAAACAACAGATCGAGAATAGAACAAAAGAAATAATGTAACCTCGTTTTATGCGGATAAGGATAAAAAGAAGACTGATGAACAGAAAATTTAATGCAGATGCAGCACTGGGCCTCCCCGGAAAGAAAGTATTAGGAGTTCCGGTTCCCTCCTTCCACAAAAATTCATCAATACCCAAATTATAATTAAAAATATACTCACTAAGTGTTAGAACACTGCTAACAATAAGTATTAAAACGAAAAAGTCTTCGGCAACCCGAACCTTCTTTTTTTCCAGCTTCAGCAGTAAAATACCTGTTATCAGGAAACAAACAGCTGTATTAAACTTCATGGATATATAAGAATCCAGAATGGATTTGAATAATCCTATATCGAAAAACCAACCTATTATAACAACAGAGCTAACCAGAATAGTAAAAACAGCAGCAGCTGTTATAATATGATTTCTTGCAAGCTTCATTAAATAAAAAAGACTTTATACATGATCAGAGTCCTCAAGTATCTCTTTATAGCAGTCTGAACAAATCAACTGTTAACAAAATGGAAGTTGAGGAGAAGATATTGGCCTATTTATATTTAATATCGGAGATACATATCCCCTTGGTAATGGTCAAAATTCATCCTTAAAATGCTGGATATAACCCGAAGCCTTAAATAATAACAGGTATTTTGCCAATCGGATAGCAAAGTATTATTTTATCGGATATAATTCACTGATGTTTATCATATCGAAACATAAAATAAAAGGTTATATTATTTTACTGATACCAATATACTGACCCCCAAAAACTTTATTACCGGTGCCTTATTCAAATAACTAAGACTTGTACCATTAAAGTTGTCAGATCTTACTAACGCTGTTTTTAGATCGCTTTTATACTGGATTCCGTTGATTTCAGAAAAAATTGTCGTGCGCTTAATGGATTTACTTTAAAAAGTACGAATTTCCCTATCGGTTGATTTATAAATTCCAACCTGCTTCCTATATGTGTTTACTCAGGTATTACAGATTTACAATTGTTTTTTTGAGTATATCTCTGTTTGTAATCAATCCGACCCTTTCGCAAATGATGCGAAAATATACCGTGGTAGACACAATTCCTTTTCAAAGCAGTGCACATCATTGGTACGATATTTTTGATAAGGAGAATATCATTGATCCGCTTCCGGGTCGTCCCTGTTATCGGGCAACAGACTTAACAGCTATCGGTGATAATATTCTTCTTTATCAAAAAACAAATGGGGGCTGGCCAAAGAATTATGATATGCAGGCAATATTAACGGATGAGCAAAAGCTTAAACTGGCCAGTGCCAAATCGCTCACAAATACAACTTTTGATAACAGCACAACCTTTACACAGATAGAATGCCTGGCAAGAATATATACGGTTACTAAAATTAATAAGTATAAAACCGCCTCTGTAAACGGGATTTATTTTATGCTATCGGCACAATATGATAATGGAGGGTGGCCGCAATATTATCCTTTGGAAAAAGGTTATAGCAGGCATATTACTTATAATGATGATGCCATGATTGGAGTACTATCTGTTTTAAAAGATATTGTTGATCATGAAACTGCTTATTCGTTTGTAGATGCTTCTTTGTACAAAAAAGTAAACAAAGCATACTTAAAAGGCATCGACTGTATTTTACAAACACAAATCAAAGAAAAAGGAGTGTTGAATGCCTGGTGCCAGCAACATGATGAAAACACCTTAGCACCCGCCTGGGCAAGGGCTTTTGAGCCACCTTCCATTTGTAATAATGAAAGTGCGGGCATTGTTTTGTTTTTAATGAGTATCGATCATCCCGGTGCGCCTGTTATTAATGCTATACAACAGGCTGTAAAATGGTTTGAAATTTCCAGGATCAATGGCATACGCGTAAAAACCATACCTGCTCCGGCATTACAAACAAAATACAAGGTTTCTACCATTGACAGGATCGTAGTGGAAGATCCTGCTGCACCACCTATCTGGACACGCTATTACGAATTGGAAACCCACAAACCCCTGTTCTGCAACCGCGACAGTAAAGTGGTTTACTCATTGGCTGAAGTAGATCGTGAGCGTAGGGATGGGTATGGATGGTACACCTATGAACCACAAAAGGTTTTAAAAGCCTGGCCCGAATGGAATAAGAAATGGGGAGTTGGTGTTTCTAAATAGCAGACATCCATTTTGTTAGAAAGGTTCAATAAGAGAAGGACAAGAGAGAATGAGTATAGCAAGAGATAAACTCTTTTGAGCTCCTTTTCTCTTGTCCTCCTCTTATTGAAACGAAAAAAATCAGGATACAAACTCTTCCCTTGCCTCTAATGCTTTTGGAAACAGGTGGTTGTTTTCAAGGTGTACATGTTTGTGCAGGTCTTCTTCAAATTCTTTTAACTCAGCTAAAGCAAGTCGAAAAGTAGTGCAGGCCGATTCGGGTATTTCATAGTTATTGGTTAACTCACGTATACGGTATAAAAGATCACCGGCATGATCGTGTTCATTCATCATTACTTCCACAGGGCCACTGATAAAATTTTCACTTACCAACAGTCCTGCTTCATTGTTTAGTGCAGTTTCCAATTGTTTAATTCTGGGAAATAGGATCATTTCTTCTTTCTGCATATGCGATGTCATTTCTTGCTGAATTTCAGTAAAGATTTCTTTTACCTCAACCATATAAGGAAACCGCTCACCATGTTTTGCAGCAATTTTTTCCAGATGATATGCGATCATAGGCATAGCTTGTTTTACATAGAAATGGTGATGTATTAAAATATAACTGATCATCTGTTCACAATTCATTTCTGTGAATGGCATTTTTGATTCTGGTCTGCCATTGATCTGTTGTTCCAGTTCCAAAGAAATTTCTTCCAGCAACAATCCTTTTTCAGCGCAGGCTTCGGTAAGTGTCCGTTTTCCTTTACAGCAAAAATCCAGGTTGTATTTTTCAAGTACGGTAGCTGTCTGGCTATTAAGTGTTACAATAGAGGCCAGTGTTTGTGTTGCGATATTTGTCATAGTGGTTATTTTTAGCAAAACTCGCTCTGAACCAATCAGCAGATTATGATTGAGGTCAGGTTTGTTTTTTTATTCCCAAATTCAACAATAATATTCCTGTAAACAGCAGAGATGCTGCCAACAATAACAATTCATTGATATAAGGAACCATTATGTAAGAGATGGCGGTAACACCTTGTATCATTAATAAAAATTCATTAAAAATAATGGCAGCAGTAAAAATGATAGTCCCTTTCATTACTTTTTTATTACGGGGCAATACATTCTCTCCCATCAAATAACCCAGTAAAAACAAAGTAATCACCCCCAGCAGTATTAAATGCAGATAAGCAATTACAATGGGTCTGTAACCAAATGCCAGCGTACTTAAATAAGGAATGGTAGAGGCCAATTGTAAAAACAGTTTTACAGTTAATGCAAAAGAAGAAAACAACAGCAGCCATTTTGCAGGTGCAGGCAATGAAGCTCCCGGTTTCTTTTCATTTTTAATGATGATGTTTATTATTCTTATCCAGCCCGCCAATTGTGCAATGGCACTAATGATAACCACTACATACAACCATACAGGAAGGGTTAGCCATAAAGCAGATAAAAAATAAGCAGGAAAACATGACCCGGCAAACAGCCAGAAAGCAGTTTTTATTTTTTTATCATCGGGAAACAGCGAGGAGAGTTTTGCAACAAACAATCCCATACAACCAAAAAAGAACCAGCCATTGTATTGAAAATGAAGGAAGAAATAAATGGCCAGCAAGTACCAGTTCTGGTGAATAATTTTATTAGCCATCATAAAAGCAAGAGAGAATGCGCCCAGTGCAGACAAGGCATTAAAAAACAGAGCAGCTTTAAACCATTGTCCCGAAAGGGTTTTAGCAGGCAGTGAATTGATCTCCTTCCAGCAAACCACGGCAAAGATCCAGGAAGTAAAAATAGACAGGGTTGAAAAACTGATCGAGAAAAAACCATAGCCCTGAATAGGAAAACTGAACAACATACCATACGCCGTTATCAGATTCGCATATAATAACCAGCGGTATTTTGGGAAAAGATCAACCTGTTTTTGTTTAGATAGTGTGGCGATCATCAATGCCATCAAAGCCTGGGTTATCCAGCCGGTGAATGCAAAATGAGAATGTGCATGGAGTAAATGTTTCTGATCGATAAAGGGTAAAGAGTATACGATCTTGTACCTTAATACAAATCCTAATACAGCTACCAGTAACAGATTAAAAAAAGAAATGCGCAGCCATTGAAAAAATCTGGAAGACATACAAACCATTTGAGCAAAATAAATTCATTGCCAATGGTTTTGTTATGATTGAAATCATAGTTCCGGTGAAATAATTCCTCTGCGCAACCTCTGCCTCTCTTGTTCTCTGCGGTAAAAAAAGATTTTACTTTAGACAATCCAGCACAATGTAAGGTTTCACCGCAGAGCCGAAGAGGATGGTGAGTTTGCGCAGAGGGAGATTCGATTTTAAGACTCCATATCTCAGCAATACACTTTGCCCTTATCTACCAATAATTCTCCCTTCTTGTGCATGTTGCGGATGGTGCGGATAACGGTTTCAACCCTGAGGCCGGTCATATCTGCAATTTGCTGGCGGGTAAGTTTTATCTTATTGCATTTGGGGCAGATATTTTTTTTCGCTTCTTTAAAATAGGTGAACAAACTGGAAATACTGTGTTCTGGATTATGGTTGGCCAGTTCGCGAACGATCATGAATTTAAAACGCAGTCTTTCCGACATTAGTTTGGTGAAGGTAAAATGGATCTCAGGGTTTTCTCTGAGGAGCTGAAGAAAAGTAACTTTGTTTAAACGGATGATCACCGAATCTTCATTGGCAATAGTGGTAGCAGCAAAACCACCATCATCAAACAATGGCATTTCGCCAAAACATTCTCCGGGTTCAATCATCACCTGTAATATCTCTTTTCCTTCATCATTAATATTTGCCCAGCGTACACTGCCACTAACCAGTTGATGATAGAATGAACAAAGGCCTCCTTCATTAAAAATTATGTCCCCGGCAGCTACTTTTTTATAGGTAGCACCCCAGGCCAAAAGAGTATTGATATCTATTACCATAAATGGTATTTAAGCTTTACAGAATGAAAGCGAAAATATCTATAACTGTTTTTAGTAATTATGATGGAAAACAGGTAGGGATATGACCAAAATCATATACTTATAAAATCTCAAAGAAATCACTCTTTATAATACAGCATCAGAAATTTTTATCCTTTCCGAAAACAGAATCCCTTTCATTATGATTCAACGCATAAAATATGGTATTGCCCCTTTGTAACCTTGCACTGTAATTCAAAAATTAAACGAAGAAATATGAAAAAATTAATGCTCATTGGAATGATCGCATTACTGGCAGCCGCTTGTGGTGGTGGCAATTCGCATACTACAGCCACACAAACTGCCGGATCAGATGGCGCATCCACTTCAGGCAATCCTTCTTACGATCCTAATCGCGGTGAAGGAAAATTTAAATCAGTAGAAATACCCGCAACACTTGATGCTGCGATGGCTGATGGGGGTGGTAAAATTTATGCTGTTAAATGCGGCAGCTGTCATAAAACCACTGAAGAAAAATTAGTAGGCCCCGGTTGGAAAGGCGTTACTGCCCGCCATGCTGCTCCATGGATCATGAATTTTATTACCAATACAGATGAAATGCTGAATAAAGATCCTAAAGCACAGGCTCAACTGGAAATATGCCTTGTACGTATGCCCAATCAAAACCTGAGTGATACTGATGCAAGGTCATTACTGGAGTTTATGAGAAAAAATGACGGCGTAAAATAATCCTTCTCTTACCGATCAATCACCTTAAAACAATTCAATATGAAACATAATCAACGAAAGGTTATTGCCACAGTATGCTTCGGTATTGTACTGGGCATGTTTGCCTGCAAACCTAAAAATGCAGGAGATGCAGTTAGTTCAGATGCAGCTGCCAAAGTGTATGTAGCACCCGGTAAATACGACCAGTTCTACAATTTTGTATCGGGGGGGTTCAGCGGACAAATGAGCGTATATGGTTTACCATCGGGCCGTTTGCTACGTGTGATTCCTGTATTTTCTGTTGACCCCGAAAAAGGTTGGGGCTATAGCGAAGAAACCAAACCCATGCTCAACACATCACACGGAATGGTACCATGGGATGATCTGCACCACACAGAACTTTCACAAACCAACGGAGAGATCGACGGCAGATGGGTTTTTGGTAATGCCAACAATACCCCACGAGTTGCCAGGATAGATCTGAAAACTTTCCGTACCGCAGAGATTATTGAGTTACCTAATAGTGCAGGTAATCACTCCTCTCCTTTTATCACAGAAAACACAGAGTATGTTGTGGCCGGTACACGTTTCAGTGTTCCACCGGATAATACAAATGGTGATGTACCCATCAACACGTATAAAAAGAATTTCAAAGGCACACTCAGTTTTATCAGTGTAGGTAAAGAAGATGGCAATATGGATATCGCTTTTCAGATCCAGTGCCCGGGTGTGAATTTTGATTTGAGCCATTCCGGTAAAGGAAAATCCAGCGGTTGGTTCTTTTTCTCATGCTATAACACAGAACAAGCCAACACATTGCTGGAAGTAAATGCATCGCAGCGTGATAAAGATTTTATCATGGCAGTGAACTGGAAAAAAGCAGAAGAATACATTAAAGCCGGAAAAGGCAGAAAGCAGGCAGTAAAATATGCACATAACAAATACAACGATAAAACACATACTGCCACTTCTGATATAAAAACAGAAGTAACAGTGTTGGATGCGAAAGATTTTAAAGACCTGTGTTATTTTATTCCTTGCCCTAAATCACCACATGGTTGCGATGTTGACCCAACCGGCGAATACATTGTAGGTAGCGGAAAACTCGCAGCATTAATTCCTGTTTTCAGTTTTGATAAAATCAAGTCTGCCATTGCCGCCAAAGATTTTATTGGCGATTATGACGGCATCCCTGTGATCAAATACGAATCAGCATTATATGGTGAAGTAAAAAAACCGGGCCTCGGACCATTGCATACAGAATTTGATGGTAAAGGAAATGCTTACACATCTTTCTTTGTATCATCTGAAGTGGTAAAATGGAATATCAAAGATTTGAAAGTATTGGACCGTGCGCCAACTTATTATTCAGTAGGGCATTTGTGTATCCCCGGTGGAGATACCAGAAAACCAAACCCGCAGTACCTGATCGCGTATAATAAAATTACCAAAGACAGGTACCTCCCAACAGGTCCGGAATTGGCACAGAGTGCACAGTTGTATGATATCAGTGGTGATAAAATGCAGTTGATACTCGACTTCCCAACCATTGGTGAACCTCACTATGCACAGGCTGTTAGTGCAGATCTGATCAAAAACAATTCTGTTAAATTCTTTAAGATAGAAGAGAATGCACATCCCTATGTTTCGAAAGGAGAAGGAACTACCAAAGTAGTTCGTGAAGGAACCAAAGTACATGTGTATATGACCTGTATCCGCTCGCACTGGTCGCCCGATAATATTGAAGGTATTAAAGCCGGTGATGAAGTGTACTTCCACATAACCAATCTTGAGCAGGATTGGGATGTACCGCATGGCTTTGCCATAAAAGGCGCCAACAATGCAGAATTACTGATCATGCCGGGCGAAACACAAACCTTAAAATGGATAGCTGAAAAACCCGGAATGTTCCCATTCTATTGTACCGATTTCTGTAGTGCACTGCACCAGGAAATGTCGGGCTACCTCCGTGTATCACCTGCGGGTTCAAGCACACCATTAATGTTCAGCACAGGCAAAAACATGCCACCTGCAGAAGCAGCAGAGAAAAAATAATGAAAGAATACCATGCAGGAACAGGAATACAAACCTGTTCCTGCTTATTGGCTTAATGGTAATTGAATAGAGAGATTATGAAAAAGGAACTATTAACCGCGCCTGTAAGAGTTTTGATGATACTTTGTGCAGCAGCATTGGCAATGGTTTTATTTGTTCCGCTATGGCAGATAGAACTGAATGCACCGCAATATCCTGAAGGACTGAACTTATTGATCTACCCATCCAAGCTGGGGGGTAATGTAGACATTATCAATGGCCTTAACCACTATATTGGTATGAAAACATTGCATACCAAAGATTTTATAGAATTTACCGCACTACCCTATATCATTGTATTTTTTGCATTGCTTGCAGTAATTGTTGCTGTTACAGGAAAACAAAGCATGTTGTATACCTTCTTTATTTTATTTGTTTGTTTTGGTGTGTTAGCCATGGTTGATTTCTGGAGATGGGAATATAATTATGGCCATGATCTTAACCCGGATGCTGCCATCATTGTTCCCGGCATGGCTTACCAGCCGCCATTGATCGGCTTTAAACAGTTATTGAATTTTGGAGCTTATTCAATTCCTGATATTGGTGGATGGTTATTCATTGGTGTGGGATTAATTACAGCAGTATGCATCTGGTTAAACTGGAAAGAAAATAAGAACAGGATCATTCACCTTTCAACACCTGTAATGCTTGTATTGGCAATATTGTTTTTTTCATCCTGCAGTAATGGGCCCATACCAATCAAACCCGGAGCAGACAATTGTTATTTCTGTAAAATGACAATCAGTGATATTCGATATGGCGCTGAGATCGTAACAAAAAAAGGAAGGGTGTATAAATTTGATGACAGCTATTGCCTCTTATCATGGCTAAAAACAAAAGAAATTGCAGAAACTGATATCAAAAATACTTACCTGACTAATTTCAATAATAATCATCAATTATTAAATGCCTCAGAAGCATTGATCTTACAAAGTAAAGACCTGAGAGGCCCAATGGGTGGCAATCTTGCAGCATGCAAAGAGCCCGACAGTTTGAAAAAAATACAGGAACAATTTTCCGGAACAGAAGTTCGCTGGAATGAAATCAGCAAACAGTGAGAAATTTATTGTGCATATTATGTGTTAGTTTTTTTTCCTACGCAGCAAATGCAAGAGTGATTACTGTAGGAAAAAATAAAAGTTATACAACTATTACAGAAGCCATACAACGATCTGCCGGTGGCGATACCATTAAAGTATTCAGTGGCATTTATCATGAAAAGAATTTAGTCATCAACAAACCGATCGTGCTCATGGGCATTGATTATCCGGTATTGGATGGTGAACACAGATATGAGAACATTTCAATTAAAAGCCCCGGCGTTACCGTTCAGGGTTGCAAAGTGATTCAGTCCGGTGTTTCGAGTATGGAAGATTTTGCGGGAATAAAAATCTATAATACACATGATGTAATCATCAAAGACAATATTTTAGAAGATACTTTTTTTGGTATCTACTCGCAATATGGCACCAATTGCACTATTCAAAACAATAGGATTTCTGCATACGGAAAAGAAGAACAGCAAAGTGGCAATGGTATCCATTGCTGGAAGAGCGACAGTATGCGAATCATTGCGAATAAAATTACCGGCCATCGGGATGGCATTTATTTTGAATTCGTAACCCACTCCATTATCTGGCGCAATACTTCTGAAAAAAATCTTCGGTATGGTTTGCATTTTATGTTTTCGAGTAACGACGCTTATATCACCAATATTTTCAGAAACAATGGAGCGGGTGTTGCAGTAATGTTTTCGCACGATGTAAAAATGTTCCATAATTATTTTGAAGAAAACTGGGGCGATGCAGCGTATGGATTATTGTTGAAAGAAATATCCGACAGTTATATCGAGAATAACCGTTTTGTAAAAAACACCATCGGTATTTTTATGGAAGGCACCAGCCGCATTGAAATGAACAATAATGTTTTTGAGCGCAATGGCTGGGGAATGAAAGTGCAGGCAAGCTGCATGGATATTACAGTGACTGCCAACAATTTTATTGGCAACACTTTTGATATAGGCACAAATGGAAGCTTGGTATTAAACACATTCAATGGAAATTATTGGGATAAATATGATGGGTATGACCTGAATAAGGACCAAAAAGGCGATGTTCCGTATCGCCCGGTAAGTATGTATTCTGTGATCGTGGAAAAAAATCCGCCGGCAATGATGTTGTTCAGAAGTTTTATAACAACCCTGTTGGATAAAACTGAAAAAGTACTGCCATCACTAACACCAGAGAATTTCAAAGACATTGCTCCTTTAATGAAACCTTTACGGTTATGATCATTGCAAATAATGTAAGCAAAAAATTTGGCAGTCTGTTTGCCCTAAACGATTTCTCAGTTACCTGTAACAAGGGTGAATGTATTGCACTGATTGGGCCCAACGGAAGTGGTAAAACAACATTTATCAAAACCATACTTGGAATGGTGGTTTGCGATAGTGGTTTTATCACATTCAACGGCAGCAATATTAAAAACGACTGGCAATACCGTTCACGCATTGGTTATATGCCGCAGATTGGCAGATACCCTGAAAATATGACTATTGGGCAAGTATTGGATATGATGAAAGATATCCGAAAATCAGCGCAGCAACAAATACTGGATGAAGACCTGATCAACCTGTTTAACCTGAAACCTTTGATGAACAAACGTATGCGTACTTTATCAGGCGGAACCCGGCAAAAAGTAAGTGCAGCATTGGCATTTTTATTCAATCCCGAAGTATTGATATTGGATGAGCCCACAGCTGGCCTCGATCCTGTATCATCCGAGATCTTAAAAGAAAAAATCATTGCAGAAAAACAAAAAGGAAAATTGGTATTGATCACTTCACATATTCTTAGTGAGCTGGATGATTTGGTTACACAGGTAATTTATATGCAGGATGGAATTCTCTGTTTTCATAAAACCATCAGTCAGCTTACAGAAGATACCGGTCAGGCAAAATTGGCCAAAGCCATTGCTCATGTTATGCAAAAACAATAACTATGAAGAAAGTAATTAAATATGTGATCATAGATATATTGCGGAATAAGATCATGCTGGCCTATACTTTATTCCTGCTGGTATTATCACTCAGTATTTTTAGTCTGGAAGATAATTCTGCAAAGGGTTTGTTGGGTTTATTAAACATTATACTCATCATTGTTCCATTAGTAAGTATTATTTTTTCTACTATCTATATTTATAATAGCGCAGAATTTATTGAACTGTTGGTAAGCCAGCCATTACAACGCAAAACTATCTGGATGAGTTTATTTACCGGATTGGCTTCTTCTATGTCTCTTGCTTTTTTAGTAGGTGCAGGAATTCCTGTATTGATTTATCAGGCAGATATAACCGGATTTATGATGATATTGATTGGCGTAATACTTTCGGTAGTATTTGTATCCATCGCATTACTGGCTGCTGTAAAAACAAGAGACAAAGCAAAAGGTATTGGCGTTGCTATTTTACTATGGCTCTATTTTTCATTACTGTTTGATGGATTTGTATTGTTCTTATTATTTCAGTTTTCAGATTATCCGGTAGAAAAATTAATGGTGGCAGTAAGTATGTTAAACCCACTTGATCTTGGCAGAATTATGATCTTATTAAAAATGGATGTGTCGGCATTAATGGGATACACGGGTGCCGTTTTCAAAGATTTCTTTGGTACTCAGGCCGGCATGGGGTTATCATTTTTTGTATTGTTATTATGGGCCGTAGTTCCTGTATGGCTTTCTATCCGTAGATTCAAGCATAAAGACCTTTGATTATGAAAAGACATGAAGCACTGGCCCCACTTTCGCGCGACCATCACGAAGCATTGATACTTTCGCAGCTATTAAAAAAGAATACACCTGTTTACAAAGGCCTGCCCGAAACTGTGAAAGGCAAAATCAATTATGCCACAATTTTTTTTGAAAAAGAGTTGAAAGATCATTTTAAAACGGAAGAAGAAGTATTTGCCTTGGTAAAGAACAGTCATCCAGAAGAGATCGCAATATTGGTTACAGAATTAACCAGTGAACATCGCTCTCTTGAAAAAATGTTTGATGAAATAGGCACCAAAGAAAATCCTATTGAAATGATGGACAGGCTTGGAGAATTATTGAATAATCATGTTCGTAAAGAAGAAAGAGTATTATTTCCATTATTGCAGGAATATTGTTCTGAAGAAATGCTTGAAAAAATCAGTCAGCTAACCACCAATACCTGACACATGAAAAAAGATATTCAATCCCGAAGAGATATTGAACGCCTGGTAAATTTGTTTTACGCTAAAGTAAAAGCAGATCCGTTGATCGGTCCGGTATTCACAGATATTGCGCGTGTAAACTGGGAGAAACATTTACCGCTCATGTGCGATTTTTGGGAGAACGCTATTCTCTTCACCGGCTCTTACCAGGGCAATCCCATGGATCTTCATAAACACCTGCATAAAGCCATGCCGCTGCTACAGCAACACTTTCAGCAATGGAATCATTTATTCATCACTACCGTTGATGAATTGTTTAGCGGCGAAAAAGCTTTGCTGGCAAAGCAGCGGGCACTAAAAATTTCTGCTATACTGCAATCGGAAATTGTGGATACTAAGCATTCTTCTTCTCAGTCATGATTTTTTTTGAAACACATAGAGACATAGGTTAGGCAGAAGTTCACATAGGAGCAATTCTATATGCCCTTGGTTTTAACCTATGTCCCTATGTGTTTCAAAAAAAAATCCTCAGAGTTCGCACATAAAAAAAGCATGAACCGAAATCCATGCTTTCTAAACTTACAACCTAAAATAAACTTATTTTTTTGCGGGAGGAGTTAACACTTTATCAATCACATACACAACACCATTGGAAGCCGGAACTGTTGCCACTATCGTAGCTATTCCATTCACCATAATTTTTCCATCTTTTTTAGTAATGGTAATATTATCACCATTCACCTGACCAATTACTTGTCCATCAGTCATCGCATCCGTTTTAAAAACACCAACCGATACATGGTATTGCAGAATATCTGTAAGTGCTTCTTTTTTCTCGGGTTTCAATAACCCTTCTACCGTTCCCGCAGGTAATTGAGCAAATGCAGCATTGGTAGGTGCAAACACAGTAAAGGGGCCTGCATTGCTTAATGCATCTACCAGTCCTGCAGTTTGCACGGCTGTAACCAGTGTTGTATGGTCTTTACTTCCTACCGCAACCTGTACTACATTTTTTTGAGAAGAATCATCTTTTACACCGGACTGGCCCTTGGCATCCTGTGTAACATTTTCTGTGGTGGTTGATTTTGTGGCACTGTCGCTACAGGCTGTCAGTTGCAGGCATAGCATACCAATGAACAAAAATGAAATTTCTTTTTTCATATGCATGAGGGGTGATTTAAAATATCCCGGAAATAAAACTACAATGGGGAGTGGTTTTCAATTATGATTAGAATCATAATTGAAAAAATTTGATGGATGAACAAATCAAACCTGGGGATAATGTAAATGTTTCAATAAGAGTAAGACAAGAGAGAAAGAGCCAAAAGAGTTTATCTCTAGCAATACTTTTTTTCTCTTGTCTTACTCTTATTGAAACAAACTATTGCTTTTCATCATCCGCATCCGATTCCTGCAATTCATCAGCGGCTTTACCGCGGCGTAGTTTTACAATGGGTTTCTCCTGCGTGCCGGTAATACTTAGTGGGATTCCGAAAATACCCAGAGGTGGCAAGCCCAGGCGGGCCTTTAAATTCAATCGCCCATCAAAACTAACCTGACCTTCAAACCTTGGTCTGAAACCGGCAACACGAAGTTTAAAACGTTCGATGGTAATAATATTTCGGTTGATCTTTGTTTTGATATCTACTTTTGAAAGATCCGGATCCTGAATTCCTTCCTTCCCGGTTTCTTTACTGATAGCAGAAAATAATTTCAAGCCCTTAACTTTTATCTTTTTGAGAGACAGCACCCCGCCACCTTTTAATGTTGGAAAAATAGGATACATACTATCATTCAAAGTACCACTCAAATTGTAATCCAGTGAAACGGTTCCAGTTGCTTTACCCGCAGCCGAAGCCATTTCGCGGAAGAGTTTGATTTCTTTGTAAGCTTTCGCAATATCAAATTCTGCAGCAGTAATATGATAATCGAAACTGGCTCTTCTTTGAGAAAGACTTGCATAAGAAGCCGTCATATTCACCGGTGCATCAATTAAAGTAAATGCAGCTTTGCTGATAGTGAGCTTTCCATTTTGTACCAATACTTCTGATTGGGCATTCTTCAGATCCAACCCGTTATAACTGATCTTATCTGCATTGGCAGTAAATGCCATATTCAAATTAGACGGGATTACTATTACGCCTGTTGCTGCCGGTGCAGTTTTCGCAGCTATTGTTTTTACTGTATCTGTAGTTGCAAAAGCCATCAATTCATCTATTACAAGATGTTTGGTACTGAGGTTCCATTTGCCTTCCAGCATGGCATTGTCTTTCAAAGCATAATTGATGATATTCTTTATATACCCATTCAGGTTCAAATAACTGCTGCCATAATTCATCAACAGTTTATCTGCTACTAACTGGTCATCTTTAAAATGCAAAGCACCCGACTGTACTATAAATGGCTTTGGAAAGGAACGCGAACTGAGTGTAATATTATGCAGTTTCATATTGCCGCTATTGTGCAGCTTATCATAACGGTGCGCCATCGCATCGGCTTGTGTGCCTTGTAAACTAAGATCTGTTTCAACAGTTCCACTAACATCGTACCCATCAATGGCAAATAGTTTATAGATCTTGCCAATATTCAACACACCTTTTGAACTCACATTGTATGATAGGTTATCGAAATTTTTTAAATCACTCGCAACGCGAAAAGTTTGTCCTTCAAAATTGAGTGAGATGGGTTTGATATTTATTTTCAGGTCCTGGGTTGTTCCTGTGGTATTAAACACATCAGCATCAACATTGATCTGTGTGATGGGTGTTGGATAATAGCCGGTTTTTACAAAACCATCTTTCAGCTGCACAGAAATATTCGTTACCGGAAACTTTTTATCCTTTGGCTGAAAATTTCCGTTCACAGATCCTTTCATCATCAATAATCCTTTTAATTCAATACTCTTGTTAATGTCCATTGTCTTGTTCCATTTCTCCAGATCTGCATGTGCATCAATTTTTCCGGTGATAAATGGGGTTGTCATTCCTTTTGTTTGCAACACCATACTCAGTTCATCCTTACCCATAGAAGCATGCAGTGAATCTATTTTCACCGTCATATTTTCCATATTCAGTTGTGGTAGCAGAAAATGAAAGTTGAGGAAGATATTTTCAACCGGTTCAACAATTCCTTTGGTAGCAATCGATCCTTTATTGATCTTCATATTGAATGACAGATCGGGTCCAATTTTTTTTGCGGCAATATAATCTCCTTTTAAAGCTGCATCCAATTCAACATCTCCCTTCACAGTTGTTTTATCAACCCAGGTTACCGCCACAGGCGGCAATGCCGTAAAAAGGTTTTTAAAGTCTGTAGGATCTGTCTTCACAGAAAAATCCATATTGTACCCGTCTTTCAAAAAATTAAATTTCCCCTTAAACTGAACCGGCAGCTGGTTAATCATCAAATCATTCTGTTCAAATATCAAAGCCAGTGAATTGGTATTGATCTGTGTGATGAGTTTTGCGTGCAGTTTCTTGTTCTCTAAAAAAGTCTGGTTATTATAACTGATACCAAAGCCTTCCATATCCAGATTTGAGCTCAGATCAAATATGGCTTTACTAAGATCACCTTTACCTACATAATTTAATTTCTTTGCATCGATCTCAATTGGGATAGATTGATCATGGTATACCAGTTCACAATCTTCGATTTGTATTCTTTCCAATTTCAAATTGGCACTGCCCGTATCTGCTGCATTCTCTTTGGGTGCAGAAGCTTTGCCTTTGTATATATTATAATTGGGTAAGCCTTCTTTATTAACCAGCACATTCAGTTTTCCTTTGGTAATATAGACTTCATCAATTTTGATTGTTTTGCCAAATACACTAAACAGGTTAACACCCAGTGCCAGTTCCTTACCTGCAACCAAAGTGTCTTTGCCAAATGGTTCAGATCCTTTCAGGCTTACATCATACAATGTAAGTGTTAAGGATGGGAAGTGATTGAAGAAAGACAACCGCGCTTTTGAAAAATTCAGTTCTGTTTCTATAGAACTATTGGCCCAGGTTTTTATTTTATTGGAAACATAGGTTGGAAAAAGATAGGGCAGCAAAAACATCAATAACAATATCCCTGCCAGACCAATACCGATATATTTAAAAAAACGAAGGAATATTTTAGGAATTGCAAATTTCATGGTAATTATATTGATCAGATTTTTTGACGGGTTTCGAATTTAGTTACTCAAAACCGTGCCTTTGTGCCTCCGTGCGCCAATTATTTCTCTCACGAAGGCACAGAGGCACGGTTCAATATCCTTTTCTCTTAACCCGCTATAAAAATAGGACAAGAACTTCTAAAATCTCACTCTATTACATCTTCCCAAAAGCATCCCTATGATATAAATCATATTTCTTATGGGGTTTCGTCATAGTACAGCCTTAAGCAGCCTTTTAATTTTGACCCAGCCAATTTCAAAAAATCTAAATTTCTTACTCTAAACAAGCAAATATGGAAACTGAAGTTACCACAGCACCGCAGCCCATCTTAGAAAAAGCCCGTCCGGAAAACATTCAGATCATGGATGGTAATGAAGCGGCTGTTCACATTGCCTACAAAACCAGCGAAGTTTGTGCCATTTATCCCATTACCCCCTCTTCTACCATGGGCGAATGGGCCGACGAATGGAGCAGCGATGATAAGACCAATATTTACGGAGAAGTTCCCAAGATCATCGAAATGCAAAGTGAAGCCGGTGCCGCCGGTGCCATTCACGGTGCATTGCAGGGTGGTGCTTTGGCTTCTACTTTTACCTGCTCTCAGGGATTGTTACTGATGATCCCCAATATGTATAAAATTGCGGGCGAATTAACCCCTACCGTATTTCATATTGCCGCAAGGGCACTGGCTACCCACGCACTATCCATTTTTGGAGATCATAGTGATGTGATGGCAGTACGCTCTACCGGTTTTGCACAACTATTTGGCAACAATCCGCAACAGGCACATGATATGGCCATGATTGCTACGGCTGCCAGTTTAAGATCCAGTATCCCTTTTTTAAACATTTTTGATGGTTTCCGTACCTCACACGAATTGAATGATGTGGTGGTTATTCCGGATGAAACCATCAAAGCCATGATCAATGAAGAAGATGTGGCCCGCCACCGTGAGCGTGCATTGAATCCTGAAAATCCATTCATCCGCGGTACCGCACAAAACCCGGATGTTTATTTTCAAAGTAGAGAAGCCTGCAACCAATATCACTGGAATGTTCCCGCCATTGTAGAAGATACCATGCGCAAATTTGAACAGCTTACCGGCCGTGCTTATAAACTGTTTGAATACTACGGACATCCGCAGGCAGAAAACATTATCATCATCATGGGTTCCGGCAGCGGACCTGTTAATGAAACCGTTGATTACTTAAATAATAAAGGAGAAAAAACCGGTTGTCTGCATATTCATTTATACCGTCCTTTCTCTGTTAAAGATTTTATCAATACTATTCCAACATCGGTTAAGAAAATTGCTGTGTTAGATCGTTGCAAAGACACCGGCTCTATCGGTGAACCTTTGTATATGGATGTGATCAATGCACTCCATACCAATTGGGAACATGCTATGCCAAAAGTGATTGGCGGCCGTTACGGACTGGCTTCCAAAGAATTTAACCCCGGTATGGTAATGGGTATTTTTGATGAACTGAAAAAGGACAAACCCAAAAACGGTTTCACCATTGGTATTGAAGATGATATTACACATACCAGTTTAACTTATGATAAAACTTTCTCTTTAGAAAACCAACACTTATTCCGCGGATTATTTTTTGGATTAGGTGCCGATGGTACCGTGAGTGCCAATAAGAACACCATCAAAATTATTGGTGATGTTACGGATAACCATGTGCAGGGTTATTTTGTTTATGATTCTAAAAAATCCGGCTCATTAACTGTTTCGCATTTACGTTTTAGTAAGAACATAATCCGTTCTTCTTATCTGGTGAATTCTGCAAATTTTATTGCCTGTCACCATTTTAATTACCTGGAGAAATACGATATCCTGAAAGATGCAGAACAGGGAGCAACTTTATTGTTAAATGCGCCCTATAATACAGAAGAGGTTTGGAATAATTTACCCAGAAAAATTCAGGAAGAGATCATCCACAAAGAATTAAAACTCTATGTGATCAATGCATCTAAAGTAGCCAAAGAAACCGGTATGGGATCCCGTATCAACTCCATCTTACAAACCTGCTTCTTTGCTATCTCTAATGTAATTCCAAAAGAAGAAGCGATCACTTATATTAAAAAAGCCATTCAAAAAACCTATGGCAGAAAAGGGGAAGCCGTTGTTCAGAAAAACTTTGATGCAGTTGATAAAACACTCGAAAACCTTTCACTGTTAGATTATACGCATTATACCATTGGCACAAAAGAAATCGAACCTGCCATCTCTGGCAATGCGCCTGATTTTGTTCAACAGGTTTTAGCAAAAATCATTGCCGGTGAAGGGGATGATCTTCCGGTAAGTGCTTTCCCTGCGGATGGTACGTATCCTTCTGCTACTACGCAATACGAAAAAAGAAATATTGCCGAGCAGGTTCCTGTTTGGGATCCAAGCCTTTGCTCTCAGTGTGGTAAATGTTTCTTTGTTTGTCCGCACGCTGCTATTCGCCCAAAAGTTTACAGCAACGATTTATTGGTAGATGCGCCAAATTTTTTCAAACACATTGCGCCTATCGGTAAAGAATTTTTTAAAGACCAGGAGTCATACACTTTACAAGTGGCTGTTGAAGATTGTACCGGTTGTAATTTGTGTGTTGAAGTTTGTCCGATAGAAAGCAAAACACAACCCGGCCACAAAGCCATCAACATGCAGGAAGTACTGCCATTAAAAGAAACCGAAAAACAAAACTGGGATTTCTTTATCGGCTTACCTGATATCGACAGAACCCGTGTTAACCGCAGCACCGTTAAAGGCTCACAATTATTAGAACCCTTGTTCGAATTCTCCGGTGCCTGTAGCGGTTGTGGAGAAACACCGTATTTGAAATTGTTAACCCAATTGTTTGGTGATAGAATGATCGTTGCCAATGCAACCGGTTGTTCATCCATCTTTGGCGGTAATTTACCAACCACACCATGGGCCAAGAACAGCGAAGGTCACGGACCAGCCTGGGCAAACTCTTTGTTTGAAGACAATGCAGAATTTGGATTGGGCATCAAGCTCGCTTCTGATATGAAACAACGCTATGCAGCTTCTTTATTGAAAACATTGAGAGAAGATGTTGGAACTGAATTGGCAGATGCGATCTTAACAAATGTAGAAGCCACCGAAGCAGAAGTAATTCAGCAACGCAAAAATGTGAATGAATTAAAATCTCGTTTAAAAGGAAATGTAAAACCCGAAGCCAAATATTTATCACAGGTAGCCGAATTTCTCGAACACAAATCTATGTGGATAGTAGGTGGTGATGGATGGGCGTATGATATTGGTTTCAGTGGATTGGATCATGTATTATCAACCGGTGAAAATGTAAATATACTGGTACTGGATACAGAAGTGTATTCCAACACCGGCGGACAAAAATCTAAATCATCCCCGATAGGTGCGAGCGCTAAATTCTCTATCAAAGGAAAAACAACCGGTAAAAAAGACCTTGCTATGCAGGCCATTGCACATGGCAATGCTTTTGTAGCAGAGATAGCCATGGGAGCAAATGATGTGCATGCTTTGAAAACCATATTGGAAGCAGAAGCGTATCCTGGTCCATCTATTATCATTGCTTACAGTCATTGCATTGCACATGGATATGATATGTGCCATGGATTAGACCAACAAGAATTGGCAGTGAAATCAGGTTACTGGCCGCTGTTCCGTTTTAATCCGATGAAAGAGCAGGGACAAAGATTTGTATTAGACAGTAAAGATCCATCCATTCCATTAGATCAGTTCTTATACAATGAAAATCGTTTTGCAACCATTAAAAATAATTATCCTGAAAAAGCAATTGAGTTCTTAGACCAGGCAAACACAGGCATGAAAGCACGCTGGGAAAGAATACAGGCATTAAAATCGCTGTAAGCTGTAAAGAGTAGTAAACTTAGATTGTTGGCCAAGCGGAACCCCGGATAGGGGTTCCGTTTTTTTATGCGGTCGGGGCGCTGGAGCGACCTGAACGCTATTTTTTCTCGAAACATCTCCCGATAGGGCAATGTCGTTAAATTAAGGCCTCAATTAGCAGTTTCACGCAAAGCCGCCAAGGAGCAAGAAAGGCTCGTTGCGTCTTTGCTCCTTGGCGGCTTTGCGTGAAATTTTCTTTACTTAATAACATTGTAAAAAAGACCAAAAGAAAGGTTTAGAAAATTGATTCTACTCTTTACTAATTCAGCAAGTTTCAGATTTTATAATGAAATTTTTCTGTCGACATTTGCTTTATCAAATCCGAACACAATGACCGAACAGCAAAACATCAATTACCACCGCATTGCCGAAGCAATTGACTATATCAAAACCGATTTCAAAAAACAACCTAATCTTGATGAGGTTGCCAGGAAAGTAAACCTGAGCCCTTTCCATTTTCAGAGGCTGTTTAGTGAATGGGCTGGAACCAGTCCGAAAAAATTTCTGCAATATACCAGTGTAGAATATGCAAAAAAGTTATTGAAAGAAAACCAGGCAACCTTATTTGAAACTGCTTACGAAACAGGACTTTCCGGCACCAGCCGCTTACACGATTTGTTCATCAATATTGAGGGTATGACACCTGCCGAATATAAAAATGGCGGAAAAGATTTGTTGATCAATTACAGTTTTGCAGAAACCCCATTTGGAAATATACTGGTAGCATCTACCACAAAAGGAATCTGTTATATGGCATTTGCTGATGATGAATCTGAGGCTTTTGCTTTTTTGCAGGGTCATTTCCCAAGTGCACAATTCAGGCAACTGGTAGATACCATTCAGCAAAATGCACT
>CANBSW010000019.1 GCA_947372235.1 Chitinophagaceae bacterium | reverse complement strand
GAATTTAGCGAAGTGTTGTTTACAGACAACAGTGGAGCTATTTCTGTGGGCAGTGCTGTAAAGGCAACTGTGAAAGCAGAAATTATCAGCGACCTTGTACAGGGTGACAAAGTGATCGCCTTTAAAATGAAAAGAAGAAAGGGCTTCCGTAAGAAGCATGGTCACAGAACCCATTATACGAGAATTAAAATTGAAAGTATCGCTTAATAAGCGCTAACGATTAATGAGTAGATGCAGAAGAGTTGTTCTTCTTATTTATGATTTAGTTTTTAAAACAAAGAACTATGGCACACAAAAAAGGTGAAGGTTCCGTAAAGAACGGGCGTGATTCACAAAGCAAACGTTTAGGTGTTAAGATCTATGGTGGACAGCCAGCTTTCTCTGGTAACATCATTGTTCGTCAGAGAGGAACAGTTTACCATCCCGGTAAAAATGTTGGTGTTGGAACTGACTTTACTTTATTCGCTTTAACCGATGGTTTAGTAGAATATAAGAAAGGTAAAAACGACAAAACAACCATCTCCGTAAAACCGGTAGAACTGTCTGCATAAAAATATTTTTTTGTAGTTCCAAATAAGTTTTTACTTTTAATGTATTAACTAACCATTAAATCTAAAAAAACATGGCAACTGCAAAAAAAGCCGCTCCTAAAAAAGCCGCTAAAAAAGCTGCTCCTAAAAAAGCTGTAAAAAAAGCTGCTCCTAAAAAAGCTGCTAAAAAAGCTGCTCCTAAAAAAGCTGCTAAAAAAGCTGCTCCTAAAAAAGCTGCTAAGAAAGCTGCTCCTAAAAAAGCTGCTAAGAAAGCCGCTAAAAAATAGTAGCCTTCTTATTTCTCAAGCAGAAATAGATTTAAGTCCCGGATCTTCCGGGACTTTTTTATTTCATACCTTCAAAGCTAATACCAGTAAGGATATGGACAATTATGCAATAGCCGAGAACTTCTCATTATTATCCAAGTTAATGGATATACATGGTGACAATAGTTTTAAAGCAAAGTCGTATGCATCTGCTGCATTCACTATTGATAAATTACCAGCTCCATTATCAGAGCTACCTGCCGAAAAAATATTCGCGATCAGAGGTATCGGGGATGCCATCGGTAAAAAAATTATTGAGCAATTTGAGACGGGGCAACTCAGTTTATTGAATGAATATCTGGAGAAAACACCTCCTGGAATAATAGAAATGTTGGGGATTAAGGGGATTGGCCCAAAGAAGATTTCGACCATTTGGAAGGAGCTGGAGATAGAATCACTGGGAGAATTGCTGTATGCGTGCAACGAAAACCGCCTCACTTTGTACAAGGGTTTTGGCGAAAAAACGCAGAAGAATATTAAGGAAGCGATCGAGTTTTATTTCAATTCGCTCGGAAGTTATCTGTACCAACAGATGGAAACTTTTGTAGCCACTGCAGAAAACACTTTCAAAACTTCGTTTGCTGAAAAACAGTTTGCAGTTACAGGAGAATTTAAAAGACAGTTGGAAATTATCAATACTGCTGAATGGGTTACTACCCTGTCAACGGATCAGCTAAAAGATTTTTTTATCACGAATGAGTTTGCTGTGGTTGCCGAAGCGGGTGATTATATTTCTTTCAAAGGAAAAGAAAATGTAACACTTGGTTTTTATACTACTTCATTGGATCTTTTTCAAAAGAAACTATTTGAAACATCCTGCAGCGAGGAATTTTTAAGCTCATGGCAAACCCAAGCTAAATGGGATAACAATAAATCTTATGCAGATGAAGCTGAGATCTTTGCCTCTGTAAATAGTCATCCCATCCCCTCTTTTCAACGCGAGAAAGCAGGAACGATAGCCCTGGCCAAAGCTGGAAAGTTAGCGGACGTTATTCAACCAACAGATATCAAAGGCATTATTCACAGCCATAGTAACTGGAGCGATGGTGTGAATACTCTGGAGCAAATGGCCAATGCAGCCATAACTCAGGGGCTGGAATACCTGGTGATCAGCGACCACTCAAAGACTGCATTCTATGCCAATGGGTTAAATGAAGAGCGGATACGGGCGCAACACCAACAAATAGATGAGTTGAATGCAAAGCTGGCACCTTTTAAAATATTCAAAAGCATTGAGAGCGATATCCTGAATGATGGTAATCTGGATTATAGCAAAGAAGTACTGGGTAGTTTTGATATTGTGATCGCATCTGTTCACTCAAACCTCAAAATGAATGAGGAAAAAGCCATGATGCGTTTGATGAATGCCATTGAGAACCCTTTTACGTCGATTCTGGGGCATATGACGGGAAGGCTATTACTTAGCAGGAACGGATACCCTGTAGACCACAAACGCATTATAGATGCCTGCGCGGACAATAATGTAGTTATTGAATTAAATGCACACCCCAGAAGATTGGATATTGACTGGCGTTGGATTGATCTTGCTCTTGAAAAGAATGTACTTATCTCGATTGACCCGGATGCACACTCGGTTGATGGTTATTCGGATTGCAAATACGGTGTTCTTGTTGCGCAAAAAGCAGGGTTAACGAAGGAGAGGAATTTGAGTAGCTTTTCTTTGGCACAGTTTGAGAAGTTTGTACAATTACAGAAGTTGAAAAAACCGGGGTGAACAGATGAATGATGAAATATTCATCTATTCCCTCACGCCATCGGCAGCGTAATAAAAAAAGTTGTTCCCACCCCTTCGTCAGATTCGAACCAGATATGGCCGTTGGCTTTTTCAACGATGCCTTTACAGATAGCCAGGCCAAGACCAGTACCGGATGATTTCGTGGTAAAATTTGGGGTGAAGATATTTTCTTTCATTTCTGCGGGTATGCCTCCGGATTCATCTTTCAGCGAAATTGTGACCATTCCCTCTTCATTTTTCTGAGATAGTATAATGTTTACAATAGCTTCAGGATTGGTATTTGCTTCAAGGGCATTCAATAGCAAATTGGTAAATAAACGGTTCATCTGTACTTTATCGGAATAGATCATGTATTTACCTTCTTCCCGATACCATTCGATATGAATACGGGGATTGGTACTGTATAAATGAATGAGAGAGGATAGAACTTCGGTAATATCAAATTCTTCCATACGTGCATTGCCAATATTGGCGAACTGCGAAAAATCGCCGGCAATTTTTGAAAGCTGATCAATCTGCTCAATCAATGTTAACGCCATGTTTTCAGACAATTCCTTTACATTAGGTGCACCTTTTTGAATAGCATTCTGCAGATATTGAATGCTGAGTTTCATTGGGGTTAACGGATTTTTGATTTCATGTGCTACCTGCCGTGCCATTTCACGCCAGGCTCCTTCCCTTTCGCTTTGTGCGAGGGCGTGGGCGCTTACTTCCAGTTTCTTTACCATCTTATTGTATTCATCAACCAACATACCGATCTCATCATTTCGGTTCCATTCGATCACCTCATTGATCTGGCCAAGATTCATTTCCTGCATTTTTTGTCCGATGAGATGAAAGGATGCAGTTATTCTACTGGTTAAAAAGAAAGCAATCGCACCGGCAATCAAAAAGATAAATGCATTCAGGTTGATCAATGTGGCCAAAAATCCGGAGATCTCCTGGTTCAATTCATTTTGAGAATTGAGATAGGGAATATTGAGATAGGCATAATTATTTCCACTATCATCCGTTAATGGAACATAGATACTGAGGTATTGAAAACTGCCAATGGTTTCTGATTGAAGGAACCGGATACTATGCCCATTCTGCAATGCACGGAAAGCCACCGGTTCCATATTGGAACTGAGTAAATGTTTGTTATAAATATAAGGCTGGGTGGAGATTACCAACCCCCCTTTAAGATTGTAATAATTGATGTCTACATTATGCAGATCCGAAATTTCGGCGATGGTTTTTTCCAATCCCGTTTTAATTCCGGGATTATCGGGAATATCATCAAATGCTTTGAGTGAATTCATTTTTGTATTCACTTCATTGGCCATTACCTGAATTGATTTGGAAAGACGCTCTTCATTGTTTCGGTTAAAGCGAAGAATAAAGAATGAGATAGTGGCAATTCCTATCACAAGAAAAGAGAATACACTCAAAAAAATAATCGTAGCCTGTATTTGTGACCGGATATTTAGGCGAAGCATTTGTTTGAGTGGCTCCCACTTAAACCTTGCCATCAGTAAATAATTCCCAAGATGGAATAGCAGTATGATACATAAAAAGGAACAAAACAAATAAGCGAACAATGTAACTGCTTCAATAAAACCGGTATTTCGTTTCACCACCAATACCTGTTTGTTATTGCCATTGTTATACCACAGCTCGTTATAATCGCCGGCTTTTTTATAGGAATACTCAAACTCAGATAATTTTTTGGGTTCCAATACAGATGGGAAACTGTATGTATTGAAATGGTTGATCATTCTCCCTTTGGTATATACAGCATAGGCATAATTTGTATTGAGATCTGATGCCACATCCTGTACCTGGTTAAACAATTCCGGGTATAAGGCTTCGCTTTTGTAACGTTTTGATTTGATCGTAACAAACATATAGCCCAGTACCGTTGCATCTTTTTTGATAACCTTTTGATAAACATAACTGAATCCGTCCACCGAATTTTCATAACTGAACAGATCAGGGATCACCGTTTGTTTTGCCTGATTCAGAATAATGGTTTTGATAGAAGCAAAGCTGGACGAATCCTCATTAAACAACGGCCGGTAGAGGCTATCGTATGTATAAATTCTTGTATCATACTTATTGAGATAACCGGAAAAGTTCTGGTTAACCAAACTGTCTTTGATATATTTATTCGGAAACTCATTTTCTGAAAGCCGATGAAAATTACCTGCCAGAAATTTATCGTCAAAATTGGTTGCGGCTATATTCAGCAGATTTTCTCCTGAAGGATCTGTTTGCAGAGCCAGTTTTTCGGCGATACGTTTACGCTGTTCAAATTCAACAATACTGTTCTGGTAAATAACCATAGATGCTATAGACATGGCAAATAACATCACCCAAAAAATAAAAAAAGAAGATTTGAGTAAGGGCGTGTCAAGATCTTTTTTACGACTGTTCAATAAAAGAACATAACATAATAGCCATACCAATACCAAAAGGTAAACAGGAGTTTCTGCATTAGACACAAACAGAACTATGTATGCAAATCCATACAAAGCAATGGCCAGACATTGTATATACACTGGTAGCTTTGTTTTTACAGCCGGCTGCAACAAAATTTGTGAGAAATGAAAAAAAGAAAGAACAAGAAAACAGAGTATGACAAAACTGACAACACTATAAATGGTTAACCCAAAGAAATTGGTAACATCAAACGGGATCTTTGAATCTTTTACTAAACTAAGGATAACACCTGCCAGCAGGAAACATATGATACTAAGTAACAACAGGCTGAGATAATGATACAGCTTACCCGGCAATGGAAAATGAAACCATGGCCTATGATCAGTATGTGTTTTATAAAAACTTACCAGCCAGAATAATAATATCGCATTCACCAAAAGATCGCCCAATGAGGGATGTAGAAGATTGGAAGCATAAATAGATGGATCGAAAAGGGGCAATTTGCTGAAATCGAACGGAAATGGGAACCAGTAAGCAACGATCCGAAGAAACAGTACCGACAATAGTAAAAAACTAAATCCTGTTTTAAAATTGTACCTGCCTGCCAACTCAATGGCAATTGAATGCAAAAAAACCAACAACAGAATAATAGCAATTACCCGAAGAATGATAGTGATTGCATCATAAGAGATAAATGATTTTCCGGGTTTCAGTTTGATGCTGAACAGGGTTTTGCCTGCCGAATTAAGAACCCGAATAGCAGATGCATCTTCACTGATCTCGTATTGTTCATTGATTCCGCTATATCCTGCAAATTCTGTATGGAGATATTTGTTCTCCATAAAATAAGACCAACGAACGGGCAGCATGGCAAATACTGAAAGCCTGTTACCTTTTAATACCACTTCTTTTCTGATCAGTTCAAATTCGCCATTCTGGTTCTCGATAAAAAAACTACCCTCTTTTCGTGATAGTTCCTCCGTATTCATGTACATACGGTTGGTATTCCAGTAAACAAGTGAGAGTGTGACGTTATCAGATTCGTGGCGATAAATGAATAAACCGATCTCACCGTTAAATGGATCGGCAATTTGTATATCCTGACGAATGAGTGACCTGAGGAAAGCAGTATCACCGGCAACTACTTCAAACTTTTTTTCCTGCTGTTGAAGGCGTTGTTCTAATTTACCTTTTACTTTTTGAGGAGTTGAGTGATAACTCCAGTAGTTGATGAATATAAATGAGATCGTATACAGCCATGCAGCCGTAATGATGAGGTAACCGTGTTTATAAGCCGCTTGTCGTAATGAATGGATCAAGTATTGGCAGTTTGCTTTTTCACTTCATTCCAGATGGCATCCATTTCTGTGAGCGAGAGATTCTCCAGCTTTGTTCCCCGTTCTACAGCAATTTCTTCCATCTTTTGAAAGCGATAGATGAATTTTTTATTGGTCTTTTCCAAAACCCCTTCCGCATCTACCTGCAAAAACCGTGCATAATTTATCATGCTGAACAAAACATCCCCAAATTCCTCCTCAATCTTCTCCTGCGAATTGAGTTCTATGGCTTCTTTCAACTCTCCTATCTCTTCTTCTACTTTCTTCCAAACGTCTTCTTTATTATCCCATTCAAACCCTACCTGTTTGGCTTTTTCCTGAATACGGGTGGCTTTTACCATCGCAGGAAGTGAGGGTGGAACACCACCAAGAACCGATTTCTTCCCTTCTTTCATCTTCAGCTTTTCCCAGTTTCTTTTTACTTCTTCTTCATCGGCTACTTTTACATCGCCATAAATATGTGGGTGACGGAAAATGAGTTTTTCGCAGATGCCATTGATCACTTCAGATAATTCAAACTGTTTTTGTTCAGAGCCAATTTTTGCATAGAACAGAATGTGCAGCATCAGGTCGCCCAATTCTTCTTTGATGCCCTTCCAGTCGTTATCGGTGATAGCATCTGCCAGTTCGTAGGTTTCTTCAAGCGTTAATGGGCGAAGCGTATGAATGGTTTGTTTTTTATCCCATGGACACTGTTCACGTAACTCATCCATGATCTTGACCAACCGTAAAAAACTATCCTCAGTGTTTTGCATATAACAACATTAAATGGCCATAGCCGAGAAAATAAAAAATATTGTAAAGATCAATGCCATGATAAAACAGGAAAGAAAAAATACCAGGCAATATTTTAATATGGTTTTAGCCCTTCGCTGTTCATAAAAATTACGCATGGATTTGTACCAGAAAAACAGCGTAGCCAACGTAAATATGCCATTTACCCAGCCATTTTCTTTTTCATACATCAGCTTTACAAGAGAATCCGTTAAGATGCCTGCCAGAATAATAATGAATGTGCCGCAATACAAATGAATGGTGTATACCACATGGTTTACATAAAAGAAATTCTTTCTTCTTACATACAGCAGTTTTAACATTAATGCGAATAATGGCAGGGAAACAAACAACATCTGCGGAAACATGTGTTTGAATTTGGCAAGAATGGCTTCCAAAATGGCTTTACCATCATTATGGTATTTCTCTTTCAGGTGAAGATTCTGTTTTGCAAAACGTTGTTGGATCCAGTTGTCTTTCTGAGATGCCGGCAACTGTTTCTGAACTGAATCATACGCTTCCACACTTTTGTAAGTGGTATCTTTTGATGAAAAATTTAAGATATTAACGTTATTATTATTACCCCCAACCGTTTTCAGGTTTTTTTTAGCTGTTGTATCTCTTTTGATCAAGGCCAGATCACTATCCGTCATTGTAAGTGCAGTAAGAAGCGGCACCCGGGCAATAGCCGGCATACTGTCTGTGATGCTCTCTTTCAACTCTGCTCTTTTCTTTTCCAGTTTTTTTATTAATTCAGCAGCAGTAGGTTGTTTTTCATTGAATTTTACTGTTTCCTCTTCTTTGTGCATACTAAAAAACACCAGAAAAAAAATGGCCGAAGTAAATACATACATCCTGATGGGGTGCAGGTAAGATGCCCTTCGTCCACGCAGGTATTCATGTGATAAAAAGCCTGGCTTAAATAACAGGTATTTTAATGTACTGAAGAATTTCCCGTCGAAATGGGTCAGATCATACACAAAATGGGTAACCAGATGCCAGAAACTTTCTTTTGGCTCAATATTCTCCTGTCCGCAAATATGACAAAACCTTCCATGTATGGCAGCGCCACAGTTTAAACAGGCTTTTTCTTTTCTTTCAGCTAGATGTGACACTTGTTAACGTTTGACTAAAAATACAGACTTATCTGATTGTAGCAAGAACATTGAATCGGATGTTTTTGGATTGTTGAAAACTGTACCTGTACATTTGATGAAAATTAGTGTTACCCATGAGAGTATTACTGGCATTTATCGGATTTTTCGTGTTTACCAACAGTTTTGGCCAGTATTATTTTAATGATATTGTTTCTACCCAACTGAGTAACGATCAATACAAATTATTACGCACCAGCAAGGTCAAAAAAATAAAAGCCACCAGTTACGAAGCCGACAATAGCATTACAGAAGGTTTTGCACTGGAAGAAGAGATTAGCATGGATGGTAAAAGGATCATTTTAAGTACCGCCACACCCGGCGGAAAATCATCCCTTACCAATCGTTTTTATGAATTGAGTAAATTAAAGAGAACACAAACGGTGAATAATGGTATCGATACCAAAACAGAATATCTGTACACCGATAAAGGGCAGGTACAAAAGATCATATTAACCACTACCGATACTGCCATGAAAAGCACATTAACAGAAGCACATGAATGGAACTATACTGAAACGGGACTGGTAACATCGATGCTGAAGATCAAAAATAAAACAGATACAACGGTGATCGAACTGATCAAAGATGAACAGGGATTGGTAATTGAAGAACGCTGGAAAAAGAAGAACCGTACACTGGAAACCTACTATTACTATTACGACAATAAAAAGCAGCTTACCGATATTGTAAAATATAATACGCGTCTTAAAAAACTCATCCCCGATTTTCAATATGAGTATGATGCCAATGGCCGTATTAGTCAGATGACACAGATCTCTTTAAGTACTGCCAATTATTTTATATGGAAATACACTTATAACGAAAAAGGGCTGAAGCAACAGGAAGCGGGGTTTGATAAGGAGAAGAAAATAGTTGGGCGGGTGGAGTATACGTATGAGCAGAACTGAGTTAGTTAGTAATTAATAGTTAGTAATTATTTACTTGCTACCAATTACTAACTACTAACTATTAATTACTAATTATTCTGCCCCACTACCATATTCTTATTATTCGGAATGATCAATGTAAAAGCAGTACCCTTTCCAAATTCAGATTTTACAAATATTTCTCCGCCAATTCTGGTGAGTGCTTCTTTTACAATGTATAAACCAATTCCCAATCCATTTTTGAAATCGGTGCTTCTGAAAAAAATATCGAAAATTTTATTAAGGTGTTGCTCAATAATCCCGGAACCATTGTCTTCAATATAAATCCTGGCTTCTTTGTCTGTTACTTTGGCCGTTAATCTTACAACAGGGTTTTCTTCATCCTCACGCTGGTATTTTACAGCATTGGAGATCAGGTTGTTCAATATCATGGAAAGTCGGAAAGAATCGCTCAGGAATTGCACAGGCTGATCTACATTAACATCAAAAACGATCTGCGGATTTTGCATGTTACACATTTCAATACTATCGGCAAACATTTTTTTGAAGTCGATATCTTCATTTACCGTATCCAACCTGATACCTTTATAATACTCGATGGTTTTATGAATAAACTTGTCCATTTTATTTACGCAACTTTCGATCATTGCAAAATATTCATTCATCTCACTATCGGGCTTTTGTAGTTTGGCTACATTTAAAATACCCAGAATATTGGCCAACGGTGAACGCAGATCGTGCGATGTGCTGTAAACAAAACGATTCAGTTCATCATTCGTTTTTTCCAATTCTCCCACTTTCGATTTTAATTGCTTACGGGTAAGGTACATTTCGAAAGCATTCTGAATGGCACTCATCAATTCGATATCATCCCATGGTTTTTTTATGTAACGATAGATCTCTCCTTTGTTAATGGCATCGATCACTACTTCCAAATCGGCATACCCGGTAAGTAATATTCTAACCGGATTGGGATGCGCTTTTCGAATGATATTAAAGAATTCGACACCGGTGGTTTTAGGCATACGCTGATCGGCAATGATCACCTGAATATCTTTCTCGTTAAGAATATTGATTGCGTCTGTAACGGTTTCAGCAGTATATATTTCAAAATGACGTCTGAAACCGGCCTGAAACGCAAGCAGGTTATTGACTTCATCATCAACATACAAAATTCGAATTTTAGAATCAAGTGGCAGACTCATGATATTGGATTAATTATGACAATGCTGATTGTGGCAGCGCTTTATATAAAGATATTATAAATTCGGCTCCATTTCCTCTTGAAGAAACCACTTCAATTTTTCCCCCATGTTTTTGAATGATCTTGTACACGATGGATAAACCAAGCCCTGTTCCCTCTCCCACATCTTTTGTGGTAAAGAATGGATCGAATATTTTTTGTTTTACTTCTTCCGTCATACCCATTCCTGAATCTTTGATGCTGATCTCAATTCCTTCTTCGGTATCTTTTGTTGAAATGGTTAAACTTTCTTCTGCCTGCTGTTCTTCTTTTTCTTTGATCGCCTGAATGCCATTACTCAGGATATTCATAAACACCTGGTTTAGTTTACCGGGAAAACATTCGATCTCGCCATGGGCTTCAAAATTTCTTTTGATCACAATGTTTGGCGGCATGGCATTTTTTAAAAGTACCAGGGTAGAATCAATCCCTTCATGAACATTTACAATATTTACTTCACTCTCATCCAGGCGACTGAAATTGCGCAATCCCAAAACAATTTCTGCAGTTCGCTCCGCACCTTCTTTAATACCTTTTACCAAACTTTCAATTTCGTTTTTTACAAAACTGATGTCGATCTGTTTTTTTAATTTTTCTATCTGAGCAAGTTTGGCAGGGATCTCTGCATCTGTTGCTGTGTGTAATCCATCATATGCATCTATCACTTCAATAAGATCGTTTATATCCAGTTGTAATGGTTTGATATTAGATTTTACAAAATTGATCGGGTTATTGATCTCATGTGCAATACCGGCAGTTAATTGCCCTAATGATGCCATTTTCTCTGATTCTACCAATTGGATCTGTGTATCCTGCAGGTCTTTCATTGCGGCACTTAAATTGGTATTGGAAGATTGCAGTTCTTCCGTTCTTTCAGCTACTTTCTTCTCAAGCATTACATTTTGATCGCGCACTAATTTTTCATTTTCCAAAGAAGCTTTCAATGCTTCTGCCTGTGATTTTTCTTTTTCTTTTCTCAAAGCTGTGATCTTATCTGCCAGCGCAATAGACAGTAAGGCTACTTCAACAGCCGATCCAAAATAAATGATATACGTTGAGAAATTATTATAAGGAATTACCGAGATATTTCTCAGTATCAGAATTACAAACGACACCAGCAATAATAACCATGCAATCAAATAAAAATAGGCCGGTTTAAAACCCTTCCTCGCAATTACCACACAGGTAGTTAATACAGAAAGCACACTCACCAATCCATTAAAATTGAGAATATTGTAGCTAATGCTTAATTGTGAGAACAGCCCGCAGATCATTCCAACAATATAGATTCCCAATAAAATATTTAACCAGATATGCAGTTTTCGTGTGTAGAAAGAAGTTCTTAAAAAATGCATGCTAAACACCAACCCGCTCGCGGCAGATAATGAAGAAGTAAATACCACTGCATATTTATTTACCCACGGAAAATTCTGCCACAGATAACGGAATTCGTATCCTGCAACCGTTGTTTGCGCAATTGCCAGGAAGAAAATATAAATGATATAATACAGGTAGTTCTTGTCTTTGGTTCCATAAAACAAAAACAGGTTATACAAAAACATAACCCCTAAAACACCCAGGTACAAACCCGTTACAATGGTTTGCAGGTTGATGGATTTATGGATTGAATCGTAAGTATGTATCTCTCCCGCAACAATAATGGGATGCTCGCTGTAAACATGCAACAGATACTGTTGTGAAGAACCTTGTTTCAACCCCAAATCAAAAATGAAATTGGGCGAGCCGGCAACTTTTTGCGGGCTGCTGACCTGGTTACCCTCTTCTCCTATCAATACCGGAGCTGCACCTGAATCAAGTTTGTATAAACTAAGTTTCGATAAATTAGGGTACGCAATGTTGAGTAAGAGGGAAGATGAATTCGCATCATTCTGAATAGAAAAACGAAACCATACACTTTTTACATTATTTGGGAATACAGGAATACGGCCCTTGCTTTTTTCAAATAATGAGGACTGATAAATTTCTGCAACAGCAGATACTTTTCCGCTATCTACCAATTGCTCAAGGTCTGAAGAGATCAATGCAGATTGTGCCTGATCTGTGATATGAATTACCTGCGCAAAAACAGGTGAATAAAAGCCAAACAGAAAAAACAATCCAATAAGAAAAGATTTACCTGTTTTTTTTACAAAACCAGGCATAGGGATATTTAGAAAAAATGCAAATCTCTTCTTACCAAACATAAGGAATGATCATTTTGGTATTCTTTTGATACTGTTCATAAGCGATGCCAAAATTTGCGGTCAATTCTTTCTCCTCTATTCCAATCCGCACATAATAAGCAATGATCATGGCAGTACAAGATATAATAAATCCAACCAAACTCTCCAAAACTACGCCACCGGCAATGATTGCTAAAAAAGCACCCGTATAACTTGGGTGGCGAACTATACTGTAAGGGCCGGTAGTAATTAACTTATGATCATCTTTGATTTGCACCGTAGGCGTAAAGTATTTCCCCAGATAACGAACGGCCAATGCACGGAAAGTAATACCAACAACGATCATCAATATACCCAAAACTGTGATCCAGTTTAGTCCGTCCTGATCGAACTTAAAATAGGCCCAATCTACCACAGGCACTACAACGCTGATGAACGACATGGCAAGAATCAAAATCACAGAAAACCGGTCGCTACTTTTTTTATCACTGGTTTCTTTAACCGTAAAAGCGGGTTGTGTAAGCCACATAGCAATACTTCCCAGAATGATCACCAAAATTTTATAATGGACCATCAATGCCGGTTTACCCAAAAGCGGAAGGATCACCATTAAAATATTACTGACAGAAGCGAGTACGATTTTTCTCATCAGGTAAGTTTTTCATGCAAAGAAGTATATGGCTCGTACTCGATCTTAAATTCATTTGGATCTGATGGGGGCAATTTTAATTTGTAGGTAATACTTACATAATGATTTTTAAAAGGCGATTTTTCCCTGGCGATATGTTCGGGATTGGCACGCAGGAAGAATATTTTTTCTTTTTCGCGTGGATGTGCTGCTGACAAATTCAACATGTCTTCAGAATACAGGGCTGTTGCGATCAGATCAATTTTGGGATAATAAAAAGTTCCGCGATTACCTACATCGGTCAATAGTTTTCCTCCTATCCAGTCTTTAAACCGCACCGTAGTTGGAGAACATAAAGAGAACATTGTATTGATACCAATCTGGCTGGCCAAAGCAACCGCCACTCTTGATGGAAATAAACTACCGATCCCAAAACCAGCTACTTCCCTCGAGTTCCATAATCCGGATAATTCTCCTGCACCTTGTTTGGCATGTTCGCGAACAATTTCATAAATACCCGGGTCCATTTTGCCTGTCGCTTCTTCAATAGGTAAGGGATGAATCCCATCGGCCACCTGAATACGGGCGCCGCCATATAATTTTTCTCCGTCCAGGCTTTCAACAACGATCACGAAAATAGAGGGATTGTACATCCAGTCGTCTGTATTCGTAGTAATGTTTTCTATGCCATAAATAGACAAAACCTTCCTATGCCCTGCAATGAATTGTTTACAGGTTTCAGGGTCAGAAATTGCCCTGAAAGCACGGATTCGGATATCTGAAATCAGTTTTGTCTCTTTACTCATTTACTCTTTCACTTTTATACACTTCAAAATAACAAAACAATAGTGGTTTTTGTCTAATAATAAAGTCATATTCTTGGTTTTTAGCTAATTTTGTAGAATTATCCAGTTTTAAACCCCGGCAAAACATGGAAGATAAAAAAATCAATGTTTTATACATTGATGATGAAATTAACAACATCACCTCTTTTAAAGCTGCTTTTCGAAGAGCATTCACCATTTTTACGGCCGAATCTGCCGAAGAAGCCAGGAAAATTGTTGAAACAGAAGAGATCCATGTGATCCTGAGCGATCAACGAATGCCAAAAGAAACCGGGATCGAATTTTTCAAATCCATTATACCCACCCACCCCGAGCCGATCAGGGTTTTAATCACAGGCTATACCGATATCAATGCTGTAATTGATGCCATTAATGTAGGACAGGTTTATAAATACCTTTCCAAACCCTGGAATGAGGAAGAAGTAAAAACCTGTATCATCAATTCTCACGAAGTATTTGAACTGAGGAGAAACAATAAAGCACTTACCGAGAAACTGATGGAAGCTAATACCAAGCTGGAGTTTTTGGCGAGGCAGAATTTGTTGTCGTGAGACGTGAGTATTTTTCAGATAAATTTAATCGCCACAGATGCACAGATTTACACAGATTTTTTCTGTGATAATCTGTGCATCTGTGGCGAAAATATTTCTATGCGATCTTCAACACAAACGCATTTTCACAAGGTGCCTTATCCGGTAAATTAACAGAAAGCCCTTCTGAAGTTTGCTCCCATTTGATCTCGCCTGCATGTCCCAATAATTTTACGGATGAGATTTCTTTAATTTGATCTGCTCCCTTTGCCAATGATCTCACGATAATTTTTCTATCAGCTGGCCATCCAAAAAAACTTGCATACAACCCTTTTCCTTTCTTAGTAAACCGAAAGTCTTCGGCACCCAATGGTTTTCCTTTCCCTTCATTAAAACCCTGCGCATTCAATGGTGCTGCAGAACTGATAGCCGGGCCTTCTCCAAAAATATGCCAGGGTCTTGTGCCGTAAATGGCTTCGCTGTTTATCCTCATCCAATCGCCTATACCTTTCACCACTTGCTGTTCCTGCTCATCAATGGTGCCATCACCACGGACTGGAATATTCAATAAGAGGTTTCCGTTTTTACTTACCACATCTACCAAGATCTGTATTACCGTTTTTGCCGTTTTATATCCTTTTCTGTCATATACCCTTCTGTTATAATGCCAATCGCCAATACAGGTATCTGTTTGCCAAACAAAAGGTTCTATCTGGTTACTGGCTCCGCGTTCAATATCCCAAACCATACAACGGCGTTGTTTTTCGTCCAGTATTTTTCCGTTGATCACCGCTTTCAGGCTTCCGTGTTTTTGAACACTTTGGTTGTACATGTGAGATGCAATGCGCAGGCCTGCATCGCTTACGGGCCAGAGAGGCAAAGCAGTATCATCAAAATACAAAAGATCGGGATTGTATTTGTCTATCAGCTCCTCAGTTCGCTTATAAAACTTTTCACAGTATTCCTTTGAAGGTGGTGTTACTCCATTACCCCAGTTCCATTGTTTGTGAATCTGGTTATCATTCTCACTATTCTCACTCAATACATGATTTTGTGCATATAGTTCCTGCGGGTCGTATCCCTCCCACCATTTGTCTTTACCATCGGCTTTGATAATCTTGCCATCATAAGGCACACCTGTTTTCTCTCCTTTTTTATCGCTGCGTTGTGCAGGTTCTAGCCAGCTCCATGCATGTGCGGCATGGATACTTACACCAAATGGGAGTCCTTGTTTTTTGGCAGCTTTTGCCCAGCCACCAATCAAATCTTTCTTAGGGCCCATGTTTACTGAGTTCCAGGGTTGGTGGGTGCTGTTGAAATTGTCGAAATTGTCGTGGTGACTTGCCATGGCCACAAAATATTTAGCACCCGCCTGTTTGTATAAGGAAAGCAAATGTTCAGGATCCCAGTTCTCCGCTTTCCATTCATGTATCACATCTTTAAACCCAAACTGTGAAGGGTGCCCATATTTTTCGAGATGAAATTTATAATGATCACTGCCCTCCTGGTACATTCCACGAGCATACCAATCGCCATGTTCGGGTTGGCACTGCGGTCCCCAATGCGCCCAGATCCCAAACTTGGCATCTCTGAACCAATCAGGCACTTTGTATTGCGCCAACGAATCCCAATCGGGCAAAAAAGGAGGGGGTGGAAATGTCTGTCCAACAATTTTAGAAAGATATACGGTAGACATGGATAAAGTCATTGCTTTGAGTAGGGTTCTGCGGTTCATGGGTTTTGATTTGAGACCTAATTTACTGTTATATTAAAAGCGTTGCTATTTATTATGTGGCTATTTAAATAAAGATGGTGAATCGAGAGTCGTGAGACGAGAGTTTTTTTGAGGGGCTGGATATATCGGTACAGATGCACAGATTACCACAGAATAATCTGTGCATCGGTGGCGAAAACATCATTGATTGCTATTTTAAAAAAGGCATCACCCCGGGTACTGTCTATTTATGGAGGTGCTATTTCAATCTCGAACACATTCAATATATTTATTAAATGAGAAAGTGTCTTTTTAGGGTAGCATTAACTTTATTTTCCTTGCTTTTTGTGAATGCAGTTTCTGCTCAACAAATTGATTCGATGATCAGTGTGTATGCCGACAGATCTGCCCCGGAAAAGATACATATTCATTTCGACAAAAGCATTTACAATAAAGGCGAAACTGTTTGGTATAAAATTTATATTCTTCAGGGAAGCGATGCCTCAGCCATCAGTCAAAACGTTTACCTGGAATGGTTTGATGCTAACGGAAAACTGATCAGCCAAACCTCCTCTCCTGTTTTATTGTCTACCGCACAAGGTTCGTTTGATATTCCCACAGAGTATAAGGGAGAATTGTTGCAGGTAAAAGCCTATACCCGCTGGATGTTGAACGATGACCCAGCATTTATCTATCAGCGTGAACTATTTATCAATACCAACACAACCAGTGCACCAAAAAAAGTGGTTCATAAAACAATTGTTGAAACTTTTCCGGAAGGCGGGTATTTAATTCAGGGAGTAAATTCACGCATTGCTTTTAAAGCCACCAACCAATTCGGAAATCCTGTTTTTATTAAAGGCGTATTATCCGATGAAAAAAATAATATACTCGATTCGCTGAACGTGAAACATGATGGTATGGGAAGTTTTTTCTTACTACCCTTACCCGAACAATCCTATCAACTAAAATGGACAGATGAATATGGTGTTACAGGCAGCACCCCCATTCCGGTTACAAAAACCGAAGGGGCACATATAACCATCATCACTGCAAACAACAAAGCCAAATTTCAGGTTGAACGAACTGACAGCGTTCCGGATAATTTTAAAAAAATGATCTTACTGGTTCACATGAATCGCGTGGCACTTTATCAGGTGGCCATCAATATAACGGACAACGCAAAAATCAACGCAGAACTGCCATTAAATGAATTGCCAACAGGATTGCTGCAGTTTACCTTATTTACTTCAGACTGGATACCTGTTGCAGAAAGGGTTCTTTTTATTAATAACCACGCACATGAATTTTCGGTAACGCTTACAACACCATTGATCAATGCAGAGAAAAGGGGAAAGAATGCAATCGATATTTTTGTGCCCGATACTTTGTTTACCAATATGTCAATAGCCATTACCGATGCAGCCGTAAATACACCGGAACAACATTCCATTTTTTCGGATATATTATTAAGCAGTGAGATCAAAGGAAAAGTTTACAACCCCGGCTACTATCTATCCAGCGATGCAGACAGTGTAAAAGAATATCTCGATCTTGTAATGCTAACCAATGCCTGGCGGAGGTTTGACTGGGATAAGATCAAAGCCCATATCCCTCCCAAAATAACCCATCCTGCTGAAACCACTTATATGAAAATGCAGGGCAAGGTTTTGGGGATGAAGCAAAATAACAATTCGGTTATTCTAAACATGATCATCACTACCAAAGACAGCAGCAAACAACTCATATTTGTTCCGGTAGAAAAAGATGGAAGCTTTACCTATCCTTTGTTTTTTTTCGATACCGCTAAAGTGTTTTATAGTTTTAATAATAACAGTTCTCTAACAGAAAATGCGGAACTAAAGATCAGTAATGGTTTATTAAAACTTGTGCCCAATAATATACAACCCGTTAGCAGTTCTTCGTTTTTTTCGAACAATTATTTAGCTAAACAAAAACTGGATGCATTATTGGCTGAGCAGGAACAACTAAGAAAAAAAATGGCTGAGACAACCTTGAAGGAAGTGATAGTAACAGCGAGGATAAAAACGAAAGAAGAGATATTGAATGATAAATACACTTCCGGTTTTTTCAATTCAGGACCCACAAGAAAAGAATACATTCTGGATCTGTCAGACCCACACAAGGCGACTTCTGCCAATAATGTACTGGAATACCTGCAGAGCAAAATACCTGGTTTGATAGTGAGAGGAGATGTGATGGAATGGCGCGGAAGCGGCCCGCTTGTGTATCTTAATGAAATGCGTGTTGATATACCTACGATACTTAATGTACCACTTATTAATGTGGCAATGATCAAAGCATTTCCACCATTATTCATGTTCGCCACTGGCGGGGGCAGTGGTGGAGCCATTGCTGTTTATACCAGATTAGGCACAGATCATATAGCAAACACTGATGTAAAAGGGCTTGCGAATATGTTGCTGGAAGGTTATACAAAATTCAAAGAGTTTTATAGTCCCGATTATGAAAAACCCGAAGAAAGTTTTAGCAAACCCGATACACGAACCACACTTTACTGGAACCCCTACCTCATCACCAATAAAACCCTGCAGCGTATGCATGTTGATTTTTTTAACAGCGATGTTACCAGATCATTTAACATAGTGCTGGAAGGCATCAATGCTGCGGGTAAAATGATTAGGCTTGTGAGAAGGATTGATGGTGGGAAGGTTGAGTGATCTTTTGTGAATTATAAATGGTGAATTTCGATTCGATTTCTCCGTAGATCTTTCTTGAAGAGAACGCTGCAGTTTGAATGCTAAATAACTTTTACAAAAAAATATACTTGAGTATAGAAGAGATGTTTTATTTGTCAAATTTTCTGCTAATTGTTTATTATTGCTTCTAAGCCGCAGAGGGCTATGCGGAAAAAATAGTTATTAAAGATGAATAACTATTCAGTTTTTTTGCAATCATCAACAAAACTGTTTGGTTAACTGCTCTGTCTATACAAAAACAGTTACTAAGCAAGAATTAAACGTAAGACACAAATTAAATTTATCTATAAGCAGATAATCCGCCGTCAACTAACATATTTTGTCCGGTTATATATCCTGATTTGTTCATAGCTAAAAATGCAACGAGACCTGCTATATCTGAAGGAACTGCAATCCGTTTTAGGGGCGTGCGGGTAATAATTGCTTTTTTATTCACATCATCAGAAAGAAAATTTTGTGTTCTTCTTGTATCAGTATACCAGGGTGAGACTGCATTGACCCGAATATTAAAAGGAGCATATTCAACTGCCAGGGATTTCGTCAACTGTATAATTGCGGCTTTCATTGCCGCATAAATACTTCCTGTACCAACATCAAATACCCCGGCTACAGAAGCAATATTGATAACACTTGCATTTCCGGAGACTTTTAATAGCGGTAACAATAACCTGGTCATTTCAAAAGATGCAATAAAATTTGTATCTATCAATTGACCGATATCAGAAAAGCTAAATTCCTCACTTGATTTTGTAATATTAATCCCAACATTGTTCACCAGTATATCCACTTTATCTAACCCCGACAATACTTTTTTCCGATCCCCTTCCTTTGTAATATCTGCAACCATCAACTTATAGGGGATTGACAGATCAACATAACGTGCAACAACTATCACATCGGCACCAAGTTCTGCAAATTCATTTGCACAAGCCAACCCGATCCCATGAGTTCCGCCAGTTATCAAAGCTGTCTTACCTGATAAGTTCCAATTACTCATATCAACAATATTTTTGTATCAGTTTGACCACAATTTTACCGGCCAATGATTTCTTTGTTTCCAAGGGCCATTCAGTCAATCCATCCTTGTCCAACATAGTAAGTCGGTTTGTGTCTTTATCAAACCCTGCCCCTTCATCCTGCAAGGAATTCAGAAAAATACAATCCAGATTCTTGTTCATTAATTTCTTTCCAGCATTCTCTTTTTCATTTTCTGTTTCAAGAGCAAACCCGACAAGTACCTGCCCTGTTTTTTTATGATCCCCCAAATACCCAAGAATATCTGTTGTTTTCTCTAAATTGATTGATACATCCATGTCCGATTTTTTCAACTTTTGTGCCGCCGCATTTTTTGGTCTGAAGTCAGCAACCGCTGCACTCATCACTATGATGGAAGCATCCTGTTCAATTATACATTCATCGTACATTTGTTTAGCTGTCTCCACTTTTATTAATCTGATCCCTGAATAACTGAGTTTCTCTTTTGATGGCCCTGATATCAAAATAACCTCGGCTCCCTGCAAATAAAATGCTTCTGCCAAAGCATATCCCATTTTACCCGAAGAGCGATTTCCAATATACCGAACCGGGTCAATGGGTTCATAAGTTGGCCCTGCCGTTACCATTATTTTCTTACCAAGTAATGCTTCTCCTCTAAAATACTTTTCGATCAAATGTGTAAAAATCATTTCAGGCTCCGCCATTCTGCCCTCCCCTGTCAGGCCACTCGCCAATTCACCGGCTACAACATCTATAATACTATTTCCGTTTTCAATAATTGTATTAATATTTCGTTTTGTGGCTGGATGGTGCCACATATCTTCATCCATGGCAGGAGCAACCAATATCGGGCAGGTAGCAGAAAGATAAACCGCCATCAATATATTGTCGCATATACCCGCCGCCATTTTTGCAAGGGTATTACAGCTTAATGGCGCAATGAGAAACAGGTCGGCCCATCTACCCAAAGCCACATGGTTATTCCACTCATTATCTTCTGTAAATTCTGTAATTACCTTATTTCCGGAAAGAACGGACAATACAAGCGGAGAAATAAAATCTTTGGCCGCTGTTGTCATCACAACCTTAACCTCGGCTCCTTCTTTAACAAGCAACCGCAACAGTAATATGGATTTATAAGCAGCAATACTTCCCGTAATACCCAATATTATTTTTTTATTCTTTAACAGCATGATGCAAGTAACAGACTTAATACAAGTTTTAATGTCATTTAATTGTCAAATCAATTTGTATATCGGATTGCCTGGATAGCTTTGTTACTCAAATGTTCGCCATGAAGGTCATTAGAACCGCCAATGAATTAACTAAGGTGTTATCTATACACAATAACATTGGTTTTGTTCCCACAATGGGCTGCCTGCATGAAGGCCACCTGTGTTTGGTTAAGAAAAGTAAACTAACCAATGAAATAACAGTATGTAGCATCTTTGTAAATCCTGCACAGTTCAATGATCCCAAAGATTACAAATTGTATCCTGTTACTATTGATGAGGATATTACAAAACTGGAATCCCTTCATTGTGATATTCTTTTTCTACCTGGAGTTGAAGAGGTATATCCCGCAAACTATCAGAACAAGTATTACCAGATAGGTGAAATCGAAAATCTTTGGGAAGGTTTTTACCGGCCCGGACATTTCCAGGGTGTTTGTAAAGTAATGGATCGATTATTGGATATTGTGCCTGCCACTGATCTGTGGATGGGGCAAAAGGATTTTCAGCAATGTATGGTCATTGAAAAATTATTGGTACTAACCAATCGCAAAAATATTACCCTTCATAGAATTGAGACCATCAGAAGCAATTCAGGATTAGCCCTAAGTAGCAGAAACCAACGGTTATCAGATGATGGCATTATAAAAGCAGCCACATTATATGAGTCTTTGCAGCTCGTTCAAAAACTCTATCAAAAAGAAGATTTTACAAAACTGGAACAGTATGCAAAAGAAGATTTGCTGCAAAATGGTTTTGAAGAAATTGAATATATATCTGTCATACAAAAAGAACCTTCAGTAGTCATTGCTGCCGCAGCCTGGATAGAAGGCGTAAGATTAATTGATAACATAATCCTTAACTGATGTCTCAACACAAAGAATTCAAGAAAATAACCACCCATTCTTTACGGCAAATGAAAGAGCAGGGACTTAAAATATCCATGCTGACAGCTTACGATTTTTCATTTGCGAAAATCTTCGACCAGTCAGGTATTGATGTAATACTGGTTGGTGACAGTGCCGCTAATGTAATGGCAGGGCATGAAACCACTTTGCCGATAACACTGGATCAGATGATCTACCACGCACAATGTGTGGTCAGGGGAATTGACAGAGCCCTGGTTGTTGTTGATCTTCCTTTTGGTTCTTATCAATCCAACCCTTCTCTGGCCTTGTCTTCTGCCATCCGTGTAATGAAAGAAACCGGAGCACATGCCATTAAACTGGAAGGCGGAGAAGAAGTGATCGATTCAGTAACAGCAATCGTTAAGGCGGGCATTCCAGTAATGGGACACCTAGGACTAACTCCACAAAGTATTTACCAATTCGGTTCCTATGCCGTGCGCGCAAATACTAAGGAGGAAGCCTTACAACTGAAAAAAAATATCAGGCTACTGGAAAATTCCGGCTGCTTTGCCATCGTACTTGAAAAGATTCCTGCAAAACTTGCTAAGGAGGTTACAGAACTGATCAATATACCCACGATTGGCATCGGAGCTGGTAAGGATTGTGATGGTCAGGTTTTGGTGATGCATGATATGTTGGGAATCAATGCTGAATTCAAGCCAAGATTCCTAAGACAATACCTACAATTAAATGGGATGATCACTTCGGCAGTAAAAGAATACATTAATGATGTAAAGGAATCCAGGTTCCCTAGTGAAAAAGAATCTTACTGAGGAACCAATTGTATACCCACTCATTTTTTGCTTTCAATTCAAAAAATCAGAAAATATCTCTCTATCCTTAATAGCAACGACTATATAAGGATCGGATTTGTATTGGCTAATCCACACAAATTATCCCTGATACCGGCGCATTGATGTTGAGGAAATGTGCATATTTAAGTCCTGATTAATTTCCTGCCCGGCGGGCTTCATTTTTGGCTCTACCCACTTTTTTTTTCTCGGCAGTTCCTGATTGTTTGCGAAACTATAAGAGAATGATACGATTAAAGTTTGATTGTGAAACTTATTGCCATAATGCGCTATTACATTGGCACATTAGTAATAAATCCGGTTGCTGCATTGGTGTTAAAGTTAAATACAATAGCTTACTAAATTTAAGCGTCACCTGCCTTCAACCCTGCCTGAAGCAATTCAAGTTTCACCTGCGCATTGTTCCGTTTTATTGTGGCCTGGTTAAGTTCTTGTGTAACTATATCATAGTTAGTTTGTCTTTGACTAAATAATTGTAATGCATTTTCGTATGCCCCTGTAATCAATTCTGAAACTGAGTGTTTCTGCTTAACGCCCTTTTTGCTTCTCCCTTTTTCATCCGATACTTTGCTATTTTTCCCAGTCAGATCCGTTCCTGTCATCATTTGATACAGATTTCTCGATTGAGCATATTCCACGGCAACAGCTGCATCAGATTCAATATTGGCCGCCTGCGATGCAAAACCTGACTGGAGTGCAACAAGGGTAAGTGCAACTGTATGATTGGCATCAATGCCTGCCTGGCCAACCATACTCACCAATTCGTCGGAGATGAGGGGGTTCAATGCTTTTTTGCGGATAACAAGAGTGGATAATGTATTGATCATGTCTACTGAATAAATTAATTTATCTATCAGGCTTTTCAGTTTTATTGCTAGTCCTTTTGTTTTGGCATTCGCCATAACGATTTCGTTATAAGCAGTTGCTGAATTTTCTTGCAAATCTTTAGTGTTCTGTACAAGCTGATCCATTAAGTTCTTGTTTACAAGTGCCTGTTTACAATTGTTACCGGCATTAGTAAGAAGAATTTGAAAATTATTCCGTTTTTGGGTAAGGGATGCTACAATGGTCTGGTATTGATCTACTTCATCCTGTGTACCAAGTACCCCGAAAACCAGACCATCTATTGATACTTTGTTATTTTTCACAATGTCGTTACTCATTTGTATCCCAGGCATTTGATGCAGGTAATCGTAAAGTGGTATCTGAGTTAGGTTTGGTATATCAATTGCAGAAGTGTCATTATTTTTATTGCTTGTTATTGAACCGCTATCCGCTTTTACCAGTTTGTTTGAGAGTGTAAAAGAATAAGATGGTGCCGATAAAAAATCAGTAAAGCAATTTATTTTCTTTTTGTAATCATCAGTATATATGGCAAGTATAAAAACAACATAACTGGTTTCTAACTTGATATTTTCGCCATCAGAATCCTGAATTGTATAGGGGCCTTTGCCCCCAATCATCCTCTCAGTGATATCAACTCTCTGTAAAATATCCGGTTGTTTTTTCCCCTTATCAGCAGGGCTTGAAATTGATCCCTGATCTTGTAAAGGAATAATGCTCTTCTTCAAATGGGAATTATCTTTTTCAGGTATTTCTTCTGCATCAGATATCAAAATATTTTCAGCATCTGACATATTGAAAGTCATTTTTTTTGAATCCTTTACAATAATAAAATAATAGTTTTCAATAGGATCATACCGTTTACCTGCTTGGGCCGGGGCCTGCAAATGTTTGAAAGGCTTTTTTATCCGGTTAAAACAAATTGTAAAACCGGTTGAACTTTCATCTGTTATTTTCAAATCAAGGTTGAGCACTTGATTGGCGACTTGATAAGCTGATTTTGCAGAAGTATACGCTGCAGCATTGTCGAGGTAATTACCTTCTGCCAGTTTTTCAACGGTTCTGATCGAATCAAGTGCAGCATTTTCAGCAAGTACTGTTTGACTTACATCCGCGAAATCATCCGATATGATTTTTAAAAAACCATTCATCAGATCATTATTGGCTTTTGCTTTATCCACTACTGTAGAAGCTGCAATTTCAGAACTAAGAACGGATGCTTCCATCGCAATTTGAGAAGCCAGTTCTCCATCTTTAGCCGTTTCATTGATCAAACTTAGTGCTTCTTTGGCAAGTGTATATATATCGGATTTATCATCTGCGGCATTAACGATACTATAGATACTTCCAATATCACTTGCCAGTTTAACAATAGAGTTGGCAGCAATTTGCACATTTGCTGCACTTACTGCTACTAAAGTGATGGATTGTTTAACGAAGGAGTTAGCCTGATTCGCTGAATTCAGCAGGTTATTACTAACATTACTGTTGACAGTTACCTGTGTTTTAAAATTAGTTTTATTTTCCAATTCTTGCATAGAGATCTCAAGTTGTTCGCTTGCTTTATGTGTTGCATCATGGGCATAATAAAGCGTGAACATTGAAGCGTTCTTTTTCGCTTCGGCCGATTTTAATTCCTGTTCCAGTGTTTGCAGTGATACAATCAGATTGGTATGAAGATTATCATTATACGAATTCATAAAAATAATTTTACTGAAGGAATAAAATATTTTAGGTGTTGTACTTTCCTTCTTCTCGTTACAAGTTAATGCAACAAGTCAAACACGGCATTAAGATGTTGGTAGACCAGGAAAATTACCAATTGGAAATACAGGACGAAGAAATAGATGAATTATGGAAATACTGTTTTCAATCGCTAAATTTTTATTTTTTATGTATAAAATAAGCAATCATTTAGCGGCTTTTTATAGCAAATTAAGAACTGGATTCTTTGTGATTTTATAGGGATATCTTATTGAAAACTCTTTTACACGCTCAGGAATCTTTGCAAGAAAAACGTAGATGTTTTCTTTATCACCTGCAAATCCCTTAAAAATCAAAAAGACCCACCGAAGTGAGTCTTTCTAACTGATTGAAAATCAAGTGCCCCAGGCGGGAATTGAACCCGCACTCGCGTTGCGGCGAACAGGATTTTAAGTCCTGCGTGTCTACCAATTCCACCACCAGGGCCTGCCCATTTTCTGGAACGAATTCCAAAAAAAAGCCCGTCACGCCATCAGCGGGACGGGACTCAGAGCGAAAGACCGGGCTCGAACCGGCCACCCCGACCTTGGCAAGGTCGTGCTCTACCAAATGAGCTACTTTCGCCTTTATCCACCGTAGCTTTAACAAGGGCGTCTTGTCATTTCTAACCTCAGCGAAGGTGGATCATCCACCAAAGCATTAGCAAGATCTGCATTACACCACTCCATTAAAGAAGATGGTTATTAAGATAAGAACTTTTGCCCGTTGTAATTTGGGGAGTGCAAAAATAACCATCCCAAGTTCCTGACAAAATTTTTTATTGTCTTTTTATTTATACTCAGGTTTAAACTGAGAACTTTTTTGCACTTCTACATCAGGTTTTCCCTTGTAGCGTTGGTTATACAGGCGATAACACCCCCCCAAAACAAAAGCCAAAATGCAGAATACCTGCAGATAAAATAAAAACCTTGATGAGTTTACCCAGTTTTTGGTAAAATCTTTCTCGTTGGTATCGTTGATCTCGTGTGACATAGTAGGTTAGTTGCGTTGCAAAAATAAGGGACAGTTACAAATTATCAACCCTTCTTTTGAATAATTTCCTGAAAATGCCTGTGTTGTTTAATAAAATATTGCCAAACCACGGATCCATGATATACTCCTTCCAGAGTTTTAAGAGGTTTGGGGCTTTCGGGCCTTTCTTTATGCGGAAAAACAAAATATTTAACAACAGAGAGGTGTGCAAAGAAAATAGCTGTAAAAAACTTGGCATCTCCGGTTAATAAGCCTTTCCAGGCAGAAATAGCATCCAGAAATACCCTAACAGGGATTTTCCACATCTTTTCTTTCCTGGTAAGGTTTTTACAAAGCATTATCAGGTTATTTCTAAAATTGAGGAACACTTTTTTACCCCCTCTCGGCAAAGTTCCTGCCCCAACATGATAAACAACTGATTGTGGGCAGATCATAATATGGTACCCTGCCAGTTGCATACGCCAGCAAAGATCTATCTCTTCCTGGTGGGCAAAAAAGGATGCATCCAGTCCGCCCAGTTCATGATATACATTTGCTCTTACAAACATAGCAGCTCCGGAAGCCCAAAAAATTGGAATAGATTCCTCATACTGACGCATATCCTTCTCACATACATCAAAAACCCTGCCCCTTGAAAAAGGATATCCCAATGTATCTATCCAGCCACCGGAAGCACCGGCATACTCAAACATGATGGGTTGATGAAATGACAGTAATTTAGGTTGACAGGCCGCAACAGATCTATCCTTCTCCATCAGTTGAATAATCGGCTCTATCCATCCGGGAGTAACCGATACATCTGAATTGAGTAATACATAATAATCAGACTGCACCCTTTTCAGTGCCCAGTTATAGCCTCCGGCAAAGCCTTCGTTAACCGGATGAGTGATCAATTCGATCAATGGATAGTTTTCCTGCACAAAAGCAACAGAATCATCCGTAGATGCATTATCAGCCACCACCACACGCAAATTTGCATAAGTTGATGCCATTACAGACGGAAGAAAATTTTCCAAATGTAATTTCCCATTGAAATTGAGAATAACAACTGCTACTTCTGGTAATGCCAATGAATTGATTTTGTGCGAAAATAAGGCAAGGGAGGATGGAATTAATTAAGAATTAGAAATTATGAATTAAGAATTACCCACAATTTCTAATTATTAATTTTTAACTCTTAATTGATGTTCTTCCCCCAATTGATCAAATACCGCACTTCTTTGGGCACTGTGCGTACTCTAAGGGGTGAAGTTCTTTTACCAAGTCTAACGATGATCATCTTTTTGGAAGGGATATTGATGATATATTGTCCGAGTATTCCACGGGCATAGAAGATCTCGGGGTGCTCGGGGTCTATCCACCATTGGTAGCCATAGTAATCACAGGGATTATCATGGGTATCTTTGATCATGCAGGGCTTGATAGAGTTGCTGTAGTAGGTGCTGTCGATGATAGGGGTACCATTCCATTTACCACCATCGAGCATCAGTTTGCCAATACGGGCAAAATCGCGGGTATTGGAATTAAAACAACAATAGGCTTTCTCATTACCTTTTTCATGATCGGTGCTCCATAAAGCAGGATGTTCGGCACCGAGGGGGCCCCATAATTTTTCTGCGGCATACTCACTCAATGTTTTGCCGGTTGCTTTTTCCAATAGTAATCCCAATAACTGGGTATCCCCACTTTTGTATTTATGTAAAGAACCTGCCGGTACAACCGCACTTACGCCGGTAGCCGTTTTATAAACATCGGGGCCATAATATGCTTCAGAAGTTACAGAGAATAGATTGATATAAGATTCATTCCAGTCTGTACCACTGCTCATCGTTAACAAATCAATGATTTTTATTTTAGCTTTCTCACCTTCTGTAAACTCTGGCAGGTAATTACCAATGGGTTCCTGTAAGGATTTGATCCTGCCTTCCTTCAAAGCCGCACCAATCAATAAACTGGTGATACTTTTGGCCATGGAGAATGAATTGGATATTGATGAATCGCTGTAACCATCCCAATATTTTTCAAAAACAATGGAATCATTTTTGATCATCAATACACCAACAGTGCCAAGGTTTTCCAATAAGTTATTGAGACTGTCAGGATAAGGTATTTTATTATACGATGCTGAAAGCTGCCATGGTTGTGGTTTCGCAACGGCAACGGTATTGTTCGAGAACTTTTTATAATCATCAATATTGGCAAAATTATAATAGACGGCTTTGAACAGATATGTTTTGCCGCTAACTACGGCATACAAGGAAAAAAACAGCAGTAATACAAGCAAACCCAGTAAAATACGTTTCAATGTTTTCATCAGGCAATCGTTTTTTGAGTATTGAATATAAAGATTTTATTAGCAAAAACGCCCCTTAACAATTATCTTGCGGCAGAATTAACACAGTATGCGATTTTTACGACTTAATCTCGATTTCCTCGATCACCCGCAATTTTAATTAGGAATTAATAATTAGAAATTAATAATTATTGGTTTCCGGAGCTTCTCTTATTTATACATTTACTGTTTTCAATTCTTAATTTCTAATTATTAATCCATGCATAATTTCCTTTCGGATAAAACAAAAATATTTCTGGACTTAGAAGAACAATTCGGTGCACACAATTATCATCCACTTCCCGTTGTTTTAGAAAAAGGAGAAGGCGTTTTTTTGTGGGATGTGGATGGTAAACGTTACTATGATTTTCTGAGCGGATATTCTGCGGTAAACCAAGGGCATTGCCATCCGAAAATTATTGATTCATTGATTGAGCAATCAAAAAAGTTAACTCTTACCTCACGCGCTTTTCACAACAATTTACTGGGTGAATATGAGCGTTTTATTACACAGTATTTTGGGTATGATAAAGTGTTGCCCATGAATACCGGCGTAGAAGGTGGTGAAACAGCCATTAAACTGGCAAGGCGTTGGGCATATTCAAAGAAAGGAGTAGCCGAGAACCAGGCAAAAATCATTTTTGCTGAAGGAAATTTCTGGGGACGAACACTGGCGGCAATCTCCTCCTCAACAGATCCGAGCAGTTACAAAGGTTTTGGTCCCTTTATGCCGGGATTTGAACTGGTTCCATATAACGATATCATTGCTTTGGAAAAAGCATTGCAGGATAAAAACGTAGCCGCATTTATGGTAGAACCTATTCAGGGAGAAGCCGGTGTTGTTTTACCTGACGAAGGATACTTAACAAAAGTGCGTGCTTTATGTATCCAATACAATGTGCTGTTTATTGCAGATGAAATTCAAACCGGACTGGCACGTACGGGCAAAATGCTGGCATGTGATCATGAAAATGTAAGACCTGATATTTTGATATTGGGAAAAGCGTTGAGTGGTGGCGTATTACCTGTGTCAGCTGTATTGGCTGATGATGAGATAATGATGAATATCAAGCCGGGCGAACATGGTTCTACTTATGGCGGCAATCCTCTAGCCTGCGCTGTTGCCATAACTGCATTAACCGTTTTAAAAGAGGAGAAAATGGCTGAGAATGCAGAATTGATGGGACAATTATTGAGAGAGGAACTTGCTAAACTCAATTCACCATTTATCACTACGATACGCGGTAAAGGATTGCTGAATGCAATTGTGATCAAACATACAAACCCTGATGCATCCTGGGATCTTTGTCTGGCGTTGAAAGACCTTGGTTTGCTGGCTAAACCTACCCATGGTGATAAGATCCGTTTTGCACCACCGTTGTTAATCACCAAAGAACAGATATTGGAATGTGTAGGGATGATTGAGAAAGCATTGGAAACGCTTTGAACGGATTACGGAGTGGAACGGTTGAGATGCTGGAGCGGCCTGAGCGCTTTAAAACAGATGAATATTGAAGGATTTATTTATCAGTTGTGCTTAAAATTCAAACCCCATCGCTAAGCCGCTTGGACACCCCTCCTCGCAAGCGATGAGGGGAAATCTATTGTTTCTTGTTCCCTGTTCAATATTCATCTGTTCACACCCCTTTCTTACTCACATCCATCTTCGGTAATAAAGTCATTACCTGAATAAGAACAGATAATCCAACCAGAATATACAAAGCCGGTTTCTTATCGGGGCATTCTCCCATCATACAGGAAGAGAGCAATAAATAATTGCGTACAGACCATGCAAGGTTAAAGGCTGCAATAAAAACATTGGTTCGTTTAGACCAGATAGCCGGAACAAGAAACATCACCAACATGATCACACACATAGCCATATTGAACAAACCGGGCTTACCATAATTGGTTCCCTCTGCATAAAACCCGCTGACAGTGATCTGCTGGCTTGCGATAAAACTCCATGGTAAAAAACAAATAGCGATCAGAGCCAATGATGCAACAATACCGATAGTTTGAGAATGTTTCATAGTGAACGGTTTCCTGATTGCAAACCTATAACATTTGAGTATCATATTGGTTTGAAGAAGTATAAGAAAATAAAAAGAGTGTTATAAGCGATGATACTTCCCGGTTTTATTTTTTCACAACTTCACTAATCAATTCATCTTCGGAGTTCCATATATAAAATAGCGCCCATCGGGGGGAATGGGCGCTATGGATATAGGATGTTAAAATACCGGTTAGTACAATTGTGCAAACATGCTTACAAACTCATTTCTGCCATTGTATTTCTTTTATGAAAACCGGTCTCCTGTTTATTTAAAAAATTATTTTTTAATTCTTCCAGCTTTTTGATGCTCATGGGTTGTTCAACAAAATCGATCACCATATCATATTTCCTGGCCTCATTTACTTCACGGTCATCTGCTGAGGATGACAATATTGCTATCCTGACATGAGGGAATATGGCTGCATATTTTTGGGTAAACAATTCCAGAAATTCAAGTCCACCCATATAAGGCATATTCAGATCCAGAAAAATGAATTCAGGAGCATCATCTACTACAGCAATGCCATTCTTAACTGCATTTTCATAATATTCAAGAGCGATCATTCCGTTAGGTGCTGTAACAATCCTTTCAGAGAAATCAGAGACCTTTAACATTTTTCCTGTGATGAATAACAGAATGCTGTCATCATTTACCACCAGTGTTTTCCGTATCATGATCTTTAATTGAAGGGTTCGTAAATATTTTTATCTGTTTTATTGAACGATATTCCTTGTAATACTGTAAGTATAATTACCGGCCAATTGCAGGTTTAATTTGATTGTATAATTACCGGCTTCTTTGATCTCAATATTGGCGCCGGTATAACCTGGTGTGCCATTGACCCCATCTGTTTTTTGTCCGAAGCTGATAACATCTGTTCCATTTGCCCTGAAACGGAAATTACCTATTAGCATATCTGCTGTAAGACTCCATACCAAACTGCTACTCTCTTTGGTCATTACAGGATCAACCTCATCATAGCGAATAATGGCAGTGCCATTCAGGCTCCAATTATTTATTTTGGTATACTTGAATGTGTTTGCATTGGTGTTTGCCTGGAGTAAATAAGCACCTGCACCTCCAAATATGCTCAACATAGTTCCGTTAAATCCAAATTTACCTGCACCGATATATCCATATGTTTTCATAGGATCCCAGGTGTTGGCTTTCACCATCAAAAACTGAGGAAAAGCTGTATTGAAATTGATAAATCCCTCATATTCTATACTGTTACTGTCAGCTACAATTTTAGGAGCGGTAGCTAAATTCCAGCTTTGGTAGTTTCCTGGAATTCTGAAGAGGTGGGCATCATCGTAGCTTGCATAAATGGCATAGGTAGTAACATTTAACGCAATGGATTGACTATACATTGGAGCTGAGCTACTGTGATCCTGATTTGCTTTTACTCTTATATCTACCTTTCCAGTGTTATTTACACAAAGCAGCTTAACCATGTATTTATTAAGACCTGCAACAGTAAAGCCATAACTGTTTTGATCTGTAGTTCCCAGTTCTATCGGATTTGTAAAACCGGTTCCACTTACGGCAGCTTCAATTGTATATACCGTATACTCTGCGCTTTTACCAATCCAGTCTAAAGTAAGAGCGTTTACACCTGCATTATCTTCGAGCAAAACCACGGTGCTGGTATTTAAATGAAACCCTGTAACAACAGGTGCAGCAATAGCAGCGGTTGTAATAACAGCTTGCTGAACAGGCTGCACAGCTTGTTTGCTGCAGGCAACCAAAAAGAATGTAAAGAGTAAAACAGTTATAAACCTGTTCTCGATCTTTACATTTCTTCTTTTCAGATTTGTTACTAAGTTTTTCATGACTCCCTGCTTTACAATTCGTGATTTGCTTAGTTCGATTTGCTGATACAAAGAGACTAATTGGAGCCCAGGTAAGAAATAGATTGAATTGTGATTAATCAGTAGATTCAGAATGCAAAAAAAGTAATGCAATTGAAAGCAAATCAGTAGCCGGTATAAAATACTGACATAACATTATTCAGGAAGAAAAGTAGCAGCAAATTGATACTATGTAGTTGAGAGACTACAAGCAAAGGATCAGCAATGGCTGTCAAACTCAAAAAACGTATACTTTATCAATTGATAATCTGCAAATTACAACACTACAATTGTACAAACCAGAATGGTATAATTGGGCTAAAAATCAAGAGATCAGGTTTGAGGAATCATGATTTCAAAGGTGGAACCTTCCTTAGGATTGGAATGTATGTTCATAGTACCATGTAATCCCAAAACCAAATGACGAACCAATGGCAATCCAAAACCGTACCCTTGTTCTGCATTAGTTCCTTCAGTAGTAGTTGCAGAACCATTTAGAATGGTTCCAATGGTTTTCTCGTCAATTCCCACACCGGTGTCAGATACTTTGATCGTAAGTGTTTGTTTATTCTTAGTTAATGCCAGGTCCAGATCTACATTAACCGAACCTTGATCAGGGGTGAATTTGATTGCATTGGAAATAAGATTTCCTGTTATCTGAAGCAATTTGTTTCTTGAAAAAGTTTTTTGCTCTGTTTTTGCAGAAGTATGTATAGTGAATTTGATATTCTTATTCAAAGCCTGTGGGGTATATAGTTTCTCAAGTTTGTCTTTAAATGAGACCAGGCTAAATTCATGTTCACTGGGCTGGGTGGAACTTGTAATAAGCGTTTTTTTATCTATGCTTAATATTTCGTCAGCAAGTTCAAGAAGTGAATTGCCGCTTTTCTGTATCATATTGATAAACATCAAAACCTCATCCATTTTATTATTATCCCCTTGTTCGCTGATCAGTTGGGCAAGATTGATGATACCACCCAATGGACCGCGTATATCATGAGCTACTCTTTTTCGTGTTTCATCCGCTTCTTTTACCCTGCTTCTCAACCCTTCTATTACCTGTAAAGCATTTAACCTATTCACGATTTCATCGGCAATGATCTTTAGTAATTCTACTTTTTCAGGGGTGATCTCTTTTCCAACCTTATCCAGTACACACAATGCGCCAATATTTAAGCCCTCATTTGTTTGAAGTGGCACACCAAAATAATAACGAAGTTTTGGTGGCTCCGTTACATAAAATTTATCATGAAAACGTTCATCGGCTGAAAGGTCTTTTATCTCAAAAGATTCTTTTGATACGATCGTATACTGACACACAGAATCCTCTCTGGGCATTTGATCCAGATCTAATCCGAAATTTGAAACCGTCCATTGTGTAAAAGAATCGATCAGATTGATCAGAGATATTTCTGTACCAGCCACTTTTGCCGCCAATTTGGTCAGGTCTTTAAAATTATTCTGGAGACTTGAATAATCAAGATCATAATCTGATAATCTGATTACCCTATCCAGTTCATTTTTGGGAATCGGAAGAGTGTACGACATGATGTATTTTCAGGTTATAACGAATAGAAACTGTAATTGTTTATGAGTAATTGTTTAAATCAAATTATTATCTACAGCGTAACGTATAAGTTCCAGATTATTATGGAATCCCATTTTTTCAAATATACGGGCACGGAATGTACTTACCGTATTGGTACTTAAAATGAGCTGTTTTGCAATATCAGAAATAGATTTTCCTGAAGCCAATAATTTGAAAACTTCGAACTCCCGGTCAGAAAGGCTTTCTACTGTTTGGGAACTATTAATATGTTCAAATGCATCGGCCAATACATCCGCCACATCGGGGCTAAGGTATTTTTTTCCATTTAACACCGTATTTACGGCTTTTACCAATTCCAGTGTTGCGGCTCCTTTAGTAAGATATCCCATAGCTCCGGCTTTTATTGCCCTTACTGCATATTGTTCCGGGGCATGCATACTTAAAATAATCACGGGCAATTTAGGAGCATATTCTTTGATTTGTTTAACGGCATCCAAACCCGAATCACCAGGTGGCATTGAAATATCGCAGATAATTACATCCCATTTTTCTTTGTAAACCAATTTCATCAGGTCTACCGCATCCGAAACATCAATGATTTGTGCCAATGGGTAGGATTCGGTGAGAAGCATTTTGATTCCCTCCCTGACAATGGTATGATCATCTGCAATTAAAATTCTCATAGTATCATCTTTTGGGTATAGTTACAAAAACAGTGGTCCCTTCATCAATATTGCTACTTATTTCCAATTGTCCCCCCAGTGTTAAAGCTCTTTCTCTAAGCCCGATAAGGCCCAAAATATTTTCTTTAACTGACGTATCAAATCCAATACCATTATCAGTTATTGTAAGAAAAACATTCCCGTTACTTTCAGTCAGCTTTATTGAAACTTTTTCTGCTTCTGAATGGATTCTCACATTGTTTAATGATTCCTGCGTTATTCTAAACAGTTCTGTTGCCATAACTGGATCCAGACTTTCATCCTTTAAATCAGCTATAAAGGTACATTGAATCCCATTTACATTTTGAAATTCTCTGCAATGCCATTCCAAAGCTGCAACAAGTCCAAAATCATCGAGGATACTTGGCCGCAGTCTTGAAGCCATTTTCCGGATGGTTGAGATCAATAGGTCAATTGTTTTGTTAGTATGCTCGATCTTTATTGCCGCCAGATTATCCAAAGGAATTGTTTTGGGAGCAAGCCAATCAAAATTTATTTTAATTGCAGAAGCCAATTGTCCCAGTTCATCATGCACTTCTCTGGCAATATTTTTTCTTTCTTCCTCCCTTATAGTTTGCAGATAGGAACTTAACTGGGCAAGTTCATTTGTCTTAAATACCAGCGACTCCTCCCCTTTTTTTCTTTCTGTGATATCAAACCGGATGGACAGATATTGATAAGGTTTTTTATCCTTATCTAAAAAAGGAACTATTGTTGTATCCACCCAATAGAATGTTCCATCTTTCGCTTTATTCTTGATCTCTCCTCTCCAGATATTACCATTGGCAATTGTTGACCATAATTGTTTCATGAATTCTTTAGGGTGATATCCAGAATTGATGATGCGGTGATCCTGACCTAATAATTCCTGGTAACTATATTTAGATATTTTGCAAAAATTATCATTAAGATATTTAATGACCCCTTTTTGATCCGTAATCACAACTATACAGGACTCATCTAATGCATACTTATATTGAAACAGTTCGGATGAAATGATAGCTTCTTTCTGTTCAAGGGATACATTCAACTGTTTGATCTTTTCTTCTGCCTCTTTTCTTTGTTCGATCTCTTTTTCCAGTTCCTGAGGCGTTTTTAAAGCAAAAGCACGGGGAAGTTCTTTGATGAGATAAAATACTGTTATCCAGCTGAAAACCCCGGTAATAAATCGTGCCAAAGCACTGATCCTGTAAACAGGGATCCAAAACGTGATAGCGTCTAGAAAATGAACGGCACCACAGGAAAGTATAAAAGCAGCAAATAAAAAATAGAGTTTTACAAATCGTGCATTTTTCTTTCTTGATATAAAATTTATTATAACAATAGGAATTGCAAAATATGCCGACCAGATTAACAAATCGCTGATTATATACAACCACCCATGAAATTCACTCCACTTTCCACAATGCCAACGCGGAGGCCAGTCTGAAACATCGCTTAGCTTTCGGAAAAATTCGAATACCTGATCCATCCTTTTTAATTGGGTTATCAACAGATCTTAAAAATAAACTTACCGGAATATCATTAAAGAAATTGTTCCCTTAATTATTATAAGATAATATAAAACACAGCAACAATTTATAAATCCTTGTTACAAGAAACGTAGTAATAAATGTATTCAACATAAATATTGTTCAATTACCTGATTATCCATTTTCAGTAAAAAAATATCATTACAAAATATCTCCTACCTGATATAGAAAGAAAATGATACAAAATATGTTCCCTATACCTTATTTTTAGCTATTGCATATTTGATCATTTCCATATTGTTTTTAAAGCCTTTCTTTTCAAAAATCCTTCTTTTAAAAGTACTGACCGTACTTGAACTAATTAATAAATTCTTTGCAATCTCAATATTAGATTTGCCCTTGATCATAAGTTTAAAAACTTCTTCCTCCCTTTCCGATAATTTGGTTTTCATTTTTGGCTTATTAAGAAATCAACATTGGCAGGTCAGTATGGTTCTTGCATTTTTTTATTTGCAAATACCAATAATAACTTTATCTGCACGATTACCAATTTAAGAAATACATCTGTTTTGTTGCTATAACAGAAAACTCCCAAACCTTTCGCCCTCACACATACACTCCGGTGAATGCGTTCATAAAACAATTAGAAAAGCTTCCTGAGAACCGATTTAATAAGCCTAATGCACATATACTCATTCAATGTCAGTATTCGAATCAATTGCAGTCTATTTAATTTCGTAAAACTCAAATGAATCTGCGCTTAATATTCGCATTCGATAACACTGATCTTTGTTACACAAATTAAACAGTTTATTAAACAACAGACTTTCATATTTTTCTAATATGTAAATTAACAGATTCTCAATGGGGTTGAAAATAGTCAGAAACGAAATAAGTCGTGGTAATTGCAGGTTTTTTTGTAGTCTAAGTACTACAAAAAACTTTACACGTTTGGGCAAAAAAATATCCTTTCGCTTAACAGTAACAGACCTTTAGTAAAATGTCATAAACAGGGAACAGGTTTCATCTGATATGTATGATCATTAAAACAGAATAATTAAACATTTTTTTCAATTCTTTGGATAGGCCAGATGATTCATTAAGGGTTACGTACAATTTAAAAGGCTACCAATCTGGTAGCCTTTTAATACATTCAGTTTATTAAGATCAGCCTAGCCTCTCACTTTAATCAATTGAATTACTTTACGGTTACCACCCTGAGTAATTTCCGCGTAATAAGTACCACTTGAATAGTTAGAACCAATTTGTAATGTACTGTTTGAACCTATTCTAGTTTTTGCATCAACTACTCTTCCACTTGCATCCATAACCCTCAGATTTAATGGGGTTTCGTACTTGCTTTCGAATTTCAGCGTAAAATAGGTTGTACTTGGATTTGGCATTACAGTTACTTTCAGTTCTTCTTCAGTTATAGAAGCCGTAATTGCTTTTTCAGCACTGGCAGATATTACCTGTTGTGTAACAGGAGCAAGAGAACTGGTGCTGTAAATGACAGGTACTGGTGCTGCACTGCAATCAAAACTGTTCCAGATCACATTCTTACCATTACCATCAATTTCATCAGCAATAAAAGTACCGGTCATATAAACATAATTATTACCCTGACCATAATATACATCATCATCATCATCCTTATCACAATCTCCGTAACCATTACCATAATCGCCATATCTGTATCCGCCTGTAACATTTAGGGCTCCGTTTGGCATATAGATATTGGCAGTTACTCTGGTATCACCTCCTTTTACTTTGAATCCTTCCCTGTCAGTACTGTTATCGCCCATATAGAAACTAACTTTCTTATTATCAGGGTTAATATATACCTGACTGCCAACAGTAACTTTACCGCTTACCATCACTTTGGTATCCTGCGCAAATCTTACATAGCTATATCCGTTTCTTGGTCCTTTTACAACATTGATTTCATCAGCTGTAATAGTAGCAGAGGTGAAAGTTACCTGAGCACCTTGTTCAATTCTGATCTTACCAAAATTAGAGCCGGTAATCGTTGCTTTAATTCCTTTCTTAATGGTCAGATTTTTGTAATTACCATTTATTGTAGAATTTGTTTGAGATATTGAAATATCTGAAAGTCCAGAAGTACTTAGAACATCAAAATACATGGTAGGCAATGTAACAGTAGCTGCAGCATAAATTGGATTTGCAATACTGATATTCCATCCATAACGTCCAATCCATGGTGCTTTTACAAAAGAACCGGGAGAAGAAATTGAATCATTTGTACTCAAACTCATCCATCCCCAAGCGGATGTTACTCCCACACTTCCTGAAGCAACTGTATTATTAACACCCAATCCTATATAACTTGTTGCCAATAATGTATAACTGCTGATCATGTTTTGTTTTTGGAAGTTATAGCTGGCTACACCACTGGTACATCCACCAGGTACTGTGTAGCTAACCTGGTAAATTCCATCAGCATTAGATTGACCAAGACTAAGAACTGCAGTGTTACCCACCTGAGCAGTACCCAAAGTCCATTTATAAGTAGCACCGGCAGCTGTTGTAGATGCCGTTAAAGTTATTTTATTACAGAAATCAGGTGCATTAACCGTTATTACCGGTAATGTAAGACTGCTTGTTGTGCAAGAACTTACGGTAACAATTACAGTTGACACATTACTACATCCGCCGGTACCGGTAACTGTATAACTGATTGTAGCCGTTCCGCCGGTGATTCCTTTTATTAATCCTGTTGATGAAACAGTAACATTTGCATTGCTGCTGCTCCAAACACCCCCAAGGGTTGTATTTGATAATTGTGAGGTTACGTTAACTCCAACGGTTGTATTCCCGGTGATCGTATTTACTGATGGGATAGAATTTACGGTTACAGCAACCAGAGCAGAAGTTGCACTGCAACCTGATGCATTGGTAACAGTAACTGAATAATTTCCGGAAGAAGTAACTGAATTTGTTAAACCAGTTACATTATTACTCCATAATATATTTCCTGAAGCATTTGTAGTTAGTACGGAATTTCCACAATTATTGACAACTGTAATTACAGGAACTGTCGGTACAGCATTTACAGTAACCAATGTTGCAGTAGAAGTTGATGAACAGCCGCTTGCATTCTTAACTGTTACACTATAAGAACCACCTGAAATTACATTGATTACTTGAGTAGTTGCGCCATTACTCCATAAGTAGGAACTTCCTGCACTCGCTGTTAAATTCACAGATCCACCGGAACAGAATGTGGTTGCACCACCGACAGTAATATTTGCAACTGGTGTTGGATTAACGGTTACTGATGTAGCAGCCGAAGTTGATGAACATCCGCCGCTTGCATTGGTTACGGTTACACTATATGAGCCGGTAGTAATTGCTGAAATAGATTGTGTAGTAGCTCCATTACTCCATAAGTATGAACTTCCCGCACTCGCTGTTAAGCTTACAGATCCGCCTGAGCAGAATGTGGTTGCACCACCCGCAGTAATATTTGCAACTGGCGTTGGATTAACGGTTACTGATGTAGCAGCTGAAGTTGATGAACATCCGCTTGCATTGGTTACAGTTACACTATATGAGCCGGTAGTAATTGCTGAAATAGATTGTGTAGTAGCTCCGTTACTCCATAAGTAGGAACTTCCCGCACTCGCTGTTAAGCTTACTGATCCACCTGAGCAGAATGTGGTTGCACCACCGGCAGTAATGTTTGCAACTGGTGTTGGATTAACCGTAACTACTGTTGCAGTTGAAGTTGATGAACAACCGCTCGCATTGGTTACAGTTACACTGTAATTTCCAGTTGTATTAACAGTAATACTTGAAGTTGTTGCCCCATTACTCCATGAATATGAACTTCCTGCACTGGCAGTTAAGATTACTGAACCACCTGAACAGAATGTAGTTGCACCACTTGCAGTAATATTTGCAGCAGGTGTTGGATTAACCGTAACTACTGTTGCAGTTGAAGTTGATGAACAACCGCTCGCATTGGTTACAGTTACACTGTAATTTCCAGTTGTATTAACAGTAATACTTGAAGTTGTTGCTCCATTACTCCATGAATATGCACTTCCTGTACTGGCTGTTAAGGTTACAGAACCACCTGAACAGAATGTGGTTGCACCACTTGCAGTAATATTTGCAGCAGGTGTTGGATTAACCGTAACTACTATTGCAGTTGAAGTTGATGAACAACCACTCGCATTGGTTACAGTTACACTGTAATTTCCAGTTGTATTAACAGTAATACTTGAAGTTGTTGCCCCATTGCTCCACGAATATGAACTTCCTGTACTGGCGGTTAAGGTTACAGAACCACCTGAACAGAATGTAGTTGCACCACTTGCAGTAATATTTGCAGCAGGTGTTGGATTAACCGTAACTACTGTTGCAGTTGAAGTTGATGAACAACCGCTCGCATTGGTTACAGTTACACTGTAATTTCCA